>NZ_JADOGI010000299.1 GCF_015645445.1 Nonomuraea cypriaca | reverse complement strand
GGCATGGCGGCGCTCGGGCCGCGCAGCGTCCAGCAGATCCTGGAGGCGAAGCCGGACTTCGAGTACGGCTCGACGCTGCTGCCTTACCAGCCGCCCGGCGCCACCGAGCCGGGGGCGGGGACCTGGATCGGCGGGTGGGGCGCCTTCATACCGTCCGAGGCCAAGCACCCCGAGGCGGCGTGGGAGTTCCTGCGCTGGTTCGCGGCCACGCCGGAGGGCACGCTGGCCGAGTTCGAGACGGTGAACTACCCGCCCGGCTACCTCGGGTCGCCGGCCCTGGCGAAGATGCGGGCCGACCCGATCCTGCGGCCTTCGTACGACGCGATGCTGGCCGCGACCAACATCAAACCGTCGCTGCCGGAGACCAACTACTTCAGCCAGCAACTGGAGATCCACGTGGCGCGCGCGGTCTACGGCGAGGTGTCCGCGCGCGAGGCCATGCGGGTGGTCAAGGAGAACACCCGCAGGGAGGCCGAAAGGTTCAAGAACCAGATGGGACTGTGACATGCGCTCACGAAAGCGGCGGCGCGACCTCATGTGGGGGCTGGTGTTCACCTCGCCCGCGATCATCGGGCTGCTGTGGTTCACCGGCTACCCGGTGCTCGCCTCGCTGTACTACAGCTTCACCTCGTACACGATGGTCGGCCCCGCCGAGTGGATCGGGTGGGCCAACTACGTCGACCTCATGACCGACCAGGTGTGGTGGTCGTCGCTGTGGAACACGCTGTACATCGTCGTCTGGTCGGTCCCGCTCGGCATCGTCGCGGCGCTCGGGCTGGCGCTGCTGCTGAACATGGGGGTGGGCGGCCGGTCGGTCTACCGCACGGTGTTCTACCTGCCGACGATCGTGCCGGCGGTGGCGTCCGCAGTGCTCTGGATGTACATCTTCGACCCCCAGTACGGCCTGCTCAACGACGCCCTGGCCAAGCTCGGCATCGAGGGTCCCGGCTGGTTGTCCGACCCCGTCTGGGCCAAGCCGGCGCTGATCGTGATGAGCGCGTGGGGGGTCGGCAACCTGATGGTCATCATGCTGGCCGGGCTCCAGGACGTGCCGGCCACGCTGCGGGAGCAGGCGTCCACCGACGGGGCGGGCGTGCTGTCCAGGTTCCGGCACGTCACGCTGCCCTACGTCAGCCCACACATGCTGTTCGCCCTGGTGACCGGGCTGATCGGCGGGTTCCAGTTCTTCACGCCGGTGTTCGTGATGACCGGCGGCACGGGCAACCCGGCCGGCTCGACGCTGGTGTCGGGCTTGTACCTCTACCAGAACGCCTTCCAGTACTTCAAGGTCGGGTACGCGTCGGCGATCGCCTGGGTGCTCTTCGCGATCGTCGCCGCGGTCACCGTCGCCACGTTCAAACTGGTCGGCCGGCGCGTCTACTACGGAGGCCGATGATGGGTACGGCGACCGTGGCCCCCGCCGTGGGGCGGGAGACCGGGCGGATCCGGCGCAACTGGCGGCGGCTGATGGCGGCGATGGCCTCGCACGCGGTGCTGATCACGCTGAGCGTGGTGTTCCTGCTGCCGTTCGTGTGGATGGTGACGACGTCGCTGAAGACGGTGGACGTGCTCAACGCCTTCCCTATCGTCTGGTTCCCCGAGAAGATCACCTTCTCCAACTACCTGGACGGGCTGCAGGTTTTCCCGTTCGCCAGGTACTTCCTCAACACGATGCTCATCTGCGCGTTGTCGATGCTGGGTGCGGTGCTGTCGAGCTCGTTCATCGCGTACGGGCTGGCCTGCATCGAGTGGCCGGGGCGCAACGTCGTCTTCGTGGCGCTGCTGGGCACCATGATGATCCCGTTCTACGTGACGATGGTGCCGTTGTTCTCGTTGTTCCGCGAGATGGGGTGGACGAACACGTACCTGCCGCTCATCGTGCCGCACTTCTTCGGCGGGCCGTTCTTCGTGTTCCTGTTGCGGCAGTTCTTCCTGGGCATCCCGCGCGACCTGCTGGACGCGGCACGCGTGGACGGGGCGGGCGAGCTGCGGATCTACGCGCGGATCGTGCTGCCGCTGGCCAAGCCGGCGCTGGCGGCGGTGGCGCTGTTCCAGTTCCTGGCGGCGTGGGGCGACCTGCTGGGACCGCTGATCTACCTGTCCGACTCGGACATGTACACGTTGTCGCTGGGGCTGACCTACTACTCGACGCAGTACAGCACCCAATTCGGGCCGCTGATGGCGGCCAGCACGGTGATCCTCATCCCGATCATCGTGCTGTTCTTCTTCGCCCAACGCACCTTCATCCAGGGCATCACACTGACCGGGGTGAAGGGCTGACCCCCACACAGACGGAGGACATCGGTGACTCCTCCGCTCCCCGAAGGGAGCGGCTTCTCACCCCGCTTACGCGGGAGACGACGGCCAAGCCCTGACCGATGCCCGAAAGCACAAGACCGATCTTATCCGGAGGCGATGACGATGTCTGAGGTTCTGTCACTACACGCGCGGGCCTTGGCGGCCCTCCCGCTCCCGATTCCCCCGTCATCTGAAGGGAGGTCGTGATGGAGGAGTTATCGCGTGGACGGTCCCGGCGGGTGTTCCTGGCCGGCGCCGTGGGCGGCCTGCTGGCGGCGGGCGTGACCGGCCGGGCGGAGGCCGCCGCTCCGGGGCCCGCCGCGCCGGACGCGGCGGCCGCGGCCTGGGCGCGGGTGCCGCAGATCAGGCGCCGCATCCGACCGCCGCGCTTCCCCCGCCGCACCTTCCCGATCACCGGCCACGGGGCCGTCGGCGACGGGACCACGAAGTGCACCGACGCGTTCGGCCAGGCCATCGCCGCCTGCGCGGCGGCGGGTGGCGGGCGGGTCTTGGTGCCCGCGGGGACCTACCTCACCGGCGCGATCCACCTGGCCGACAACGTCGAGCTGCACCTGGAGGCGGGCGCGACGATCAAGTTCAGCCGCGACCCCGCCGACTACCTGCCGGTCGTATACACCCGGTACGAGGGCATCGAGCTGATGAACTACTCCCCGTTCATCTACGCCCACGACCGGACGAACGTGGCGATCACCGGCGCCGGCGTGATCGACGGGCAGGCCGACGCCACCCACTGGTGGGACTGGTCGAACGACCCGCCGCCGACCGAGGGCCCCGACAAGCAGCTGCTCGCGGCCATGGCCGAGCAGGGCGTGCCGGTGGCCGAGCGGGTGTTCGGCGAGGGCCACCACCTGCGGCCGAACCTGATCCAGCTCTACCGCTGCCGCAACGTCCTCATCGAGGGCGTGACGGTCAGGGACTCCCCCATGTGGAACATCCACCCGGTCCTGTGCACCAACGTGACCATCCGCGAGGTCACCGTGGACAGCCCGCGTGGCCCGAACAACGACGGCTGCGACCCCGAGTCGTGCGTGGACGTGCTCATCGAGCGGTGCGAGTTCAACACCGGCGACGACTGCGTGGCGATCAAGGCAGGCAAGAACGCCGACGGCCGCCGGGTGAACGCCCCCTCCACGAACGTGCTCGTGGACTCCTGCGTGATGCGCGACGGCAACGGCGGCGTGACGATCGGCAGCGAGACCACCGGCGGGGTGAGCTGGGTGTTCGCGTGGGACTGCACGATGAGCAGCGAGCGACTCGAACGGGCGATCCGGATCAAGACCAACCCGGAGCGCGGCGGCCACGTCAGGGACCTCTACTTCAGGGACATCACCGTGGGCCAGGCCGCCGACGCGGTGGTCGAGGTGGCGCTCAACTACGAGAACAAGCACACCGGCCTCTACTTCCCGGACGTCGGCGCGATCGACATCCGAAGGCTGCGGGCCGAGCGGGCGCCCAGGGCGTTCAACCTGATCGGCAACCCGGGCAACCCGATCAGGGGCGTCCGGGTGACGAACAGTGTGTTCGGGGAGATGACGGATACCGACGTCATCACCGACGTGACAGGGCTCGAACTACGCAACGTGTGGGTCAACGGGCGCCGCGTTTAGCCTGCGGTCGCCTGGCCGGCTGGTACTGGTCGCGGATCGGGTCTCCGGTGGCCTCCATCCAGGCCCGCAGGTCGTCCCGCTTGGCTTCCAGCGCGGCGACGACCTCGGGTCCGGTGTCCTCGACGAGGTTGTGCAGCGAGTCCGGGTCGTTCTCGAGGTCGTACAGTTCCTCGGGCACCCGGTGCAGGAAGAACTCCACCCTGGCGGCGACGTCGGGGGAGTCCGCCGCGGCGGCCTGCATCGCCGGCCAGGTCAGGCCCGTCATGTTCTCCGCCTGATAGGCCTTCTGGCCGTCCGACCAGGCGTTCCAGACATAACTCCAGCGGCTGTCGTGGACGCCGCGCATGTCGTACCGCACCTCCTGGTCGGATTTGTGGAAGACGGTGGTGATCTGGCCGCGGCCGGACTGGCTGCCGCCCTCCAGCAGCGGGGTGAGATCGCGCCCGTCCAGCCCCTCGGGGACGGCCGCGCCCGCCGCGCGGCACAGCGTGGGGAACAGGTCCATCGTGGAGACGAAGTGGGTGCGGTCGGACCGGCCTGCCTGGGTGGTGCCCGGCCACCTGACGATCAGCGGGGTGCGGGTGCTGTGCGCCCAGCAGTTGGCCTTGGCGAACGGCACCGCGATGCCGTTGTCCGACATGAAGATCACGATGGTGTTCGAGGCCATTCCTGAGGCGTCCAGGGCGGCCAGCACGGCGGCGAGCGTGTCGTCGGCGCGGCGGGCGCTGCTGAGGTACTCCGACATCTCCTTGCGCACGTCGGGCAGGCCGGGCAGGAAACCGGGCACGTCGGTCTCGTCCGGGGTGTACACCCGTGACGGCCTGGGGATGGTGGCCAGCTGCTCCGGGGTGAAGCGCTGCTGTTCCGCGGCGCTGCCGTGGAAGGGCCGGTGCGGGTCCTCGGCGTTGGCCATCAGGAAGAAGGGGCGATTCTCGGTCTTGGCCCGGTCGAACAGCTGCGTGGCGAACTGGGCGTACTTCTCCGGGTCGCGGCCCATCCCGAGCTGGGGTGGCTTGGCGCTCAGGTCCCAGGCGAACCGCTCGGGGGGTTCGAGGTGGGCGTACTTGCCGAGGATGCCGGTCAGGTAGCCGCGCGGGCGCAGCAGGTCGTTGAGTACGGGCACGTCGTCGTCGATGGGCTCGAAGCCTTCCGCGCCGTTGCGGTGGGGGTAGCGGCCGGTCAGCATGGCCGAGCGGCTGGGCTGGCAGATCGCGACGGGCACGTGCGCGCGACCGAAGCTCATGCCCTGCTCGGCGAGCCGGTCGACGGTGGGTGTGAGGTCGGCGCGGCCGCCGAAGCAGCCGGGGGTGTCGCCGCCCATGTCGTCGACTGTGAACAGCAGGATGTTCGGCGCGTCCTGCTTCGCCGGCTTGGCGGCGCCGCGGGCCGGGGCGGTGCCGAGGGCGGTGGTGGCGGCGACCGCTCCGGTGAGCAGGGTGCGCCTGGACAGAGGGACGTTCATACAGACTCCGGGTATGCGAGGGCTGTGCTGGCGCGGCGGGCACCTGTGGGGAGCAGGTGCTGCCGCACCTTGATCGGTTGTGGCGTCAGCCGCGGGTGGAGGTGCCGGCCTATTCCGGCACCGGCATCCCTGGGCATGTGGTGGTGCGCTTGCCGGTCTCGAAGTAGTCGACCAGCTTCTCGAGGCAGCCGGGCACCCGGAAGGCGGAGCCGTGCACGTCGTCGTCGACGGTCACCACGGTCCCGCCGATCGCCTCGCGCATGGGGGGCGTGAACTCGTACGGCGACATGCTCTCGTGGAGGTGGCCGGAGAGCATCAGCGAGCCGCCGGAGTGCCGCAGGTTCGTCTTCTGCACCGGCAACGGCCACCCCGCGCACGGCGCGACGTAGGGGGCCACCCCGCCGGTCGCGCTCCGCGATCCACGCCGCCATCCGCTGGAAGTTACGGTCGGCGGCCTTGGCGCGGGCCTCCACCCCGGCGTCCGTCCTGTGGTCCGGCGGGTGCACGCTGTCCAGCCACATCCGATCCACCTTGCCGGGGAAGAGACTGCGCAGCACCGCGGCGCACTCCCGGTTCCTCTCGACCGTCTCGGCGTAGGCCTTCCTGGCCTGCTCCTCGGTGACCGCCCCCGGCGAGCGTTCGCTCCCCAGGCCAGAACACGCGACCTTCGTGCTAGAGCCAACGCCCCGCGGATCGAACCCGATCAGGTCATGGCGCTCGTCCAGCTCCGCCCCATTCATGACGATCCGATGGGGCATCAGATAGCCGGAACCGCCAGGCCCTCCGGGGTTGAACGCCAGGCTGCCCAGACGGCGCTTCTGATCAGCCGCCTTCAACCTGGTCAGCGCGATGCTGATCTGCTTGCCCTCCGGATCGTCATAATCCTGCGGAACACTGATCGTCCCGCACTCGGTACGCCCGAGCAGCCGCCTGAACTCCCCGAACTTCTCCTCACTCACGCCCAACCGGCGCAGGTCCTCGTCGGAGTATTCCCGGCACTCCTGCCACTCGATGGCCGGCGCCTTCGTCGCGGCGGTGGCCGCCGAAGCGGGCATGCCGACGACGAGAGAGGTCAGCAGCAACGCTCCGGAAAGAGGGCCGGCCAAACGGGCCACAGTCGCACGATTCACTGGTTGATTTCCTTCCACGGGGAACGAGAATCACCTCGCCGGACCAGGGGGCCCATGGCACACCGGTTTCGGCGTTCGTGCTATTCGGCCACAGCGGCTGTTTCCTCGCTGTTTCCGGGAAGAGCGGCGTGGGGCGGGCATGCGACACCCGCGTGCTCCGATGTCGAAGGCCGCTGGTGGGGGCGGCCATCTGCCAGGCCGGGGTGCTTATTAGCATGGCTGGGCATGGAACTAACCGAGCAGTTCGATTGGCAGGGCCGGAAGGTTGCATGGGGGCGGGCCGGCACCGGCCCGCCCGTGGTGTTCTGCCACGGCACGCCTTTCTCGTCCGTGTTGTGGCAGGCGTTCGCCGAGGCCATGAGCCGTGACTTCACCGTCCACCTGTGGGACATGCCGGGCTACGGCCGCTCCTCCAAACAGGCCGGGCACCCGGTCGATTTCGGCGTGCAGGCCGAGGTCTTCACGGCGCTGCTCGCGCACTGGGGCCTGGACCGGCCGCACGTGGTCGCCCATGACTTCGGCGGGGCCGTGTCGCTGCGTGCGCACCTGACCATGGGCGTCGGTTACGCCTCGCTCATGCTCATCGACGTTGTCGCCATCCCGCCCTCCGGTTCACCGTTCTTCAAATTCGTGCAGGATCATCCCGGCGTGCTGGACCAGCTGCCGTCCCACATTCACACCGCCATCGTGCGTACGTACATCCAGGGCGCGAGCCATCGCGGTCTGCGTGACGACGATCTCGACTCGCTCGTGCGGCCGTGGACGGGTGAGGACGGCCAGCCCGCTTTCTACCGGCAGATCACCGACTACGACGAGCGCTTCCTGGAAGAGAACGAGCGGCACCTGGGACGCATCGACATTCCCACACGCATCGTGTGGGGCGCCCAGGACACCTGGATCCCCACCGATATCGCCCGACGACTGCAGGGGCTGATCCCCACGGCCGAACTCTCGCTGGTGGAAGGCTCCGGTCATCTGATCCACCACGACGCGCCCGTCGCGCTGATGAACGAGGTCCGCAGCTGGCTCACCCGCGTTCGTGACGACACCGGTTGACCTCAACTCCCATCGAGGGCCTGGCCGGGGGCCACGCACCGGCGTCGGCGAAGGGCGCGACAAGCGCGCCGCGCCCTTCGCCGAGGTCGAGGAGTGAGCCGTCAGGCGGGGTCGGGGCCGTCGAAGTGGGCCTCGTACGCCTCGACCATCATGGCGCGGCCCTTGAGGTCGGCGGCCGTCTCGGGACCCGCGAGGCCGTCGACCCCGGGCAGCTGCCCCGCGCCGCCCTCCGGGCCGAGCGGGACGAGGATGACGGTCGGGTACTTCTCGTACGCGGCCTGCTCGCCCGTACCGGTGATCGTCGCGCGGAGGTTCGCCGCGACGAGTTCGCCCTGCATGCCCGCGAGCCCGGCCATGTCGCGGTCGGCGTCGGCGATGTCGCCGACGGCGAAGACCCGGTCGTGCCCCAGCACCCGCAGCCGCTCGTCCACCCGCACGTAGCCCCGCGAGTCGCGGGCGTCGGCGAGCGCGCCGCGCAGGTACTCGGTGCGGGGTACGACGCCGAAGCAGCGGAACCAGACGTCGGCGGTCAGCTTCTCCCCCGCCTCCGTCGCGATCGCGATCGGCGCGGCGGTGGCGGGCGGCGCGCTCGGCAGCTCCCGCAGCCGGCTGCCGAGCTTGAGCTCGACGCCCAGCTCGCCGAGCTGCCTGCGCAGCTCTTCCCGCAACTCCTGGTCGAACGGTCCCGCCAGGATGTCGGGCGCGGCGTCGGTGAGGATCACGTGCTTGCCGGGGAACTCCGCCTTGATCTCGCCGGCGAGTTCGAGTCCGGCCGGGCCGGCGCCGACCAGGAGCACCCGCTCGGCGTCGGCCAGAGCCTCGTGCGCGGCGCGCACCTTGGCCTTGGCCGTCCCCATGTCCGGCACGTCCATCTTGGCGGGGAACGGGTAGGACGAGCCCGTGGCGAGCACCAGGTAGTCGGGCTCGAGCGTCCGCCCGGAGGCGAGCGTCACGTGGCGGCCGTCGACCGCCACGGCGCTGTCGCGCAGGAAACGCCCGTGCGCCAGCAACCGGCGGTAGGGCAGGAAGACCCGGTCCAGCCATTGCGGCTGGACCAGCGCCCGCCACGCCGCGACATTGTGTACGAACGCGTCGGACGGGTCCACGAGCGTCACGTCGGCCACGTCGTCGAGCAGTTTGGCGACCTTGAATCCGCCGTATCCGCCACCCAGCACCACCACGCTCGGACGCGCGCCAGAGTTGTCGATCATCAGGGTTCTCCTTGCTAGTAATCGAGGCGTCGCTACGGTATAGCTACTTGCTTCGAAAATCAAAGTGACCTCTTTTCTGCTAGCATGAGGTCATGGCGACATCCTCCGTACAGCACGATGTGGACAGCTGTAAGCGGGCTGACACCGCGCTGACGCGCGCCTTCACCGTGCTCGGGAAGCGCTGGAGCGCCCTCGTGCTCGGCAGCCTCCGCGCGGGGCCGGCCGGGTTCCGCGAGCTGTCGCGGGCGCTCGACGGGGTCAGCGATTCCGTGCTCTCCGACCGGCTGTCCGAGCTGACCAAGGAAGGCCTGGTCGCGCGCACCGTTTCTGCGGGCCCTCCCGTCACGGTCTCCTACGAGCTGACGGCCGGCGGCCGCGCCCTCATGCCGGCGCTCGCGCAGATCTCCCAGTGGGCGGAGGAGCACCTGTCCTCGGGCGGCGACTGCTAGCGCCCGGCCCGGCCGTGGCTCCCTGACCGGCGCGCTGGCCACCACCGGCAAGGAGACGCTGCCGCCGGCCAACAAGGTCGCCTACGACCGGTACGTCGACCAGACCGTCCAGAAAGGCATCACCGACTTCGAGTCGCTGCTCACCGAGGAACTCGACACGACCGCCCGGCACCGCCCGCGCACCGTCGGATACGTGGACTTCGAGACGACGATCAACAAGACGTTCTCCGACATCCGCAACGGCGCCGACGTCTCCGAGTCGCTGCGGGCCGCCCAGGAGCGGCTCGACCAGCTGCTCCAGCGCTACCGCGACCTCCAGTGACCAGGCCGACCAGGGAATTCATGAGGTTGAAGACACCCGACACGCGGCGGTCCATGTGGGTCACCGCCGCGTTCATGCTGCTGCCCGCCGTCGTCGCCCTGGCGCTGCTGCGACTGTGGCCCTCGATCAGCGCCGTCGCGGCCTCGTTGCAGCCGCCGGGAGACCGCCCGGTCTGGCACACCTTCGCCCGCCTGTTCGGCGACGCGACCTTCCTCAACTCGCTCAAGGTCACGCTGCTGTTCAGCGTCATCGTGAACCCGCTGCAGATCGCCCTGGCGCTGTGGCTGGCGGTCACACTGAGCAAGCGGGTGCCCGCCGTGGGGCTGTGGCGCACGCTCATCCTGCTGCCCGTCGCCGTGCCGCAGACGGTCTCCGCGATCGTGTGGGCCGTGGCCTTCCGCCCGGAGGGCCCGCTCAACGCCGTCGCGAACGCCGTCGGACTGCCCAGCATCCCTTTCCTCATCAGCCCCGCCACCGCCCTTCTCTCGATCGTCGTCGTGTGCAGCTGGGTCGGCGTCGGCTACTGGATGACGTTCCTGGTGGCCGGCAAGCGCGGCGGGGATCGCGATCCACAGCGCGCGGCGTCCCGAGCGGGTCTCGGCCCTGGTGGTGCTCGTGCTGAGCTTCCTCATCCCGTTCGAGGCGATCGCGATCCCGCTGGCCACGACGTTCCGTGCGATGGAGATGCAGAACACCTACATCGGCCTGGTCCTGCCCGGGATCGGCAGCGGGCTGGCCATCTTCCTGCTGCGGCAGTTCTTCATGAACATCCCGCCGTCGCTGGCCGAGGCCGCCCGCGTGGACGGGCTGTCGTGGTGGGGCGTGTTCCGCCACATCTACCTGCCGCTGTCGCGGCCGTCCTTGGTGGGGGCCGGTCTGGTGGTGTTCGTGTTCCAGTGGCAGTCGTTCCTGTGGCCGCTGCTGATCGCGCCCGACCCGGCGATGAAGGTGGCGCCGGTGGCCATCGCCGACTTCGCCGGTGAGCTGGGCGTGGACTACGGGCAGATGTTCGCGGGAGCGATCCTGGCGGCGGGCGTACCACTGCTCGTCCTGCTGGTCTTCCAGCGCCAGTTCACCGCCTCGCTCGCCAGTAGCGGAACCAAGGAGTAGACGCCCGCCCGGCCGGCGGCGTCACTGAGGAGGACTCCCATGCGCGTCATCATCGACTGCGACCCCGGCAACGCGATCCCGGCCTCCGACGTGGACGACGGGCTGGCGCTGGGCCTGGCCCTCGCCTCCCCGGCCGTCACGCTGGAGGCGGTCACGGTGGTGGCCGGGAACACGCCCAGGGACGTGGGCGTCGCGGTGGCCCGCGACCTGCTCGCGCGGGCCGGCGCCGGGCACGTCCCGGTGTTCGCGGGAGCGGCGGCGCCGCTGGTGGAGGATCCCGCGCCGTGGCGCGCCGACCTCGACGGCGCGCGCGACACCGACCGGGCCCGCGAACTGTGGAAGGACGTCACCCC
>NZ_JADOGI010000298.1 GCF_015645445.1 Nonomuraea cypriaca | reverse complement strand
TTCGCGCAGCGCGCGTCGCCGGTTCGGCCGCGCGCTGCGCGAATGGGCGCTCGGCGGCGGGCTGGTGATCGAGGACGACTACGACGGCGAGTTCCGCTACGACCGCAGGCCCGTCGGCGCGTTCCAGGGCACCGCGCCCGAGCACGTCGTGTACTTCGGCACCACGTCGGAGAGCCTGTCCCCCGCACTGCGCCTGTCCTGGATGGCGCTGCCGCCCGGCCTCGTCCAGCCGGTCGCCGAGGCCAAGCTGCACGCGGACTCCCACGCGGAGGTGCTCGGCCAGCTCGCACTGGCCAGGCTGATCGAGACGCACGACTACGACCGGCACATCCGCGCCGCCCGCCTGCGTTACGGCCGCCGCCGCGACCTGCTGCTCGCCCGCCTCAACCGCGCGATGCCGGGCGTCACCCTGCCGGGGGTGGCCGCCGGACTGCGCTCGCTGCTCCTGCTCCCCGGCGACGGCCCCGCGGAAGCCGACCTCCTCGCCGCGTGCGAGCGCCGCGGCATCGCCCTGCGCGCCGCCTCGCCCCTCTGGCACGGCCCCGGTCCCGGCGGCCTGCACATCGGGTAGGCCGCCCCCCTCCGAACGTGCCGACCCGCACGCGCTCGAAGCCTTGGCCGAGACCCTCACGGCGCTCCGGTGAACGGGAACTCGGCGGACGCGCCAGTCGTTTTCGAGACAGAGCGCACGACAGTGGAGGAGGGACATGGGCTGGCACTACAGAAAGTCGATCAAGGTGGGGCCGTTCCGGATCAACCTGTCGCGGCAAGGCGTCGGCCACAGCTACGGCAACCGGCGTTTCCACATCTCGACCACCCCTGACGGCCGCCGCCACGTGTCCGTGCGCCTGCCCGGAGGCTTCCAGGTCGGCAAGACGTTCGGCAATCGGCGCTATCCACGGCATTACTGACCATTCGGCGGTCATCGACCGCTTGAAATAGAACGGGCCGGGGGCGAAAGCCTCCGGCCCGGCCTCTTTCCGCACCGCGGTCCTCAAGGCGCGCGTGGCGCCCGGTTCCCGGTGTCGTACATGTCAAGGGGCGTAGAGGGAGATCCGGCCGGCTCGGTCCTGAACGCGACTCGCGCTACTTGGCCGTTCTCGACGAGTGACGGGTCTGCGATCCTGGATCCGTGTCCCGGCCGCGCATCCTGCTCACCGCCCCTCCCCGCACCGGCAAGACCACCGTCGTCCGCCGCCTGGCCGAGCTGCTGCGGGCGGCGGACGTGCCGGTCCGCGGTTTCCTCAGTGACGAGGTACGCGAGCACGGGCGGCGGGCCGGCTTCACGGTGGAGGAGTTCGGCGGGCGGAAGGCGGTCATGGCCCACGTCTCCTGGGTGACCGGGCCCAGGATCGGGCGCTACGGCGTCAATGTGCCCGCGTTCGAGCGTGTCGCGCTGCCGGCTATCGATCGGGCGCTGACCACGAAGGGCGCGGTCGCGCTCATCGACGAGATCGGACCCATGGAGCTGTTGTCGCCGGCGTTCCTGCCGCGCTGCCTGACGCTCTTCGAGGCGGGCGTCCCCGTCGTGGCCACGATCCACCAGCGCAGCCATCCGGCGGTGAGGTCCCGCATCGAGGCCGAGCTGATCACGGTGACGCCGCGCAACCGCGACGACCTGCCGGAGACCCTGCGTCGCCTCCTGACCGCCTGAGCCATCAGGAGTCGGCGACCTTCAACCCGAAGGCCGACAGCCCTTGCTCATGGTGTTCGATCAGGCCGAGCCGCCGGTAGAAGGCGTGGTTGGCAAGCCCTTCCGGCGTCGACTCGTGATCGGTGGTCAGCATGAAGTAGCGGCAGTGCGCGTAGCGCTCCATCAGGTGCTCCAGCAGCCGGCGGCCGATGCCCTGACCGTGGAACCTCGCGTTGACCAGCAGCTCCTGCACGTAGCAGACCATTTCGTCGTCGGACACCGTTCTCGCCAGTCCGAGCAGTTGCCCGGACTCGTTCCTGGCGGTGATGACGAGATGTGAGTTGACCAGGCTCCGGCAGACCCTGGCGATGTCACGCGTCCAGGGTCCCCAGCCGACCGAGTCGTAAAGCTCGAAGATCTCGGCCTCGTCGAACGAGGTCTCCTGAGAAATGCGCACCAATTAGTGGCTCCTGCCTTCCGGGGGTCGAATGACGTACCCGAGCCTATGCCCGGCGGGCCGGCGGTCCGGCTGGAGAAGGTGCGCTGGCTGCACACGCAGGATCTGCTGCGGCTCGGCCAGACCGTCATCCTGGAGTTCGGCTTCCGGAGCCGGGTGGAACGCGAGGAACTGCGGCGCACCGCCCGAAGACGGTCGTGGCGCCGGCCGCCGAATGAAAAAAGCCACCTCCCGATCACGGGAGATGGCTTTTCTGTGTGGGGTGGAGCTATGGGGATTCGAACCCCAGACCTCCTCCATGCCATGGAGGCGCGCTACCAACTGCGCCATAGCCCCTTGCGATCACCAAGTGTATAGGAGTTCCGGAGCCCATGTGTCACGCCGACGGTCTCGTGATACGTCTTGGGGTTTATGCCGACCTTTGAAGAGCATCGCGGCCTGCTGATCGGAGTCGCCTACCGAATCCTGGGTAGCGTCGCCGATGCCGAGGACGTCGTCCAGGAGGCGTGGCTGCGCTGGTCGGGGGTGGACGAGGCGACCGTCAGGGATCCCAAGGCGTATCTGATCAGGGTGACCTCGCGGCTGGCCGTCGATCGGCTGCGGTGGGCGAAGTCGCGGCGGGAGTCGTACGTCGGGCCCTGGTTGCCGGAGCCGATCAGCACCGCGCCCGACGTCGCCGAGCATGCCGAGCTGGCCGACTCCGTCGAGTTGGCGTTGCTGGTGGTGCTGGAGACGCTGTCGCCCCTTGAGCGGGCCGTGTTCGTGTTGCGGGAGGCGTTCGACCTGCCATTCGCCGAGATCGCGGAGGTCATCGGGCGGGCCGAGCCGGCCACCAGGCAGCTCGCCAGGCGGGCGAGGGAGCACGTGGAGGAGAAGCGGCCGCGGTACGAGGTGGGCCGGGACGAGCGCAGGCGGATGACCGAGCGTTTCATCAACGCCTCGGCGAACGGCGACATCGACGGGCTGATCGAGCTGTTGTCCAGCGGGGCCACGATGGTCAGCGACGGCGGCGGGAAGGCCAGGGCCGCGCTGCGGGTCATCACCGGGGCCGAGAACGTCAGCCGCTACCTGTTGTCGATCAACAGCCCGGTCAACATCGCGCGCTTCATGGCCTCGATCGGCCTGGCGGAGATCTCCGATTTGTCCTTCGGGATGGGGATGGTGAACAACGGACCGGCGGTGCTCATCTCAGCCGGAGGCAAGGTGGTCACGGTGCTCTCGCTCGTGGTCTCGGACGGAAAGATCGACACCATCTACCTGATCGCGAATCCGGAGAAGCTCGGCCATCTCACACCCGCCACGGAGGCCGGGAGCGACCACCCAGCCGCCACGGCCGGGAGCGACCACCCGGCCGGCGTGGAGGAAGGGGGCGAGCACACGGCCGGCGTGGAAGATGGGGGCGACCACCCGGCCGCCCCGGGCCGGTGAGGCGTGGTCAGGCGGTGCGGCGGTGCGGGATGCCGGCCTCGCGCACGAGCTCGGACACGTTGACGCCCGCGTCGATGAGGATTCTGGCGGCGCCGTTCGAGTAGTCGGCCAGCAGGCCCCACAGCAGCCGCTCCCCCGTGACCGGTCCAGGACGCCACCTCGCCACCTCGATCACCTTCCTGGCGTGCATGGCCAGCGGGATCTCGCCGAGCGGCCCGTACAGGGTCAACCGCAAAGGGCGCACCCGGGAGCGCCGCAGGCTCCAGGCCCCGGGCACGTCGGCGCCCGCCCTGGTACGGCGGTGCACCTCGTCCAGGTCGATCCCCAGCGTGGCGAGCAGCGAGCGCGCGTCGCCGACGTCCACCCGCTCCCGCACGTCCCGCCCCGAGGCGGTGAACGACGCGAGCGAGAACGGCCGCACCTCGGCCAGCCCCAGCACCATGAGATCGGCGTCGAGCGCGGGCCGCCCCGCGTCGAGCGCGAGGATCCCGGCCCTGACCACGGCCCGTCGGGCATCCTCCGTGAACCTGGCGAACACGCGTTACCTCCCCGTCCTGCGGGCATGCTTGCGATGGGCGGACTGCCGCCGAACCCCCAGCGCGCCCGCGATCTGCTCCCACGACCAGCCCTGGGCGCGGGCGTTCGACACGTGGACCGCCTCCAGCTCCTCCAGCAGGGCCCTGAGCGCGGACACCGCCTCCAGCCCCACCGCGGGATCCCGGTCGGCGGCCGCCTCGGCCAGTTCGGTGACTTCCATGGTGTCAGCATGTGTTGACAAGCGGGTACTTGTCAACACATGCTGACGGCCGGCTAGAGCCGCTCCGCGAGCAGAACGAGTACGGGAAGCGCTTCCGCCAGGCGTTTCCGCTGGTCAGGGGTGAGGGAGTCGAGGGCGCCCGCGAGCCGTTCTGTGATGACCTGCTCGCGGTCGTCCAGCGCGGCACGTCCGGCGTCCGTGATGCCGGTGATCACCCGCCGCCCGTCGGCGGGGTCGGGGCCGCGCTCCACCAGCCCACGCCGATGCAACCCGCCCAGCACGGTACCGATCGCCTGCGCGGTGATCCGCTCCAGGTTCGCCAGCTGGGCGGACCCGTGCGGCCCGTCCCGCTCCAGGCGCGAGAGCACGGCCAACTCGGTGAACGACACGTCGCCGCCCGAGGCGTTCGTATACAGCTGCCGGATCCGGCGGGCCAGCCGCCCGACCGCGATCCTCAGTTCCTTGGCCAGCACAAAAAGCAAGTCTAGCTTTATCAATTCAGCTTTGGTACTTTTCACGGCACCATGTGTTACGACAACGATGCCGCGCCGCCGCGCCTCCAGCCGCCCATCACCGGCACCCGAGCCGCCGACGTCCGTCTGACCTCGTCCGACGGCACCGGTTTCACCGCGTACGAAGCCCGGCCCGACGACGTGCGAGGATCTGGCGTGGTGATCGTCCCCGATGTGCGCGGGCTCCACGGGTTCTACAGGCAGCTCGCCGTCCGCCTGGCCGAGCAGGGCCATCCGGCCATCGCCATCGACTACTACGGCAGGACGGCCCCCGGCGACGACCGGGGCGAGTCGTTCCCCGTCATGGAGCTGGGAACGCCGATCCTCGGCCTGTTCGGAGGGGCGGACCAGGGCATTCCCGCGGATCAGGTGACCGAATTCGACGCGGCGCTGACCGCGGCCGGGGTCGAGCACGAGATCGTCACATACCCCGGGGCGCCGCACGGATTCTTCGACGCCGGGTACGCCGGCC
This sequence comes from Nonomuraea cypriaca, assembly GCF_015645445.1. Classification (GTDB taxonomy): domain Bacteria; phylum Actinomycetota; class Actinomycetes; order Streptosporangiales; family Streptosporangiaceae; genus Nonomuraea; species Nonomuraea cypriaca. The sequence continues at coordinate 5,885 of NZ_JADOGI010000298.1, read as the reverse complement.
ACGCCGCGGCCTGCGCGGACGCCTGGAACCGGGTGCTCGCCTTCCTGGCGAGCCGCTGAGCTAACCGAAGGTGGTGCGCATGGTCAGGGCCGCTTCGTCGAGCGTGAGCGTGACCTCGGCCCGGCCCAGCTCCGCCGTGTGCCGTACGTGGGTACCCCCGCACGGGATGGACGCCTCACCGTCGGGCAGCGAGCAGTGCCAGGTACGACGGGCGGTCAGGCCAAGCCCCGGCACGTCGAGCCGGACCGGCGCGCCGGCGGCCACCCACTCCTTGAGCCGGTCGTTCACCTGCTGGGCGACCAGCCCGAGATCCAGGTCCTCGGCGGAGAAGCCCTTCTTGCGCAGCGACTTGCCCAGGCGGTAGACGTCGACGCTGCCGTGCTCGCCGATCCGCGACGAGGTGATCGCCGCCTGGTCGAAGTCGGGATTGCCGAGCCGGTCGCGCGCCACCTCCTTGCGCCAGCGGCCGGCCAGTGCGGCGTTGAGCGCCAGGGCGGCCAGGTGGCAGGCGGTGTGCCCGGCCGAGAGCGCCGCGCGGAAGACGCCGTCCACCTCCAGGTCCACGTCCGTGCCCACCGCCAGCGGCGACTCGGTCACGTGGACGACCAGCCACTGCCAGTCCTCCGCACCGCGCCGCACCGGGATCGCGTCGCCGAGGAAGACCTCGCCAGTGGTCGACTGGGCCCCTGTCACGCAGTCGACGACCGGCAGGCCCCCGATCGTGCCGCGGTCGGCGGGCTGGTCGGGCCAGGTGTGGTCGAGGGGATGGAACGGTGTCTCGGCGACGACGAGGCCGTGCCGGGCCCCCACCGGCACGACCCCGACGATCTGGGAACGGCCGCTGATCCGGCCGTCGGGAAAGGTGACATCAGTGGAATTCACCGTGTCATTCTCTCGTCCTCCAAATAGCGGTTGCGGCCCGCGTACAGGCCGGAGAGCAACTGCGCGACGAGCACCGCGAAGATCAGCGTGTACGGCACCGCCCACCCGCCGGTCGCCTCGCGCAGCATGCCCACCAGCAACGGACCGGCGCCGGCGATGAGATATCCGCCGCTCTGCCCGAACGCCGACAGCGCGGCCGTGCTCTCCGGCGTACGGGTGCGCAGCCCGAGCATCATCAACGCCAGCGGGAACGACCCCATCCCCACGGCCACCAACAGCACCCACACCAGAGCCCAGGAGGCAGGCCCCACCCAGAGCCCCAGGAACCCGGCCGCGTAGAAGACGACGAGCCCCACCACGGCGGGACGCTGGTCGCGGAAGCGGGAGGCGACCATGGGCACGATGATCGAGACGGGGATGTTGAGCGCGGTGAACACCCCCAGGACCAGCCCGGCCTGCGAGGTGCTGTAGCCGGCGTCGGCGAGGATCGTGGCGAGCCAGCCGAACATGATGTACGCGATCATCGCCTGAGTGCCGAAGTAGACCGCGATCATCCACGCGAGCCTGCTCCTGATCAGCCCGCGGATGCCCTCGTCCCGGCCACCGGTGTCCCGTGCCGGCTCACTGCGCAGCAGCGCGAGCCACGGAAGGGTGGCGACGGCGGCCAGCGCGGCCCACACGCCGAGCGCGATGTGCCAGTCGCCCGACGCCCGCTCGATCGGCACGGTCGCGGCGGCGGCCAGCATGGTGCCCACCGCCAGCGCCGTGGTGTAGACCGTGGTCATGATCCCGGTACGTGCCGGGAAGTGGCGCTTGATCAGCGTCGGGATGAGCACGTTGCCGACGGCCCCGCCGGACAGCGCCACCGCGCTGCTCACCAGGAACACCGGCGCCGAGCCGACCACCGACCTGACCAGCAGGCCCACGCCCAGGACGACGAGCGCCAGCAGCAGCAACCGGTGCTCGCCCACACGCCTGGCCAGGGTCGGCGTGATCGCGCCCACGGTGGCGAACGCCAGGACCGGCAGGGTGGTGAGGAGACCGGTGCCCACGCTCGTCATCCCCAGCGAGCCGGTGAGCTGGCCGAGAAGGGGGCCGACGCTGGTCACGGCGGTACGGAGGTTGAGTGCGGCGAGGACGATCCCCAGCACGAGCAGCCAGGCAAGGGGTGTTGTTCTGGCGCGGGACTCTTGGGCGAGCACGCTCATGGCAGGGGGAATCCTCCACTCATCAAATCATGGGACGAATCACCACCTTAACAGTCCCGAAATCCACCCTTATTCCACCCCACCCAGCTATCGACGCAGATGGGCCCCCAGAGCGGTGCGGAGATCACAGAACCGGGCGGGGACCTTCGGGCGGCTCGTCGCGCGGGGGATTCGGGCCGGGCGGCGGGAGGGTGGTGCCGGAGGACGGGGAGTCGCCGCCGATCGTGCCCGGGGGTACCGGCTGGTCGCTGTCGCCGTAGGTCGAGCCGCGCTGGTGCGGACCGGGGACCTCGCCGCGCCAGCCGCCCGTCTCGTCGCCGCGGGACTCGATGAACATCTTGAAGCGCCGCATGTCGTTGACGATCCGCAGCCGGACGAGTTGCAGGCGGTCCCCCGCCGTCTCCACGAGGCCCTCTGGGTCGTACTCCATCTGGAGGGTGACCCTGGTGGTGTCGTCGCCGAGCCGGTGGAAGGTCACCACGCCGGCCTGGTGCGGCTTGTCGAGGGAACGCCAGGCGATCCGCTCGTCCGGATGCTGCTCGGTGATCTCGGCCTCGAACTCGCGGCGCACCCCCGCGATCTCCGCCACCCAGGCGGTACGCGTGTCGCTGAGCTGCTTGACCGACTCCACTCCCTCCATGAACTCGGGAAAGCTCTCGAACTGCGTCCACTGGTCGTAGGCGACCCTGATGGGAACCTCGACGTCTATTGAGTGTTCGATGGTGCTCATGGGGGGTGCCTCTGCCCGGACACGCCGGGCGTTAACGCCTGCGCAGCAGCCAGTAGAGGCCCACGACGGGCAGCACGAGGGGGATGAACAGGTAGCCCTTGCCGTACGCGGACCAGACCGTCTCGTCGGGGAATGCGGCCGGGTCGAGCAGGCTCGCGGTGCCGATGACGAGCACGCCGGCCAGCTCGATGCCGAGCGCGACCAGCGCGAGGCCGCGCGCGCCCCGGAAGAGCGCGACGGAGAGCACGATGTAGACGACGGCCGCGAACGCCGACAGCGAGTACGCCAGCGGCGCCTCCCCGAACCTGCCGGCGATCTGCACGGCCGCCCTGGCCCCCGCCGCCAGCGCGAACAGGCCGTAGACGGCGACCAGCGCACGCCCTGGACCGGTGCCGATCGAGGTGGTCACGCGACCCCCTGCCAGATCTGCAGCAGCCGCCCTGTCATCACCGCGATCGCGAACCCGGCCACGACCAGGATCGCCGACCCCCACCGGCTCCGCTCGGCCAGCGCCAGGAACACCCCGGCCGGCGGGATCAGCACCTGACCGCCGAGGTAACCCCAGAGCGTCACCGTGTCGGCGGGCCCCTCGCCCCCGGCCACCGCCGCGATCACGAACCCCAGCTGCACCAGCACCGTCACCTCGAGCACGGCGAAGCCGACCAGCAGGATCATGCCCATCGGCCGGTTGCGGACGGCGACGACCAGGCTCGCCAGCATCAGCAGCAGCGAGCAGGCGATGACGATCGTGGCGACGGTGGTGTTCATCGACGCCAAGGCTATCGCCCGGGTGCGTCGCCCCCGGATTCCGTCCGCCACGAACCTCCGTCCGCATCCACCCCCGAGCCGCCGCCCGTCCCCGAGGCCCCGGCCGCGGCCTTCGCCGCGTGTTCGAGGCCGTCCAGCACCCAGTCGAGGCCGCGCTCGAAGTTGTCGTCGGCGCCCGGCACCCCCTGCTGGATCATCGGCGCGAGCCGCGCGAACTCCCCGCTCTCCACCAGCTCCTTGATGTACGGCTCCGCGACCGCCGCCCGCTCGGCGTCGTTGATCCCGAGCTGCCTGGGCGCCGCGCGCTCCAGCGACTCCCTGACGACGAACCCGGTCATGTAGTCGTTGAACACGGCGAGGAACCGCCAGGCCGTCAGCCGGTCGATGCCCAGCCCGTCGAACACGGACAGCTTCTGCTCCACGTGCCGCAACGCGTTCGGCCCGATGGGGACGCGCTGCGAGATCAGGTCGACCCGCCAGGGATGGCGGCGCACCAGCTCCCGCTCCCTGCGCGCGAGCAGCAGCAGCGCGGCCCGCCAGCCGTCGGGCAGCGGATCGGGGACGAGCACCTCGGCGGCCACCTCGTCGAGCATCAGCGCCAGCAGGTCCTCCTTGCGCTCGATGTAGGAGTACAGCGTCATCGCCCGCGCGCCCAGCTCGGCCGCCACGCGTCTGATCGAGACCGCGGCGATCCCCTCGGCGTCGGCGATCGCGATGGCGGCGGCCACGATGGCCTCCCTGGTCAGCGCCGGACGTCGGGGCGGCGTGGGTCGCGTCCAGAGAGAGCTCACACCATCCAGTCTAGCCAAAGTGATACGGTGTACGACATGCGATACGGCGTACGAGACCCTCTCTGGACGACGGGCCTGGTCGTTCTCCTGGGGGTCGTCATGACGATGCTCGACACCACGATCGTCAACGTGGCGCTCCACATCCTGACCCGTGACTTCCACACGACGCTCGCGACCATGCAGTGGGCGGTCACCGGCTACCTGCTGGCCCTGTCGATGACGGTCCCGATCAACGGCTGGGCGGTCGGCAGGTTCGGCGTCAGGAACGTCTGGCTGCTCTCGCTCGTGCTGTTCATCGCGGGCTCCGCGCTCAGCGCCGCCGCCTGGTCGGCCGGCAGCCTGGCCGCCTTCCGCGCCGTGCAGGGGCTGGGCGGGGGCCTGCTCCTGCCGGTGGGCCAGATGATGCTGGCCCAGGTGGCGGGCAAGGACCGGATGGGCCGCGCGATGGCCACGATCTCGATTCCCGCGATGCTGGTGCCCGTGCTCGGGCCGCCGCTCGGCGGGGTGATCGTGGAGGCGGCGGGCTGGCGGTGGCTGTTCCTGCTCAATGTGCCGATCTGCGCGCTGGCGCTGCTGGCCGCGCTCGTGGTGCTGCCCCGCAGTCCGGGCGCGAGCCCGCAGGCCCTCGACGCCGTCGGGCTGGCGGTGCTGTCGCCCGGCCTGGCCGCGCTCGTCTACGGCCTGTCCGAGGTGGGCGACGGCGCCTCCCCGCTGCATCCGGCGTTGTGGATCGGCGTCGCGCTGGTCGCGGCGTTCGTGGTGCGGGCGCTCAGGGGCTCGGGGACGTTGCTGGATCTGCGGCTGTTCGGGAACCGCACGTTCGCCTCGGCGGTGAGCGCGATGGTGTGCTACTCGGCCGCGATGCTCGGCTTCACGGTGCTCGTACCCCTGCAGAGCCAGGTCGCCGGCGGCGGGAGCGCGCTGGACGCGGGGCTGCTGCTGGCCCCGATGGGGATCGGCGCGGCGATCACGATGCCGCTCGCGGGCAAGCTCACCGACGACAGGGGGCCGAAAGGGGTCGGCGCGGCAGGCGTCGTCCTGGCGGTGGCGGGGATGGTGTGGTTCGTGGCGGCCGGCGGGCCGGCGCCGATGTTCGTGCTCGGGCTGGGGCACGGGCTGGTGTCGACGTCGGTGATGGCCGCCGCGTTCAAGACGCTCGACGGCGCCGCCCTCCCCGCCGCGACCACGCTGAGCACGATCGCGGTACGGCTGGCCGCGCCGTTCGGCGTCGCGTTGCTGGCCGTGCTGTCGCAGGTGTTCACCAGGGCGGGGGTGGCGCAGCCTTTCACGTACGCGTTCGGCTGCGCGGTCGCGCTGGCGGCCGTCTCGCTGGTGCCGATCGCGCTCATAGGATCGAAGGCGTGGAGAGGATCCTCGTCAGCGCCTGCCTGATGGGCCGCCGGGTGCGCTACGACGGCGGCGCCAAGACCAGCGCCGACGCCCGGTTGGCCGCGTGGCGGGCGGAGGAGCGGCTGGTGCCGTTCTGCCCGGAGGTGGAGGGCGGGC
>NZ_JADOGI010000297.1 GCF_015645445.1 Nonomuraea cypriaca | reverse complement strand
GGGAAGGCACGCCCGCAGGTAGTCGGCCGCCGCGGCGGGGGACATGGGCTGCGGTTCGATGACCGCCGTCGCTGTGAGGACGTTGCCCATCTCCTCGACGGACTCGGTGAACTGCTCTGTGCGGCAGGTGAGGACGAGCTGGTCGGTCTCGCACATCGACCGGTTCAGCGCGGTGAGCATGCCGGCCCTGGCGTGGCCGGGCAGCTCGTCCAGCCCGTCGATGACGGGAAGGATCTCGCCGCGGGCGACGAGCGTCTCGGGGATGTCGGGGCCGAGGCCCTCCGCCCGCAGCGCGGGATAGTCCATCGCCAGGCTCGCGGCCAGCCAGTCCTGCAACCGCGGATGTACGCGGTCGTCCCAGCGCGAGGCCGACAGCAGCACAGGGACGGGCTCCTCCGGCTGCCGCGTGCGCAGCAGTTCGAGCACCAGCTGCACGGCCAGGGTCGTCTTCCCGGTGCCTGGGCCGCCCAGGATGACCAGCCGGCGGCAGCGCAGGGCTCGGAAGTTGCGCACCATGTCCGCGATGTGCACGTCCAGGCCGGGAAAGGCCACTGCACCCTTGGCGATGATCTCGGGATGGTCGGCGAGTTCGCGGCGCTCGGTCGAGCGCCAGGGCAGCGGCATGGGCTCGGGAGCGCACAGCGAGCGCAGGATCGTCTCGTCGCGCCACTGCTGGGTCACCAGGCCGGCGAGGATGTCCTTCGCGGTGCCGATGTCGGCGGACGTGGGCGCGGGCGCGGGCGCGCCCCGCTTACGCCACCAGGACAGGAACTGAATCAGGCTGTTACCCAGTGCCATCGCGCTGCCCACCGCCGCCACGACCGAGGCCATTCCGACCGTTTTCCCCGGGCCCTGCTGCAATTGCGGGGCGACGAGCAGGAACACGGTGGACAGGGTCAGCAGCAAAATGCCCAGCACCACCGACACTCTGGCCGTGCGATGCTGTCGCAAAAATCGTGCAGACATGGGTCCTATTGTGCTCATATTTCTTAGCAGAATAGGGCTGCGAGCTCTACAGGTAAGTTCGGCGAACGGGAAAAACCGGCCACCTCCTTAATGTGACCATCAATCGGACGGCATCGGTTCGGAAACTCTCCAGGCCGCGGCGAACGCGCGTGGCGGGGCGGCCACGGCGGCCCGCGCCCTGCCGCCGGGGATCACCAGGTTGCCGTCGGTGATCAGCATGAACCGCTCCAGCGCCGGAACGATCACGTGTACGGCGGTGACCCCGCCGGGGAGAGCGCACACCGTGCGGTGGAAGGCCGTGAGGCTCCGCGTGGCCAGCATCGCGACCACTTTCCGCAACTGACGGGCGGGCGGCTCGGCCACCCAGGCGACCCGAGGGAAGGGGACCACCCGCGCCTCACGCAGCGGGCCGGTGAGGTCGAACCTGCCGCAGGCGCGCAGCGTGGGATGCGCCGCCAGGCCGGTCAGATCGCGGCGTGCTCCGGAGGGCGACAGGCCCTCGCCGAGTGTGGCCTGGACGAGTTCGGTGAGCGCGCGCCAGGCCGCGTAGGCGGGGCTCAGCGAGGTCCCGGCGCCGCGCCGGTGCGGATGGCCGGAGGTGGGGGCGGTGTACGCCAGCATGGTCGGCACCCCGATGTCACTGGTGATGTCCAGCAGGTGCACCGGTGACCCGGTGAGCTCTTCCGCCGTCGCGTACGCTCGGGCCGGGCCGGCCGGCAGCGTCTCCGGATCGATCAGCCTGGGCCGGAACCCGCCCCCGCCGAGGAAGGCACGTACCAGGAGCAGGGACAGGGCGTCACGCTCGATCGCCTCGTTGAGCGCGTGCAGGATCGCCTCGGCGGTGGAGAGGCCGGCGGCCGAGCCGCTGTTGCAGCTGTAGCGCATCAGGTCGGCGTAGTCGCAGTCGTCGCCGGCCAGTTCGCGCAGCCGCGCGGCGCCGGTCTCGACGTACCAGGGGGCGGACAGGAACAGCGGCACCAGCGCCTCGCGTCCCCTGCCGAGGGGGCGATAACGCAGGCAGGCCATCCGCCGGCCGGACATGCCGGCCAGCAGTGGCGCGCAGACGTTCGCGCGCAGCGGTCCCGCGGCGAGGCGGGTGGGCGGGGCCGGTTCGACGACGGCGGGGTCGAACCAGGCCGGGCCGGTGAGGTAGTGCTCCAGGGCCTCGAACAGGGCGCCCACGCGGGCCTCCGCGGGGCGCCCCTTCCCCATTCCGCACGCGACCGGCGAGTCGGCGCCGCCGAGCAGTTCGCACGACCAGGCGGTCGGATCGCGGCCCGCGCCCGCGTCCAGGAGCTCCGCCCGCAGGCCCAGCGCGGTCAGCACCGCCGCCGCCCGACCCCCGGCCTCGGCCGGCGGCACCGCCCGCTCCACTGCGCGGAACGCGCGGCCCTCCGCGCCGCCCCATGCCCGATGCGGCCTACCGCTCGCCATCGCCGGTCGTCGAGGAGAGCAGCTCCTCCAGCCGGTCGAGCTCGGCGCGGGTCAGGTGCTGAGTCCCTCTGTCCAGCGATTCGACGCGGACATAGTCCACGACATTTCCCATGAGCCTTCTCCTTTCATTCCGCCTTCTCATTGTAGGTCTGCCTCGACAAAACACCAGAAAGGCGGACTCGCTGCTATTTTGTGTCATATTTACATGTTGCAGGGCTTGGCTGGAGGGTCGGGCCGGGTACGTATTCCAGCCGTGGAACAAGCGTCATGTCCTGCACGGGACGGCGCATTATCTCGTTGCCTCAGGGAATAACGGCGATAATGATTTTCACGCCGCGCGCGGACCGCTCTCGCGACCGATGATGGCGGGCATCGGGAGGGACTCACAGATGACCAAGCAGGAAGAGCGCCTTGTCGAGGAGGCTCCGGCGGTGCGCGAAGCACCCATGGCTGAGCAATATGAGCGTTATGTCGGAGGCACCCCAGAAGTCGAGCGGGTGATCTTCGACAAGCTCGCCCGCGATCTCATGCGGGTCCAGGTGAAGATCAGGAAACGCAGCCGTGCCGCCGGCATCGAGCGGGCCTTTCACGCGAAGGCGGTCCTCGGCGTCGAGAACGCCCGGCTGAGGTTCCGTCAGGACCTGCCGGAAGACCTCCGCACCGGCTTCGCCCAGCCGGACGCCGAATACCCGGTCATCGTCCGGCTGTCCAACGCGAGCGGCGTCCGTCAGCCGGACTTCGCGCCCGACCTGCGCGGCGCGGCACTGCGCGTCCAGACGGGTCCTGACCACGCCCACGACCTCCTCATGACGAACTTTCCCGTCTCCCACGCGCGCAACGCACGTGAGTTCGTCGTCTTCGCCCAGGCCATGGCGGGCGCGAACTCCAACCTGCGCAAGGGCATCGCGTTGTACGCCAAGCTTCCGCTGGCGCTGGGCTGGGCCACCGCCGCGCGCATGCGGCGCAACGTGACCGCGGCGACCGGACGCGAGGTGCGCAGCCTCGCACGCGAGACGTACTGGAGCCGTGGCGCGATCCTCTGGGGAGACGCGGGACCCGTCCGCTACCGGCTCCGCCCCGCCGCGGACGCGCCCGCGGCGCCTCCCGCGTCGCGCAGCGACCCCGACTACCTGGGACATGAGCTCGCCGCACGGCTGGCCAGGGGTGACGTGGTCTTCGACCTGTGCGTACAGCGCTACGCCGACGCCTGGAGCACGCCCATCGAGAACGGCGCCGCCGACTGGCGGGAGGAGGACGCGCCGGTCATCCCGGTGGCCACGCTGACGATCCCGGGCCAGGACCTCGACACCGCCGACGCGCGCGCCATCGCGCTCCAGATCGACCAGCTCGCCTTCGACCCGTGGAACACCACCGACGAGTTCCGCCCGCTCGGCAACCTCAACCGCGCGCGCAAGGCCGCCTACGAGGCCGGCAGCGCCCATCGCCGCGGCCACTGCTTCATCACGCCGATGCCGGCGCGCAACGTCGTCGTCGGCAGGTTCCTGCGGCCCGGATTCCGCGCTCTCAACCGGGTCGTCCCCTGGCACCGGCTGCCGACCTGGCTCGGGCTGCTCAACATCGAAGCCATCCGGCAGGTGCTGCGCCGTGACAACCTCATCGACACCGAGATCCGCGAGGTCGTGCCGAAGGCCCATCCGGTGCCACCGCCCATCGATGAGAGCCTGAGGGTCAGGCGCACCTATGACGGCACGTACAACGACCTGTCCGCACCCACCATGGGCGCGCTCGGCTCGGCCTTCGGCCGCAATCTCCCGCCCGTCTACCGGCCCAGCCTCTTCGACATGCCCAACCCGGTGACCGTCAGCAGGGAGCTGCTGCGCCGCGACACCTTCATCCCGGCACGGTCGCTGAACGTCATCGCCGCCGCGTGGATCCAGTTCCAGGTGCACGACTGGGTCAACCACAAGCGTTACCCGGCAGGGACGAAGAGCGTCGAGGTGCCGCTCCCGTCCGGCATGACCTGGATCAACACCCCGGGCGGAGCGCCCGAGACGGTGATGCGCTTCGCCGAGGACGCGGGCGTGCGCCGAGCCGGCAGCACGGACCCGCCCACCCTGTTCGGCAACACCGCCTCCCAGTGGTGGGACGGCTCGGAGGTGTACGGCGGCGACGAGACCGTCGCGAAGTCCCTGCGTGAGCCGACCGGCGGCGCGGCGCTGCACCTGGAGGAGGGCCATCTGCCGGCCGGTCCCGACGGCATCGCGATCACCGGCTTCCGTGACAACTGGTGGCTCGGTCTCAGCGTCATGCACACGCTCTTCGCCCGTGAGCACAACACCGTGTGCGAGGCGCTGCGGAGCCAGTACCCGCGCATGGACGAGGACACCGTCTACCACACGGCGAGGCTCGTCATCTCCGCTCTCATCGCCAAGATCCACACTGTGGAGTGGACGCCCGCGATCCTCGCCACCGAACTGATCGACATCGGGCTGACGGCCAACTGGTCGGGACCGCCGAAGAACTGGCTGACCCATCTGGGGCTCTGGCTGGTCGACGCGCACGCGCTCACCGGCATCCCCGAGACCCTGCCCGACCACCACGCCACCCCCTACTCGCTCACGGAGGACTTCGTCACCGTCTACCGGATGCATCCGCTGATCCCGGACGACTACGAGATCGCCGACCACGCGTCCGGCCGCACGCTGCGCACCCTGGGATTCAACGACGTGCAGGGCGCCGCCACGGAGCCTCTCATGCGGGAGGCCGGTCTCACGAACTCGCTCTACTCGCTGGGCATCGCCCATCCCGGCGCGATCACCCTGTACAACTATCCGCGCGCGCTCCAGGCGTTCGAGCGGGACGGGGAGATCATCGACCTGTCCGTGGTCGACCTCGCCCGCACCCGCCGCCGCGCCGTTCCGCGCTACAACGACTTCCGCGCCGGTCTGCACAAGCCGCGGCTGCGGCGCTTCGAGGACCTCACGGCCGACCCCGACACGCTGGCCAGGCTCAAGGACGTCTACCGTACGGTCGACGAGATCGACACAATGGTCGGCCTCTACGCGGAGAACCCGCCCGAGCGCTTCGGATTCAGCGACACGGCGTTCCGCATCTTCATCCTCATGGCGAGCCGGCGGCTGCAGAGCGACCGCTTCCTCACCGTCGACTTCAGGCCCGAGATCTACACGCCGCTGGGGCTGGACTGGATCGAGCGCAACGGCATGAAGAGCGTCATCCTGCGGCACTGCCCCGAACTCGCGGGCTTCCTGCCGCGCACGGCGAGCGCTTTCGCGCCGTGGCGCCCGGCCATGCCCGACGGGCACGTCAGGCGCGACTGAAAGCGAGGCCGACCATGTCCATGAAGCAAGAGATCGAGCAGGAGGGGCTGGCGGACCTGCTGTCCCGGCCGCTGCTCGAGACCATCTGGCGCAGGCGTACCCACCGGATCAGCCGCGGCGCGTCCGTCCCGGCCGGTTCGATGAGCTACCGGTCGCCGCACCCCCCGATGCCGCTGACGGAGCTGGAGGAGGCGGTGCTCATCGCGCTCACCGGCTGCTCCGGCCTGACCATGCCGGACCGGCCGTTCGAGGACCCGCGCGACGGCGAGCCCATCATGGCCAAGCCGAACCTGCACATGACCGGGCGGACGGCGGGCAGCCCGGACAACGCCCAGGGCACCCACTTCTTCATGATCAACGACAGCGGCACCTACTACCTGAGAAAGCTGGAGCCCTCCCCGGACCTGCCCTTCGACGCGGGCACGCTGGTCGAACGGGCGCGCAGGGCCAAGGTGAAGGTGCTGCCCCACCGTCTCGACGTCGCCGAGGGGATGCGCGACTTCCCCGCCTACCTGGACTCCAACCGGTTCCTGTCCAACCTTCCTGGCACCACGGTCTTCCTGCCCGTGGTCGACCTCTCCCACCAGTACATCAACGCGCTGATGTACCTGCTCACCCAGCCGGAGGGGCACCGGCCCGCACTCGTCGACGACCGCAACCTCTACCGCTCGGCAGGGGTGCGGAAGTGGGTGAAGAACGGGTTCCTGAACGCGGAGCTCAAACTGCCGCTCGGCGCCCTGGGGCCGATGCGCACCCAGGTCGAGGCCGATCTGCTCGTGCAGAACATGATGCTGGTCGCGGACGCCATGGGGCTCGGCGCGTGGATCCACGCCACCATCCACCCGCAGATCATGCTGGGCGACCCGAAGTTCTCCCAGGCGTACGGCCGGATGCTCGGCTTCGACTTCGTCGTTCCGCGCTTCCGTCTCGCCGACATCCCGCGCTGGCACGTGCCGCTGCCGAAGTACGCCGCGCTGCGCTCCCATCCGGTCGGGCTCCGGGCCGACGGGGAGCACCTCATCAAGGCCGCCTGCCCGCCCAACTACGCCTCGATGGAGGAGGCCGTCGAGAGCGTCGTACGCGCGAAGTTCGGTCCTGGCGGCATCTACACCGACGAGAAGACCTTCGCCGGCATCTACAAGGGCGACTACGGGCGGCGCTATCTGACCGAGGCGGGCGAGTACGACCAGCAGGTCATCGACTGCGTGCGGGACGTCTGCGTGTACCTCCACGCGACGCACGGCCGGTTCCCCGCGCACACCGACGCCATCCACGTGCCCGGCATCTGGCTGCAGACCCACCACGTCGAGTCGGAGTACTACGAGCGGTTCTTCGTGAACGGGACCACCGACGTGCACGCGCGGCACGCCACGCGGTGGCACGCCTAGCCGCACGGAAGAGGACGAAACCATGAAGGTATACGAGGCCATCGTCAGAGGGCTGGAAGACATCGGGGTGGAGGCCGCCTTCGGCGGCGCCGGGGAGAACACCGCCGGCCTGATGCTGGCGCTGAAGCACTCACAGCGGATCCGGCCGATCATCACCAGGCACGAGCAGGCCGCGTCCTTCATGGCGTGCGGGTACGCGATGTACACCAACAAGCTGGGCTTCTGCTTCGCCACGGCCGGACCCGGGGCGTTCAACCTGTTCTCGGGGCTCGCCGTGGCGATGTCCGACTCCTACCCGGTCCTCGCCGTCTCGGGGTACGCGTCCAGGAAATGGCAGGGATGGGGCTCACTCAACGAGACCTCGGGCATGAACAGGACACCCGACTCGCGGGCCATGTTCGCGGCCACGACCAAGAAGTCCTTCCTGCTCACCGACGCCGCGGACACGTGCGACGTGCTCGAGGAGGCGGTCAACCTCGCGTTCGAGGGCCGGCCTGGGCCGGTGCACATCCACGTTCCCGAGGACCTGACCGAGCGCGGCGTCGAGGTCACGGACGTGCGACCCATCCGGCTCGACGTCGCCCCGGTCCTGCCCGACCCGGCGGTCGTGGAGGAGATCGCCTCGGTGCTGGCGGACGCCATCGCGCGGCGTAAGCGCATCGTCGCGCTCGCCGGCTTCGGCGCCGTCCGGAGCGGGGCGGGGGCGGAGATCAAGCGGTTGATCGAGCGGTTCAACTTCCCGCTGCTGACCACGCTCGACGGCAAGGGCATCGTGTCCGAGGGGCATCCGCTCTCGCTGGGCGTCTTCGCCGACAGCGGCCACGCGAGCGCGTGGAAGGCGTTCCGCGAGGCCGACGTCGTACTGTGTATCGGCAACTCGCTCAACCAGCACGCCACGTTCAACTACCGCAGAGACCTGTTCAACGGCAAGCTGCTCGTCCACGTGAACATCTCAGGGACCGAGTTCCGCAAGGCGTACAAACCCGACCACGCGCTCCTGTCCGACGCCCGCCCGGCGGTGGCGGCCCTCGTCGAGGCGCTGGAGCGGAAGGTGGTCGGCGAGGTGCCGCCGGCCAAGGTCGACGGCCGGGACCACGAGGCCAGGCCCATCACCCACGTGACCGGGCAGATCCACCCGGGAGAGCTCGCGCAGGCGATCGGGCGGATGCTGCCGGAGCGCGGCGTCCTCCTCGCCGACGCCGGCGCGCATCTGGCGTGGCTCGGCTACTACGTGGAGCTCGAGGAGGGCCAGAACTTCCGTAAGGCCGGCTCGTTCGGGCCGATGGCCGGGCACGTCAACGGCGCCATCGGGCTGAAGGTCGCGCAACCGGACCGGACGGTCGTCGTCGGCTGCGGCGACGGCTGCTACTCGCTGTCCGGCTTCGAGCTGATGACCGCCGTCGAGCATGACATCCCCGTCATCTGGGTCATCTTCGACGACCAGGAATTCAAGTTGATCAAGCTCTATCAGATGGCGACGTACCTGGAGACCGCGCTGGTGGAGTTCCGGAATCCGGACTTCGCCGGTTACGCGCGGGCGTGTGGCGCGGACGGCTACCGGGTGGAGACGATCGAGGAGTTCGAGGACGCGTTCCATGCGGCGCTGAGGTCGGGCCGGCCCACGGTGATCGATGCCAGGATCACCCGATGGGCCGTACCCCACTACAGTCCCTCGCCCGACGGCGTGATCGCCGGGCTGGTGGAGGCCCTTGAGGAGCGCCTCCGCCAGTCCTCCTGACCCAGCCCTGCCCCAGGGACGGGTTCAGGGATGGGCTCGGGTATGGGCTCAGGGATGGGTGAGCGTGACGCTGGCCGGGCGGTGATCGGTCGCGCGCCGGTCCCGTGCGGATCCGTCGCCGGCGAGCTGGGCGTTCCAGGCGTCGTGTTCGACGCGACCGGACCCGGGCACCTTGGTCAGCGGTGAGCCGCCGTTCATCAGGCCGGGTGACAGGAGGATGTGGTCCAGCAGCACCCGCCGGTTCGTCTCCTCGGTGACGAAGTCGTCGAACACGGCGCTGTAGCGCCGGTCCTCTGCGACGTCGGCCTGAGCGTGGCCGAACAGCCGCTCCGGCCGGTACGGCGAGCCGAGGAGAAGGTCGGTGACGTCGTGTGCGAGGTACTGCTCCTCGAAGTAGTCATGGCCAGGGCCGTCGTTCAGGTCCCCGAGCACGATGAGCGCGCAGCCAGGATCGGCGTTCATGCGCTGCTCCAGGCCCCTGCGGATGCGCATCGCCTCGTTGGCGATCCGGCGCCGGTTCCGCAACGCGGCCTTGACGAAGTCCGGGCGCCGCGCGGGGTCCTGCCACATCTCACGGCCCTGGTTGACGAAGTTCGACTTCAGATGCGTGACCACCACCCCCACCCGGGTGCCGTCGAAGTCGGCGGTGCAGCACAGCGGGTTCCTGGTGAACGCGTACTCGTCGAGGACGGCGTCACCGTCGACGTCGGCCAGCCACGGCTCGATGAACGGCGCCACGTCGGCCAACGGAGCGAGGCCGGCCGCGACCTGGCCGGGCTTGAACAGCAGGGCCAGCTTCTGGCTCCCGCCGGAGTCGCCCATGACGAAGTCGTACGTGGCGGAGCCGCCGGAGGACAGGTACTCGTTGATGAACAACGCCAGCTCCGCTGGGCGGCTCGGCGCCTCCACCAGCGCGATGATGTCCGCGTCTATGGCGGAGATCAGCCCGGCCAGGCGGCCGGCGGCCTCCGCGGTGACTCCCCGCTCGCCGTCTCGGAAGAACGCCGGCTTGAACGCCGCCGTCTGCGCGTCGGCGGTGAACCAGTCGTTCATCCACTCGCCGTTGACCGTCGTGACCTTGAGTGTCGCCATGGTTCCCTCCCCGTTCCGTGGCCCCCGGTTCTGTGGCGCCCAGGTTCTGTGGCCTCCGGTTCTGTGGCACCCCGGCTTTGTGGCCCCCGTTCAGTGGCCTCCGTCGCATGGCCGCCCTTGACCGGACCGAGAGCACACCCGCGGCCTTCCCTGACCGCGGCGCGAGGACAGCCGCGTCCTCGCGCGGCGGAATGCCGGGTTCATACCGGGGCCGGCGCGGTGAGCGGGATCCCGATCACGTGCGCGACCTCGGGGTGAGCGAGATACTCCTCGATGTCGTGGGCGCGGGCCGCGGGGTTGGCGACGGGGGTCTCGGCCAGTTCGCCCAGCCAGTGGTCGCTCAGCGGGCAGCCGATGGCGACAGGATCGACGGGGCACCACGCGTTGAACCAGTGGGCCACCCGGTCCGGACGCTGCGGCCCGCCGCTGAGCAGGCGCTGGTGAACGCTGTCCATACCCAGCGGGCTACCGGCGGTGACGAGGAGCTCGACCTCGACCCCCGGGTCGAGCCGGGGGAGCAGGTCCATCGCGACCACCGTGCCCAGGCTGTGGCTGACCAGCACCAACCGGCCGGTCCGCGGCATCGTCCGCAGCACGCGGTCCAGAACGGCCTCCCGTACCTGCTCGTCGTCGAGGTAGGCGGCCACGTCCGCGAAGATCGCGGCTATGAGCAGCCGATCCAGGTCGGTGGTGTCGGCCAGCCAGCTCAACCCCTGATGCACGGCGTCGCCCAGCCCTTCGGCTCCGGCCCTTTCCGCGGGCATGCCGGCCCTGGCCGCCGCCTCCGTGATCATCCGCTCGTACAGCTGCCGCGTGGCCCCCGGTTCGGGCGCGGCGGCCTCAAGGGGATCGTCGACGGCGCGGGGGAGGGCTTCCCCGGTTCGCATGGCCTGGATGAGCTGTGGCGCGTAGAAGGGGAACCAGACATCGGCCGGCGCGATCGTGCCCAGCCCCGCCCGGGTCAGCCCGCCGTTCAACCCGGCGGTCCAGTACCTGCGCAGCAGCTCCGGGTCGCGTCCCTGCTGGCCCCGGCCGTGCAGGAAGACCAGATGCCTGGAACCGCCGAACGCGGTCGGGCTGGACGGCAGCCCGACCCCGGTCGCGCCGATCCCTACGGGCGGGGCGCCCGCTCGTAGGGCTGTCCCGGCGGGCGGGGCACCTGGACGTGCGCCTGTGGCGGCGGGAGGGGCGCCCGCTCGTGCGGCCGCCCCGATGGGAGGGGCGCCGGCTCGGGCGGCCGTTTCGACGGG
>NZ_JADOGI010000296.1 GCF_015645445.1 Nonomuraea cypriaca | reverse complement strand
CCAAGGAGGTGTCGCTGGCGTGGAAGAAGCTGGGAGGAGGCTGTCGCCCTTCCAAGGAGGTGTCGCTGGCGTGGAAGAAGCTGGGAAGGGGCTGTCGCCCTTCCAAGGAGCCAGGAGTGGGGGCGTGCCGGGTGCGGTCTGGATGTTCAGGGCGAGGGTGGCGGCCAGAATGGGGGTTACGTCGGGTGGGCAGACCGTCCAGGGGCTCTGCCTGACGATCACGCCCAGGCCCTCGTGCAGGCGCCGTCCGAGGGTGGTTGAGCGGTAGCCGGGTTCGGGGAGCCAGTGGGTGGACGGGTGGCGGGCCGATACCGCTTCGAAGATCGGGGTGAGTCGTTTCGTCAGCTCGACCGCGCCTGCCAGTTCGTACCAGGCGTTCTTGCGTACGCAGTTGGTGATTCGGACGTCGAGGGAGAACTTCAGGCAGATCTCGGAGTCCGGGGCGTACACGGTCCGTACGGACGAGGTCGGCGCGACCAGCGGCCCGGGTCCCAGGTCGAGGAGTTCCGGGCCGAAGACGGGTCGCAGCAGGTCGAGCTGCCACGGGTGGGCGGGCAGCAGCCGGTATCCGGGTGGCGCCGTGCCCATGCCGTCCAGCGCCGCCACGTCCCCCGCCTCCGTGAGGACGTCCTCGCGCACGCCGAGCAGCCGGACGGGGAACTCGGCGTGGGCTTCAGGCGCGTACCGCAGCCAGCCCTCCCCACCGCGCGCCTTGGGACTGGGGTGGAACGGATGGCCGTACACCAGCGCCTGCTCCGAAGCCAGCCACGGATCGGCGGGCGGCACGGCCTCCGCCCTGGCCTCCAGGATCGCGGCCACGGCGGCCCTGCTCGCCGCGACCTGCCCGGCGAACTCACCGTTGCCTCCATGGAGGTCGGCCTCAGCGAGCTGGACCAGCTCATCGGCCGTCAGCGGCTGCCAGGCGCCGCCCTGGAGGCGTTCCGGCGGGCCGTCGAAGCGCAGCGCCGCGCCCCCGTGCGTACGGGCCCGCAGCAGCGCCCCCGCCACCCGCAGCAGCAGGTACGGCGGTGCGGCCCAGACGAGCCCGCGCGACCCGGCCACCTCCCGCACACAGCAGCGCAGCAGCGCCGCCAGCGTCGCCTCCTCGGCCAGCGCGGCGGGCATGTCGGTGGCCAGTCCGTACATTCAAGCTCTCCTCAGGTAGTTGGGCCCGCTGGTGCCGTAGTACTTGTTGATGTCACGCGCGCCGGAGCGTTCCTTCGCCACGAGGGTCCCGGCCGTGACCATGGACTTGCCGGTCAGTCTGGCCGCGTCGAGCGTCCTGGCCCGCAGGAGCCTGGCCATGGGGTCGTCACCGTACTCGTCGAGCGCCTCGGCGAGCGTGTCGCGCACCAGCGCGGCGGCCCGCGCGTACGGCAGTGCCCCGAACGCCACCGCGGCGGCGGACAGATGCAACGTGATGGTCACGAACACGTCGGCCAGCGTGTGCGGATCGTCGTTCAGCATGCGTTCGTCGGCGAAGTCCGGCACCGCGATCCCGGCCGCCGCCAGCCGCGCGGGCGACGCCAGCAGCCCGTCGTTGTCCTTGACCAGCAGCCGCATGCGGTCGCCTTGGAACACCAGGGCGAGATTCTGCTGGTGCGCCTCCAGCGCGACCCCGTACCTGACGAACAGCCGCACGTTCCATCGGAGCAGCAGCCGCAGATACTCGGGGATCACGTCGCCCAACTCGGCGAGCACCCCTGGCGCGTTCAGCGCGGCCACCGGGACGATCTTCCCCTCAGGCAGCCGCCTGAGCATCCAGCCCAGATACTCGTGTCCAGCGTCGGCGTAGGTCTGCTCGTCGGCCACCAGCACGCCGGGGCCGGCCAGTTCCCGCAGCAACGACTCGGCCCTGGCCCCGTCGGCCAGCGTTCCCGGCCGGATCGAGCGCCGATTCCTGCTGCCGAGCGTGCTGATGGGCAGGGGCAGCTTGAGATGGGTACGCGGATCGAGCTCGACCGTCCGCATGGACAGGGTGGGCCGCACGGTGACCGCGGCCTCGTCCAGCATCCGTACCCCGTCGATCTTCCGAACCTCTTCGACGGTGAGCGGATGCACGGGGAACAACACCTCGTCGCCGCCCCACCCGGGCGCCAGGTCGGCGGGCAAGCCCGTGGCCGAGCCGGGCGCGAGGGCCCGGCGCGGCACCGCCGCCCACCGCAGCTCGAACGAGGGCGCGAACTCCGGCGCGTACGCCACCAACTCCGCCTCCGACAACCCCGGCCGCGCCCGTGACGTCGGATACACCGGATGATCCACGAAGGCGGCCAGCGACTCGTAGGAAGGCCCCCGGCCGAGCACCTCGTCCGCGTGCGCGTCGTGCAACTCCAGCGCGGTGAGCGCCGCCAGGCACTCCTCGAAGAAGGCGGAGACGCCGCCGGAATCCGCCGGGTCAGCCACCTCCGCCAGCGTCTCCAGCACCTGCTCCAGGCCCAGCAGCTCGTCCTGCGCCACCACGAAGTCCTGGAACAGCCCGCCGGGCGCGAGGCGTACCCACCGCCCGTCCGCCAGCGCCAGCCCCACCCCGTCCTTGGTCCGCGCGACGCGCCCGGCCAGGCCGCCGTAGTCCTCGCGCAGCAACGCGTCCAGCACCCGAGCGGCGAGGTAGGCCTCCCTGACCGGCGGCCGAGGTCTCATTCGACCGCCCAGGGCAGCGAGGCCCGGTACCTCTCGACGGCCGCCTCCACGTGTCGCCGATCAGGCCCGACGGCGCGGATGACGCCGAGATAGTCCCGGTTCGTACGAGTGAGCGAGATGACGTCCCCCACGGCCCGCAGCGGCCGATGCCACAGCCGGACGTCCCCCCGGACCACGGACTCCTGCCCGGGGGCGGACTTGACCGTCCCAGGCCGGTCGGCGACCAGGCTGACGGCGGTGCCGTACCCGGAGGCGGCGGGAGGGACGGGTGCCGGCTCCCCGAGGTGCACCCGCAGGATCCACTCGAACAGCGGCACCCCCAGCACGTCGCCCAGCAGGAAGTCGCAGTGGTCCCCGATCGCCCGGTAGTTCACCTCGACGACGCGCGGCCCGGCGGCGGTGAGGACGTACTCGGTGTGGCAGGCACCGAACCCGGAGCCCAGCGCCCGCAGGGCCGACAGCACGTGCTCGCGGGAGGCGCCGGGCGGCGGCGCCCAGTCGAGCCGCTCCTCCACGAAGTGCGGCAGGGCGCCCAGCGAGGTCTCGAACCCCCCGAGCACCCGCGTCTCGAAGCCGTCCCCGAGGGTCTCCAGCGTCCGCAACGGCCCTTCGAGGTACTCCTCCACGACCAGCGCCTCGTCGGGCCGCCGCCGGCGCACCGCCGCCACGGCACCTGCGAGGTCGCGTTCGACCAGCACGACGTCCTCGCTGGCCACCCCCTCACGGGGTTTGACGACCACCGGGTACGTCACGCGCTCAGGCACCGGATCGCCGGGCGCGAGCCGTACGGACTCGACCCGCTCGATCCCCGCGTCCCGCAGCCTGCGCCGCATCAGGAACTTGTTCTTGGCGGCCAGACAGGCCCGCCAGTCCTTGCCCGGCAACCCGAAGTACGCGGCCGCCAGCGCGGTCTGCGCCTGCAGGTGGTCGGAGTTGGAGAAGATCACGTCCGGCCGCCCGAGCTGCTCGACCGTGTCGATCAGCGCACGAGCGTCCGTCACGTCGCACGCCACCGCGTACGGATGCCGCTCGGGCCGGTCCGTCAGGATCGTCACCTCGCAACCGAGAGCGCGGGCCGCGGGCAGGAAGCCGTCCGTCACGGAGTCGGTCGGCTTGAGCGCGGTCAGGTAGAGCCGCAACGCGAAGGCACCCCCGAAGAATCAGGTAAGGCTAACCTAACCCGATGATCCTAGCCGCAGAATGATCAGCGCGGGGCCCGGACACCTTAATCGGCGCCCAACTGGGAGGTCATAGGATGACAAGGGACTAAAGAGGGGGCGGCCAATGGAGATCGCGGAAGAGCAACTCATCGGACCGCTACTGCTCGCGCGGGGCACCATCGACAGATCGTCGGCGCTACGGGCCGACGACGGATGGCTGGAGCAGGCGTGGTCCGACCCCGCGACCAGGGTGCTGGTGATCGACAACGGTCACACGCTGGTGCGGCGCACGGGCGACGCGGTGCAGGCGGTGCTGTTCACGTCCGAGCAGGCGCCGGCGGGGCCGCGCTACCTGCTGGGGGTCGAGGGCGGAGTCGCCTACTTCGCGGTGGCCGCCGCGCTGCCCGGACTGCCCAAGGGCGACGTCAACGGCCGCGTGACGGTCCCGATGAGCCTGCGCGACACCCCCGAGGGCGAGCCGGTGGCGGCCGGGCTGCGCCAGGTCGGCGGCCTGCTCGGCGACCGCGACGCGGGCCTGCTGGTCTACGCCGTGGCGCTGGAGGCGTGGCACACGACGCACGAGTTCTGCCCGCGCTGCGGCACGCGTACCCAGGTCAGGGCCGGCGGCCACATCCGCGTCTGCCCCCACGACGACAGCCAGCACTTCCCGCGCGTCGACCCCGCCGTGATCATGCTGATCCGCGACGCGGACGACCGCTGCCTGCTCGCCCGCGGGCCTCAGTGGCCGAAGGGGCGGCTGTCGATCCTGGCCGGGTTCGTGGAGCCGGGGGAGTCGCTGGAGCACGCGGTCGCCCGCGAGGTCGCCGAGGAGGTCGGCATCGGCGTCGCCAATCCGCGCTACCTGGGCAGCCAGCCCTGGCCGTTCCCGCGCAGCCTCATGCTCGGCTTCTTCGCCGACGCCACGTCCACCACCCTCACGCCGGACGCGGTGGAGATCGCCGAGGCGCGGTGGTTCTCCCGCGAGGAGCTGGTACGGGCTCTGGACTCCGGCGAGCTGCGCCTGCCGCCCCCCGTGTCGATAGCCCGCCGCCTGATCGAGACCTGGTACGGCGGCGAGCTCGTCGGCGACTGGTAGATCAGGACACCCCGAGCAGGGCCTTGACCTCGAGCGCGGAGGGGTTGGTCCGCACGACGCGGCCGTTCGCGGTCTCGATCACCACGGTCGGCACCGTCTGGTTGCCGTTGTTGACGCTCATCACGAAGTCGGCGGCCGACGGGTCACGCTCGATGTCGATCTCGTCGAAGCTGATGCCCTCGCGGGCCAGCTGGGACTTGAGTCGCTTGCAGGGGCCGCACCAGGTTGTGCTGTAGACCGTGAGCGCCATGTTGGAAAACCCTCCAAGGTCAAGAAACAGGCGCTCGGTGCAACAACGGCGGGTGCGCGGTTAATCCCTACCCGATGCGCTCGGCGATCCAGGCCTGTACGCGCTCCGCCACGCCCGGCAGGCGGTAGAGGGCGTTGCTGTGGTTGGGGCCCGGCTCGGTGATGACCGTCACAGGCACGCCCACCTGCCCGAGCATCTGCCTGAGCAGCTGACTCTGCACCGGCGGCACGAACTCCTTCTCCGAGTGCACGGTCAGCACCGGCGCGTCCTTGCGGCTGGCGTGCCAGGCCGCCTCCATGCTGGCCCAGACCCGCGAGCACTTGCCCTTGGGCCCGCAGCCGCCCGCCAGCTTGATGGCGGCCGTGCGGAGCTTGCGCTTGTTGGGGTCGATGCTCTTCTCGCCGTCGGAGTAAGCGCGTAGTGGCGAGATGATCGGCGACATGCCCACGACGCCCTTGAGGCCGTTGATGCCGTCGCCGTACGTGCCCACGGCCGCCGCGATGTGGCCGCCGGCGGAGAAGCCGACCACCACGTAGTTGCTCGCGTCGAACGCCCACCGGTCGGCGTGCTTGCGGGCCGCCTTGATCGCGTCCAACGCGTCGGTGCGCTGCGCCGGCCAGGGCGCGTCGCCCGACAGGCGGTAGTTGACGTTGAAGACCGTGTAGCCGAGGTCGGCGTAGGAACGGGTGATGCCCTGCATGTACTTCTTGTCGCCGCCCGACCACCAGCCCCCGTGGATCAGGAAGACCCCCGGGCGCTCCTGGCCGTCGGGGGTCCACCAGACATCCATTTGCTGGCGTTTGTGACTGCCGTACTTGACGGCCTCCGTGGCCAGGCCGAACAGCCCGTCAGCGCCGACGGGAGTGCTCACGGTCGGAGCCGGTGTGGGCTCCTTGGCCGCGTTCGCGGCGATGGGTGTGAGCGCAACGGCAGCGAGCGCGAGTACGCTCGCGGAAACCGCAGTTCGCACGGCCTTCCTTTCCCCCATGCAGATGGTCGGCCCCATTGTGGGGGAAGAGACCAGTTCTGTGCATCCTATGAACATACGTCGGCCCGCATGTTGTCAGAATAAGGTGCTTCACCGCCATCGGCTGGGAGGATGTACGGGTGAGCAACGTGGACGACGTCCTGATCGGTCTCGATCCTGAGCAGCGCGCCGTCGCCGAGGCGGTGCGCGGGCCGGTGTGCGTGCTGGCCGGCGCGGGGACGGGCAAGACGCGGGCGATCACCCACCGCATCGCGCACGCGGTCCGCAGCGGCGTCGTCGAGCCGCAGAGCGTCCTCGCGGTGACGTTCACCACACGCGCGGCCGGCGAGTTGCGCCAGCGGCTGCGCGCCTTGGGGGCGCCCGCTGTGCAGGCCCGCACATTCCACGCCGCCGCGCTGCGCCAGCTCACCTACTTCTGGCCGAGGGTGATCGGCGGCGAGGCCCCTTCGGTCATCCAGTCCAAGCTGCCGGTCCTCGTGGAAGCCTGCCGCCAGATCCGGAAAAATCCTGATCGGTCCGAGTTGCGGGACATCGCCGCCGAGGTCGAGTGGGCCAAGGTCACCCAGGTCTGCCCGGACGACTACGTGGCGGCCGCGGCCAAGCACCACCGCACGCCTCCCGTGCCGGCCGAGGAGGTGGCCCGGCTCTACGAGGCGTACGAGCAGCTCAGAAGAGACCGCCACCTGGTGGACTTCGAGACCATCCTCGAGCTGACCGCCGCCGTCATGACCGAGCACCAGGAGGTGGCGGCGCAGATCCGCCAGCAGTACCGCTACTTCGTCGTCGACGAGTACCAAGACGTCAACCCGTTGCAGAAGCTCCTGCTCGACACCTGGCTCGGCGGCCGCGACGACGTCTGCGTGGTCGGCGACCCCAACCAGACGATCTACTCCTTCACCGGCGCGAGCCCGCGCTACCTCACGGGCTTCGCGGTGGAGCACCCCGAGGCCGCCGTCATCAAGCTGGTCCGCGACTACCGCTCGACCCCGCAGGTGGTCGACCTGGCCAACCTCGTCATCGCCAAGAGCAGGTCCCCCCACCGCATGGAGCTGGTAGCCCAGCGCCCCGAGGGCCCGCGGCCCGCCTTCGCCGACTACGACGACGAACCCGCCGAGGCGGCCGGCGTGGCGCGGGCGATCAGGAAGCTCATGGACAAGGGCGTGCCGTCGCGCGAGATCGCCGTGCTGTTCCGGGTCAACTCCCAGTCGGCGTCCTACGAGGAGGCCCTGTCCAAGGCCGAGATCCCGTACGTCCTGCGCGGCGCCGAGCGCTTCTTCGAGCGCCCGGAGGTGCGCCAGGCGGTCGTCCTGCTGCGTGGTGCGGCCCGCTCCGCCGCGGGTGAGCCGCTGGCCTCGGAGGTCCACCACATCCTCGCGGGCCTCGGCCTGACCCCGTCCCCTCCCGGGGGCGGCAAGGCCAGGGAGAAGTGGGAGTCGCTGAAGGCCCTGGCCGACCTGGCGGAGGACATGGCCGCCGAGGGAGCCGGCCTGCCGGCGTTCGTCGCGGAGCTGGAGCGCCGCGCGGCCGAGCAGCACGCCCCGCCCGTGGAGGGCGTCACCCTGGCCTCCCTGCACGCCGCGAAGGGCCTGGAGTGGGACGCCGTCTTCCTCGTCGGACTCACCGACGGCATGCTCCCCATCATCTACGCCGAGACGCCGGAGCAGATCGAGGAAGAACGCCGCCTTCTGTACGTCGGCGTCACCCGTGCCCGCGAGCACCTCTCCCTCTCCTGGGCCCTCGCCCGCGCCCCCGGAGGGCGTAAGTCCCGCCGCCCCTCCCGCTTCCTCGACGGCCTGACCGGCCGCGTCTCCACCCCACCCCGCCTCGCGACGCCCGCCCGCGAGCGGCGTCAGGTGGCCGCCCCGGTGAGCTGCCGGATCTGCGCCAAGACGCTGTCCTCGGCCACCGAGCAGAAACTGGGCCGCTGTGCGACCTGCCCGGCGGACTACGACGAGGCCCTGCTGGAGCGCCTGAAGGCCTGGCGGACCGCGACGGCCAAGGAATCCAAGATCCCGCCGTACGTCGTGTTCACGGACGTGACGCTGCAGGCGATCGCCGAGCGGGTGCCGACGTCGGAGCAGGAGCTGCTGTCCATCGCGGGGATCGGCCGAGTCAAGATCGACCGCTACGGCGAGGCCGTCCTCACCCTCTGCCGCACTCCCTGACCTCTTCTCGTGATCTCCGTCACCCCTGTGCCGCCGGAGACTCGCCGTAACGCTCGTAACAGCCGCGAAACTGCGACAAGGAATCATCGGACAAGCCAGGCCCACATTCGTGAGGAATAGGGCGGCACGTCAAACTTGTCCCAGAACCGGAAAGAACGAGGGAGACGGATCACGTGAACGAGGCGCTGAAGGAGCTGCTCGACCTGCTCGACCTGGAGCAGATCGAGCTGGACATCTTCCGTGGCAGAAGCCCGGAAGAGCGCATCCAACGCGTCTTCGGAGGCCAGGTGGCGGCGCAGGCCCTGGTGGCGGCCGGCCGCACGGTCCCCAAGGACCGCAACGTCCACTCCCTGCACGCCTACTTCATCAGGCCGGGCGATCCCTCCATCCCGATCGTCTACAACGTCGAGCGCCTGCGCGACGGCCGTTCGTTCACCACGCGCAGAATCAACGCCATCCAGCACGGCAAGGCGATCTTCACGATGTCCGCGTCGTTCCACATCTTCGAGGAAGGCGTGACGCACCAGGCGTCGGTGATGCCGGTCGTGCCGGACCCCGAGACGCTCCCGACGTTCCAGGACAGGATGTACGACCTGGTCGGCGAGCACCCGGACCTGCGTGACTGGCTGTCGCGCCCCCGCCCCGTGGACGCGAGGTACGCCTCGCCGCTCACCTGGGAGGCGTACGCGAACCCGGAGCTGCGCACCGCCGAGACGAACGTGTGGTTCCGCTACGACGCCGACCTGCCGGACGACCCGCTCCTGCACATCGTGCTGGCCGCGTACGCGTCCGACTTCACGCTGGTCGACACGATACTGCTGGCGCACGGCATGGCCTGGGGCGCCTCGAACATCATGGGCGCCTCGCTCGATCACGCCATGTGGTTCCACCGCCCGTTCAGGGCCGATGAGTGGCTGCTCTACGCACAGGCGTCCCCCTGGTCGGCCGGGGCACGGGGGCTCGCGCGTGGTGAGATGTTCACCGCGTCCGGCGAACTCGTGGTGTCCGTGGTCCAGGAGGCCATGATCCGCGTGACGGAGTAGGTCCGCGGGAGCGTGACAGAGTTGTCCGCGGAGGCGTGGAGAATGTCACGAAATCGCAGGTAGAAAATATGTTGCCCGTTCGCGGCTTCCCGGTTTAGGGTCATGGTCAAGCGAGTCGGACAGTCCTGTCCGACGATCCAGAGAGTGGAGGTGAGTCCCTGTGATCAGCATCAAGATGCCGGCCACGCAGTGGCTCATTTCCGCATGCCGTGACTCGGTGAGACTCGTTGACGGGCCCGCCCGAGTGCGGCAGGAGAAGTCTGTCCGTAGCCAGGCCGCCGCCTTCTATGCGCGAGCTCACTTCGCCGCGCAAGGCGCTCCAGTCTACGGCGCACGTATCGAACTGCCGACCAGCCAGCTCACCAAGGGTGGACTGTGCGGTCCGCAGCCCTGGAGGGATAAACCGGTCACAACCTGACCGGCAACAGCCCTCCAGGCCGCGGATCCGCACACAGGATCCGCGGCCTTCTTGTTTGTCCGTGATCCCCGACCACCTATCGAGGTGCCCGACCAAGATCTAAAGATCGATCAAAGGAGAAAGCAGATGGGGGCGAAGACGATCATGGACCTGATCGACGAAGCCAAGATCCCCTGTCGTACCGACCCTGACCTGTGGTTCGCCGAGTCGCCTGAGGACGTCGAGTTCGCCAAGGCACTCTGCGGCGGCTGCCCCATCCAGAAGGCCTGCCTGGCCCGCGCGCTCGAGCGCGAGGAGCCGTGGGGCGTCTGGGGCGGCGAACTGGTTCTCCGGGGGACCGTCGTTCCCCGCAAGCGTCCGCGCGGGCGTCCCCGCAAGCACCCGGTCGCTGCCTGACCGCGCACCAACGAGCAGAAAGAGAAAATCAGATGAGCACTCACTCGAACAAGAGCCTGCAGATCCCGGATCTCATTCATGATCTGGTGAATGACCGAATACAAACCCTTCACCGGGAGGCGGAGGAGCAACGCCTCATCCTGCGCGTCAGTCGCGTGCAGCGAGCCCGGCGCGACGTCAGGCGGGCGAACGACCGCCTGCGTAAGGCCCTGAGCCGGGTCTGATCGGGAGATCCTGCCGCCGGCGCAGGATCTCCCAGGAGATGAACGGAGCCGGGCGCACCCAGCGCCCGGCTCCTTCCGCATTTCCAGCGCCCACTTTGGAGCGGCCCGGTCCTTCGCGTTCGTGGCAGTGAGCCCCGGACTTGGGACGGGCCTTTGTTCCTGCCGGGGAGCCCGGTCACTTGGGACAGGCCCGGCCCTCTTCGCGCTCCCAACAGAGAACCCGCATCTCTCGGCAGTACGCCCTCACGCTCTCGGCAGTACGCCACCGTGCGGCGCGATGACCGGCTCCTCCTCAGCCGTCCACAACCGCGCCGACATCCAGGCGACCCCGGCCGCCGCCACGACGAGCCCGGCCAGGTAGACCAGCTCCGGCACTGTGTTCCGCAGTGACCCGGGGATCATCCCCGCCGCGTAGAGCACCACGCCGAACACCGGCATCGCCCCACTCCGGATCGCCGCCACGCTGAAGATCAGTACCCCTGCCAGCAGGATGACCGACGTGACCAGGAACGCCCGCCCGGTGCCCCCGGCCAGCAGCCCGCTCACGGCGTCGCCGCCGAGGTACGGGAAGACGAAGTGCAACGTGTACTCGATCGCGAACGCCCCGGCCAGTCCAGCCGAATTGAGCACGTACCCGACGAGGCCGAGCCCGCCCGCCGTGCCGCGAATGAGCAGGTAGATGCCGGTGATCGTTATGTGGAATCTAAATGTCCGATTTTATGATTGTTTGTGCTGCCGGACTTCGACGATCGGCAGCATTCTCCCGTCCGTGGGTGAGCTGAGCTGGCGTGGTGTGGCTCCGGCCGGTGTTGGAATGTC
>NZ_JADOGI010000295.1 GCF_015645445.1 Nonomuraea cypriaca | reverse complement strand
GGCTGCATCGGAGTCTGGCCCACTGCCATCGCTCGATCTCTCCCCACGCCCGGCGACCAACACCGATCACCCTGGCACACCAGGACAGACCTACGCGAGACAGATCAAAAAACACCAGCCACCTAGATCACCCCGGTCGACGAGATCGCCACCACCGCCGAACGTATCCGCCACGTGCGGTTCCGAGCGCTCTTGATCGTCTGTACAGCGGGGGCCTCGGCGGTCTCCTCGGGGTGGGAGTGGGCCACGGTGATGTACAGGCAGCGCTCGTTGTCTCGGGTGACCTCCTGGTGGGCGGTGACGTAGTGGCCGCCGGCCAGCAGGGGCTGGACGCAGAGGTTGACGTCGCCGTCCTTCTTGAGGGTGCTGGGCGGGTTCGGCTGGTAGCCGGGGTCGGGGTTGGTGATCTGGCGGGGGCTGATCGAGGGCAGCGGGGTGAACGTCCAGGCCGTCTCCCGCTCGGCGGTGTCCGGCTTGACGCGGATCAGCATGACCTGGCGCTCACTGTGCACGAAGGCGGTGAACGCGATGGTGCCTAGGTCCGTGGTGATGGTGCCCTTGAGCTCGGCGTTCCACAGGTCCAGGCGCCAGTCGACGCCGGTGATCGTGCCCTTGGGCTGAAGCGTCAGGTAGCCGATGGGCAGGCGGCACAGGCCGTACTTGGCGTCGATGTCGGGGCGGTGGTCCTGGACCTCGCTGTGCTGGACGTCGAAGCGGACCCCGTTCTGGCCCTCGGGGATGTAAATGGTGGTGGCCAGCAGGCCGTTGCCGAGGAACGGGCCCTCGTGCCACTGGCGTGGGAGGCGCCCCCACACCAGGTCCTGGCCTTCGAGGAACTTCGCCCATTGGCCGTCGTTGCGCATCTTGTCGCGGATGGGAAGGAGGCCGGTGCGCTCGAACACCTCGGCGGTGGACGTGATGGTGGAAGCGGCCGCGGGAAAGGCGGGGCTGTGCGCGGCAGCAGCACCGCCCAGGGCAAGACCTCCGAGGAAGGTACGCCGCGAGGAGTGATTCTCTGACATGGGGTCTCCGATTGGGGGGTGCTGGCAGAGGGATTCATCTGATGGCCGTCGTGTACGCCTGCGAGCACGGCGTCATCCGCGCCGGCGGCTAGACCGCCAGGCCCCGGCGAGCCTGGCGCGCCGAGGTCACCGGGCGGATCAGCTCGCTCATGCCAGGCCCGCCACGTAGACGTCGCCGTCGGCCACGGTGACCTCGCGGGCGCTCGACACTCCGGTGGCCAGGATCCTGGCCGGGTCGCGAAAGCCGGTGATGAGCTCGATCCGCTGGACCGGTTGGGGGGTGGGGATCACGGTCTCGGCCTCCCACCGCCGGCCATGCCCGAGCCGATGGGTCGCGATGCCGGCTTCGCCGTCGACCGTGGTGTAGACCCGCCATGTGTGCGGCCCGATCTGCTCCATTTCCCTGGTCCGCAGCCCGGTGGCCACCTCGCTGGTCTGCCAGCCGCGCGGGGTCCACACCGAGGAGAAGTCGTGGAAGCCCAGGGACGCGTCCCTGGTGAACCAGACCACGAACGGCCGTCCGTTCTCCAGCCAGCCGACGAGTTGGATGTAGTCGGGCGAGACGACGTCACCCGGGCGCTCGAGTGGCGTCACCGCCACCTTGCAGGGCCCCTCCATCTCGTCGTTGGTGAGCTGCGGCCCCAGGTCGGCCCCGTCGGCGGCGTGGAAGGTCAGTGCGTTCGGGTCGAACCAGGCGTAGTGGATGTCCTTGTGGTAGTAGTCGTGCTTGTGCTGGGTCGGACCGCCCCCGGCCAGCGTCCACACTAGGTGCACGCGCTCGGGCTGTCGCTGGTACCTGAGCTGCCCGACGTAGATCTCGTTGAGGTTGTCCGACCTGTCCGTCGAGCCGAGCGCGTACGGCAGGCCGGTGAGCTGTTTGGAGCTCTGCCACGTGACTCCGTGGTCGGCCGACCTGATGAAGAGCATCGGCCGGTTGTCCGTCGGCGCGCTCGGCACCAGGGTTCTGGTGGTCTCGCGGAAGAACACGAAGAGGTGCCCGTCGGCCGTCTTGAACGGCATCGGGTAGCTGGCCGCCGCCCCCTCCGCGACGACCCGGACGTCCCATCCGCCGTCGATGGCGTGCGGCCGCGGCGACCTGGCGACCACGGTCTCGCCGTTGTGCATCCCGACGACCACCACGAGGTGCCCGTCGTCCGCCTGCACCATGGTCGGGTAGTTGTGGGAGTCGCCGCGCCCATCGATGATCTTCAGCGGCGGCGACCAGGTTCCGTCGCGGAATGCCTGTACGTAGCTGTCCTCGTTCATCCCGCCCCACGAGATGAACGTCGTCCCGGTTTCCGGATCATGGACTCCGCCTGCGACCGGCCGCCTGTCGGTCCTCGCCGCTACGCCGCTCGCGGCCGTCATCACCCGGAAGTGCCCGGCCTGCGCTGACGCCGGTCCGGGTAAGCCGCCGGACAGCAGTGCGCTCCCGGCCAGGATGCCTCCGGCCTTCAGCAGGTCTCGCCGATCCATTGGGTGCCTCTCATCGTGGATAGATCGGATGTGTTAGGCACCCATGACGGTATTTCCCGCCTGGATCACGGTCAAGAGGGCCCAAAGGTCCGAGCGTCTCGATGCCGCAACCGTTTACCAGAAGGCTTGACGTGCTGTTACGGCCACAATTAACGTCCCGAGTTAAATATTTTTTCGCCTGGTACATGGACGGACACCCCCGCATGAGTGCTCTCAGCAGACGAGGATTCCTCCAAGTCGGCGCGGCCGCCGCCACGCTCGCCCTGGCCGGCTGCGCCGGGGGCGGAAGCTCGGGTGCCAGCCTCCAGTTCGCCTGGTGGGGCAGTACGGCACGCCATACCGCAACGCAGAAGGCCATCGACGCCTTCAAGAAGAAGAGGCCCGGCGTCCAGATCAAGACCCAGTTCTCCGGCTGGGACGGCTACTGGGAGAAGCTGGCCACGCAGACCGCGGGCGGCAACGCCCCCGACGTGATCCAGATGGACTACTCCTACCTCGGCGAGTACGCCAGGCGCGGCAGCCTGCTGGACCTGGGCTCGTACCTCGGCAAGGGCCTGGACCTGTCCGGCTTCGACCCCGACGTGGCGAACGCGGGGAAGATCGACGGCAAGCAGTACGCCGTGAACTTCGGCATCAACTCCGCGGCCCTCATCGTCAACAAGAGCCTGGCGGCCGAGCGCGGGGTGGAGATCCCGGACACCTTCACCTGGCCCGAGTACGGCGAGCTGGCGAAGAAGCTGGCGGGCAAGGGCGTCTTCGGCACCGAGGACGGCGCCCAGGACGGCGGCGCGCTGGAGAACTGGCTGCTGGAGCGGGGCAAGATGTTCTTCACCGCCGACGGCAGGCTGGCCTACGACGAGAACGACCTGAAGGAATGGTTCACGTTCTGGGACGGCCTGCGCAAGGCGGGCGCGGCCACGCCGCCGGACGTCCAGGCCACCGCACTGGGCGACGTGCAGAACAGCCTGGTCGCCACCCGCAAGGCGGTCATGGACTTCGCCTGGTCGAACCAGCTCACCGCCTACACCTCGCTCACCAAGGACGAGATCGGCATCCACACCTTCCCGACGGGCGACAAGCCCGGCCAGTACTACAAGCCGTCCATGCTGCTGACCGTCAGCTCCGCGACCAAGGCCAAGGACGACGCGGTGGCCCTGGTCAACGCGCTGCTCGTGGACGTGGCCGTGGCCGGCCAGCTCGGATCCGAGCGCGGCATCCCGCCCGCGAACCCGGTCCGCGCCGCGCTGCGACCCAAGGCGTCGCCGTCGGAGCAGCTCGTCTTCGACTACATCGACGCGATCAAGGACACGATCGGCCCGCTCCCGCCACCGCAGCCGCTCGGCGCCGGTGAGCTGCACAACAAGGTGCTCATGAACATCAACCAGCAGATCGGCTTCGGCAAGTTCACGATCGACCAGGGGGTATCGCAATTCTTCGAAGAAGCCCGACGAGTGCTCAAGTAGAGGGGCGTTCCGCCTACCTGTTCCTGCTGCCGTGGTTCGCCGGTCTGCTGCTGCTGACCGGCGGGCCGATCCTGGCCTCGCTGGCGCTCTCGTTCACCGACTTCGACCTGCTCACCGCCCCGTCCTTCGTGGGGCTGGACAACTACGCCAGGATGCTCACCGACGACCCGCACTTCGTCAACGCCGTGCGGGTCACCCTGATCTACGTCGTGCTCTCCGTGCCGCTGTCCGGCGCGTTCGCGCTGCTGGTCGCGGTGCTGCTGAACCGGCCCATGCGGGGCATAGGGCTGTATCGCGCCGCCTACTACCTGCCGTCGCTGCTCGGCGGCAGCGTCGCGGTGGCGATCCTGTGGCGGCAGATCTTCGGGGCGGACGGCCTGATCAACGACGTCCTGCAACATTTCGGGATCGTGGGGCCGAGCTGGATCTCCACCCCCCAGTACGCGATCTACACGCTGATCCTGCTGCATGTCTGGCAGTTCGGCTCGCCCATGCTGATCTTCCTGGCCGGGTTGAAGCAGATACCCGCCGAGCTCTACGACGCCGCCGCGGTGGACGGCGCCGGGCCGGTGCGCGCGTTCTTCCGCATCACGCTGCCCATGCTGAGCCCGATCATCTTCTTCAACCTGGTGCTGCAGACGGTGAACTCCTTCAAGGCGTTCACTCCCGCCTTCATCATCAGCGGCGGCACCGGGGGGCCGGCGGACTCCACGCTGTTCTACACGTTGTTCATCTACCAGGAGGGTTTCGGGAACTTCCGGATGGGCTACGCCTCCGCGCTGGCCTGGGTGCTCCTCCTGGTGACCGCGGCCTTCACCGCGCTGGCCTTCCGTTCCGCGAGGTACTGGGTTCACTATGCCGACTAGCCGTCGCTGGGCCGTCCACCTGCTGGTCGTGGTGGGTGCGCTCGTCATGCTCTATCCGCTGTTCTGGCTGATCAGCTCTTCGTTCAAGCCCAACGACGAGATCTTCGCCGATCCCGGGCTGATGCCGGAGACCGTGGTCGCCGACAACTACGCCACCGGCTGGACCGCGCTGGGAGTGCCCTTCAGCGGCTTCTTCGCGAACTCGTTCCTCATCGCCGCGGCGACCGTAGCCGGGAACGTGATGTCGTGCTCGATGGCGGCCTACGCCTTCGCCCGGCTGAGCTTCCGGTTCAGGAGACTCTGGTTCGCGATCATGATGATGTCGATCATGCTGCCCATCCACGTGCTGATCGTGCCGCAGTACACACTGTTCAAGTACCTCGGCTGGATCGACACGTTCCTGCCGCTGATCGTGCCGAAGTTCCTGGCCGTGGACGGGTTCTTCATTTTCCTGATGGTGCAGTTCATCCGGTCGCTGCCGCGCGAGCTGGACCAAGCGGCCCGCATCGACGGATGCGGGCCCATCCTGGTGTACTGGAAGATCATTCTGCCGCTGTCGCGGCCCGCGCTGATCACGACCGCCATATTCACTTTTATCTGGACGTGGGACGACTTCTTCAGCCAGCTCGTCTATTTGAGCGACGTGTCCACCTATACGGTGCCCCTCGCGCTCCGAGCGTTCCTCGATTCCAGCGGCGGCTCCACCTGGGGCCCGATGCTCGCGATGGCGGTGCTGTCGCTGATCCCGGTCCTGGGCTTCTTCCTGATCTTCCAGCGCCGCATTACCGAGGGCATCTCGACCTCGGGCCTCAAGGGCTGAGCAGGGCTCCGGTACGGCGGGCGGCCCGCCGTACCGGATGTGTCATCAGCGCGCGCAGGTCGTCAGCCCGGGCCGCCAGCGGCAGGCGATGGCGGCGAAACCGCCCTCGGCTCCGACCTCTACCGCCAACGTGCTGCCGCGCACCACGTGCGCCTCGCGAACGAGACCGCCTGCGCCGTCGCGGGTCACCTCGACCAGCCAGCGCCCGGGCAGGAAGCCCACCGGCACCTGGAGCGTCCGGGCCGCCCCGGAGACCCCGGCGCCGATGAACCAGCGGTCGCCGCTGCGTCTGGCCATCACCGTGTGGTCGGCAGGCCTCCCCGACAGCAGCCGCGTCTCGTCCCACACCGTGGGCACCTGGTCGAGGAAGCGCTCGGCCTCGGGCCGCGCCCGGTAGGCCTCCAGCGACCCGGCCAGGTTCGCGAGCCCCGACTCGAACACCACCGACAGCGCCAGCTCGTGGGCGTCGGAGGTGGGCCGGCCGGCCCGCTGGAAGGCCATCGGCGTGTAGTCCATCGAGCCGATCTGGTTCCTGGTGTACGGCAGGGCCGCCAGGTGGCTGGTGGTCAGGTTCGACGACTTCTCCGCACCGTGCACCCCTTCCATGGTCATCACGTGGGGCCAGGTCCGGTTGATCCCCTTGGGCACGGACGAGCCGTGGAAGTTGACCATGAGGTGGTTGTCGGCCAGGTCACGCAGCGTCTCGTCGTACCACTGCAGCCGCTCCTGCGCCTCGGAGTCGATGAAGTCCAGCTTGACGCCCTGGACGCCCCATTGGCGCAGCAGCCCGAAGCGCTGGACGCGCTTGTCGTGGGTGTCGAAGTCGGAGAATCGCAGCCACGCCATGATGCCGACCCCGCGGGCCTTGCCGTACTCGACGAGCTCGGGCATCCAGGTGAACTCGGGTGTCCGGTCCGTCCAGGCCCGCTCGCCGGTGTCCGGATCGTCGTACCAGCCGGCGTCGACCAGCACGTACGGCCAGCGGTGCTGCGAGGCGTAGTCGACGAACTCCTTCTGCCGCTTAAGGCTCTGCTGCGCGCTCCGGCCGTCGGCCAGCCAGCTCCACAGCACCTTGCCCGGCTTGATCCACGAGGTGTCGGCGACCCGGGAGCCGGGCGCGAGGTCGTCGACGAGGGTGGACTCGGTGACGGTCGCGAGGTCGCCCGTGACCATGACCCGCCAGGGGGTGGCCAGGCCGTGGTCGTAGGGAACCCGCGCGTCCCAGAGGGCGATCCTGTAGGTGTCCTGGTCGCGTACCAGGCGGGGGCCGGTGTAGGCGCCGTTCAGCGCCGACTCTGCCAGCAGGAGGTAGTTCTGGCCGACCCCGAACAGGGTGGGCATCTGGTATTCAGCCGGGGGAACGTCGGCGTACTGGATGAACGGGTTCTCGTAGTCGGCGCGATGCCTGGCCAGCCAGGCGGTGGACCCGGCCGGAACGGCGAACGCCGAGGCCTCGCCGAGCACGGCGCCCGCGCCGGGCAGCTCGTAGCGGTAGGCGACGCCGTCGCGGGCCGCCCTGACGACCAGGTCGAGCTCGGAATCGCCTCGGGTGAAGCGGAAGCGGGTCTCCTTCATCACGGACAGGCGATGGAGGCGCTTGCCCGCCGTGGTGGAGTACTTCTCGACGACCGCGCGGCTGGAGCGGCCGGTCAGACTCAGGCCGGTGGTGAGGTCGGCCTGTTCCGTGGTGACGCCGAGCGGACTCGGGTTGAGGACGGTCGCTCCGCCGCGCGACACGGCCACGGACGGGCTGCCCTGCGCGTCGAGGTGGACGGTGGCGACGGGCCCGCCCGCGGGGGCCTCGACGGTCCAGGTGTCGGCGGGGGTGGTGGGAGCTGTCAGCAGTCCGGCGATCAACGGGCCGACGAGTAGCCAGTTCAACAGGGTCCTCCCGAAGCGGCTGAGGGGAATTGCAACCGACTGTAACAGCAATTAACTTCGTTAAGAATTAAATTTGGGGGTAGTCTCGTCCGCGCGCAGGCGCCCGATGATCCTCAGGAGTCATCGGATGAGCCCGGCCCGCTTCTGGCCGGAAAACCTTGATAGGCCGGACCGTTCGGTGTATTCATCGGATGTTTATGGCTTGTTGGCACCCCTCAGTCAGAGAGCTATCGCCATGCGATTCCGCCGTGTCCCCTCACCAGCAGTGGGCGCCGTGCGGGCCGGAGCCTGTGAGGCTCAAGAACTCGAATCACTCCCAGCGCAGAGCTCTTCGTCCGGTGGGCCCAAAGGGGTGAGGGCGCCGAGCGGCCAGTTCGGGCCGGCTGGGATCATATTTCGTGATCTTGTCCACGATGTACACCGTCGCCCGGCGCCTGCTGTCTTTGCCCGCACTTCTGCTACGCCGCGACGTCTCCAAGGAGGCAGAACTGCTGGTACTTCGACACCAGAACACGGTCCTACGCCGCCAGGTCCCACGGGTGCGGTACGGACCCACCGATCGCCTTTGGTTCGCGGCGCTCTCGCACCTGATACCTCGCCCCCAATGGGGGAAGATCTTCCCGATAACCCCGGCCACGCTGCTGGCCTGGCACCGCAAACTCGTAGCGAAGAAGTGGGACTACAGCAACCGCCGTCGTCCCGGACGGCCACCTACCGCAACTGCGATCAAGGCCCTTATCCTGCGCATGGCCGCGGAGAACACAGGGTGGGGCCACCGGCGCATCCACGGTGAGCTGACCCGCCTCGGCCACAAGATCTCGGCTTCTACCGTCTGGAACATCCTGCACCGGGCCGGGATCGACCCCGCTCCGCGCCGCAGCGGGCCGACGTGGAAGCAGTTCCTGACCGCCCAGGCCGAGCATATTGTCGCCGTGGACTTCCTGCATGTGGACACGGTCAACCTCACACGCCTGTACGCCCTGATCATGCTCGAACACGGCAGCCGTCGTGCCCACCTGCTCGGCGTAACCGCCAACCCCACCGGCCCGTGGACCGCCCAGGCCGCTCGTAACTTCCTGATGAACACTGACGCTGACATGACGAAGCTGAAGTTCCTGATCCGCGATCGCGGCGGTCAGTTCACCGGTGCCTTCGACGCGGTGTTCGCCGACGCCGGCCTGCGCGTCATCGAGAGTCCACCGCAGGCCCCGAAAGCGAACGCACACTGCGAAAGGATCATCGGCACCCTACGCCGCGAACTTCTGGACAACATGCTCATCTTGAACGAACGCCATCTCCGCCGAACGCTCATCCGCTATCTGGCGCACTACAACACGGCCCGACCTCACCGCGGCATCGGACAGTTTTCCCCAGCGCAAGCCGAAACAAGCCCGCCAACCCCCATCGACCTGGCCGATCAACGAGTCCACCGCAGAGCCATCCTCGGCGGCCTCATCAACGAGTACCGGATCGCCAGCTGATCAAATGGCCAACTGACACCACCAAGAACCGGCAGGTCAGACATCGAATCCTATTGTTGAGCCCCACAGGGTCAGGTCAGACTGGGATAGAGCCATCGTGAACGGTCCTTCCGGGGGACGTGAGACCTCTCCCTTCGACCGTCACACGATGGCTCACTTTATGCCAGAGATCCGTCACTGATCGTCACGATTTACACCACTCCACGGGACGCCACCAACTCGGCCAGGTACGCGACCTGCTCGCGCTGGCCGATCCGCGTGAGCCCGCCACGCGCACGCAAATCGCTGATCTGATCAAGCAGACGCTGGCCGAGACCGACACGCTGCCCAACGTGGAGACGGTCCGCCGAAAGATCAAGACCGGGCAGCATCTGACCCAGGAGATCACCGTCGAACAGTGGCTGGCCGAATTCCTCAACCGCAAGCGGAAGATCGAGGAGACCACCCGCCGCTCCTACGAAGGCCACATCCGCCTCTACCTGACCCCCTATCTGGGGCGGCTCAGGCTGGATCAGCTCAAGGTCAGCGACATCGCGTTGATGTTCGAGCAGATCGAGGAGTTCAACGACACCATCACCGAACACCGCGCCGACCCCGACCCGCTGGTGCGGGCCAGCGTCAAATTCCGGCGGCCGATCAGTATCGCCACCATGCACCGCATCCGCGCCACCCTGCGCCACGCGCTCAACATGGCCATGCGCCAAGACCGACTGATCGACTTCAATCCCGCCGCCGTCCTGGAGATGCCCGCCCACACCCGGCCCAAGCCGCTGGTGTGGACCGATGATCGGGTCCGCGCCTGGCAAGAGGACTTCCGCGCCTACCGGCAGGCGGAAAAGCAGCGCCGGTGTGGTCAGCGGGTCGATCCGATCGACGCCTACACCAGCGTGCCCCGACCCTCCCCCGTCATGGTCTGGACACCCGCACACACCCGACGGTTCCTCCAAGAAGCCAAAGCACACCGCCTGTTCGCCCTCTACCGACTCATCGCGCTGCGCGGCCTGCGCCGAGGCGAAGCCTGCGGACTGCGCTGGAACGAGGTCGACCTGGAAGGCCACGCCCTGACCGTGAACTGGCAACTCGTACAGCTCGCCTGGCAGGTCCACGAGGGCACCCCGAAAACCGACGCCTCCGTCCGGACTATCGCCCTGGACACCGACACCGCCCAAGTCCTGCGCGCCCACCGGCAACAGCAACTGCAAGAACGCCTGGCCATGGGCGAAGACTGGAAAGACACCGACTTCGTCTTCACCCAGGCCGACGGCAACCGGCTACATCCCCAGCACGTCTCCGACCAGTTTCTCTGGCTGGCCTACCTGGCCGGCCTGCCGCCCATCCGGCTGCACGACCTGCGTCACGGCGCTGCGTCGCTGATGCTGGCGGCCGGGGTGGAGATGAAGGTGGTACAGGAAACGCTGGGACACACCTCCAGCGCCTTCACCGCCGACACCTACACCTCCGTCTACCCACAGGTCGCCACCGCGGCGGCCGAGAAGACCGCCGCCCTGCTGTTCGCCGAGGAAGCCCCGGCCGCGCCCGGGAAACTCATCTCACTGAGAAGCTGACAGTCGGATTAAGCATCCGGCCCCCGCACTCGCCGCCTTCTCGCGGCGGCTGCGGGGCCGCTGCTCTTGCGCAGCCACAGGAGACGACGGATGATCATGGTGTGTGCAGGGTTGGTGCACACGAGCACGCACGGAGCACGCAACCACTAGACGAAAATTCTAGAACGCATCCGATCCCGCATCACCGCAGGTCAGAGCATGATCAAAGCGCGCCCTGCAGGATTCGAACCTGCGACCGTCGGATTAGAAGTCCGGTGCTCTATCCGCTGAGCTAAGGGCGCTCCCGCCTTATTGTGCATGATCCGGCGACTTGTCACGCACACGTTTTCCCCGTGTCAGTCTGTCATGCCGATCACAGCCCACATGAACCGCGGGCCCGCCACCGTAGTCAGGTGCATCCTGTCGGTGGCGTGCCGGGGTATGCGGGCCTCTGGGAGGCTATCGGAGGTTGCCAGGTGGTGGAGGAAACCGGAGAAAAGCCCCACGTACGGTCTCAGGATCCCGTCCCCGCCTCTCAAGATCCCGCCCCCGCAGGGGTGGTGAGGGAGGCGGTCTCGGTCCAAGGCAGGGGCGGCCGGCACAGGGATGACGGGGCCGTGTGCGTGGTGAAGTCGTCCGTGAGGTGGTGAGCGATGATTCCTATCGCCGCCCCCACGGCCGGGGATGGGTTCG
>NZ_JADOGI010000294.1 GCF_015645445.1 Nonomuraea cypriaca | reverse complement strand
GGCGGGGCTGGGCTTCGCGGGGGGCTGGGCCGCCCGCCGCCCGCCCGCCGCCCTCGCAACGGAGCACCACCCCCAGCCCACGATCCCGGCGGAGCGCCCCCTTCACGCCCTGGTCCCAGCAGGACACCCTCCAGACGACCCCGGCCCAGCGGGACACCCCTCGGATGGCCCGGCGGGGCGCACTTTGGAGGGCCCCGGTCAGGCGGGGCGCCTCCAGGACGGCCCAGGCGCGGCGAGTGTGAGTGGCGTCTCCGCTGGATCGATCCGTACGGATCGCCGCTCCGGGCGTTCCCTCCCGGTGGGAGGGGGTGCGGAGGCGGCGGGGGCGCACTGGCGGTTGGTGCTGTTCGCCGGGGCGATGCTCGCCTCGCTGCCCGTCCAGTACGTGGGCGGGGTGGACGGGCGCACGCTGGCCGGGTTCCTCGGCCTCGAGGGCGGTGACGCGATGCTGGCCTTCCTCGCCGTCTCCG
The DNA here is from genome assembly GCF_015645445.1 of Nonomuraea cypriaca. GTDB lineage: Bacteria > Actinomycetota > Actinomycetes > Streptosporangiales > Streptosporangiaceae > Nonomuraea > Nonomuraea cypriaca. Next base: position 10,789 of record NZ_JADOGI010000294.1, on the reverse strand, counting down.
GCGGGATCCTCCTCGCGATCCCCGCCATGGCTCCGGCGAGCCGGTGGGGACGGCTGCTGGACGCTCCCCGCCGCCTGACCGACGGCGCGGCCCGGCTGGTGCTGCCCGCCCTCGTCGGCCTCGCGGGAACGTACGTGCTGCTCGCCCCTCTGGGCCCGGTGTTCCACCGGCTCGTCCCCACCTCAGAGCGCGCGATGGCCGGGATCGTCTCCGCGGCCCTGGCCCTGCCCTTCTTCCTCGCTCTGGAGGGCCTGCTACGGCGCGGCAACCTCCTCGTCGCCGTGGCCGGCTCGCTGGCCGGTCGCCTGCTGGCGGTGATCGTCGTATACGTGGGGCTCGTCCTCGGCGTCTTCCAGGACATCGTCGGCCTCTACGCCATGTTCCTCGGCGTGCTGCTGCTCCTCTTCGAGCCGCTGGCCGCCGCCGCCTACGCCGCGGGCAGGGATCCGAGGGTGGCCGCGCTCATCCAGGCGGGCCTGCTCGGCTGGATAGTCGCCGTGATGGTGCCATGGTCGGGATGAGGGTCTGGATGAGGCCGGGGGAATGAGGGCCGGGAAGAGGCCGGGGATGAGGATCGGGAAGAGGCCGGGGGATGAGGTCGGTTGAGGCCGGGAGGATGAGGGCGGGATGAGCGCGGCAGGGCAGCAGACAGGCGGCGGCTGGCTGCGGATGAGCCCGCCCAACCCGTCGGCGGATCTCCGGCTCATCTGCCTCCCGCACGGTGGCGGCGGCACGGCCGCGTTCCGGGGCTGGGCGCGCGGGCTGCCCCCCGCGATCGAGGTCTGCGCCGTGCAGTTGCCCGGCAGGGAGAGCCGCATGGGCGAGCGCCCCATCGACGACATGGGCGAGCTACTCGACGGCCTCGGCCCCGCCGTCGCCGACGCGCTGGACAGGCCGTTCGCCCTGTACGGGCACAGCATGGGCGCGCGTGTCGCCTTCGAGCTGTCCCGCTGGCTGCGCCGCCGGGGCGCGCCACGACCGCTGCACCTGTTCGTGTCCGGCTGCCCGGCCCCGCAGTTGCCCCAGCCGCCGCCGCTGCACCCGCTGCCGGAGGCGGAGCTGGTCCGGCGGCTACGGGAGATGGGCGGCCTCTCGCCCGAGGTGTTCCAGATCCCCGGGCTCCTGGACGTGCTGCTGCCCGTGCTGCGCGCGGACTTCGCAGTCGTCGAGACCTGTGCATACGAGCCCGAGCCCCCGCTCGGCCACCCTGTCACGGCGTTCGCCGGCACGGCGGACCCGGAGGCCGACCGCGCCCAGACGGAGGCGTGGGAGGCGCAGACCAGCGGCGCGTTCGCCTTCCACGAGATGCCCGGCGGCCACTTCTTCGTCCAGGACCGGCTCGCCGACGTGCTGTCCGTGATCGCGAAGGTCGTCTCCGCCGATAGTTGAGCCGGCTGGGGCGGGCACCCACTTTAGAGGAGTGGCCGACCTCCTGAGGCGGATGACAGCCCTTCCCCGCCGGGATCTACTGGGGCCTTGGAAGGTATTCCATCCGACGACGCACTTGGGTGATACCCATGGCTGAAAAGGAGAAGTGGCTCCAGTTGATCGTGGAGCCGGACGGGGCGGGCCTGGGCGGCTACCCCGACACGCTGCTCGACGTGGCCGTCACGGGCCGCAGGCTGAGCCAGCGCGAGTTGAAGGAATTCGAGAGCACGGGCGCGACCGCCGCCCACGGGGGCCTGTCGCTGGCCACCACCGTCGACCTCTTCGTCGACGCGACGAAGCGAGCCTGGCCCAATCTGCCGCGCATGGCGCGCGGACGGTCCGGCTGCATGCTCGACGCCGACGCCGTGGCGACGATGGGCTCCGACGTACTGACCGCCATGTCGACCGCGGTGGCCGCCGTGACCTCCGGCTACCAGCAGGCACAGGAGGAGGCGCTCCGCGTCGAGGAGGACTCCCGCCGGCGGTTCATCGACGACCTGCTGGAGGGCACCGGCGACATCAGCTCGCTGGCGGACCGGGCCGAGCGGTTCGGCCTGCAACTCGTGGCCGATCATGTCGTGGCGGTGGCCGAGGCGGCACGGCCGTTCGGCGAGTCGGACAGGGTCCTGGCTCGGGCCGAGGCGGCCCTGCGAGCGGACACGGAGCGCGGTAACGTGCTCGCGGCCATCAAGGACGGCAGGCTGCTGGTGATCGCTCCGGTGCCCCCGCCCGTCCGGCACGACGGCAGGGCGGAGGCCCCCATCGGGGCGGCGCTGGCCAGGGTGGTCGAACAGGAGGCGGCGACGGCCTGGCGGGTGGCTGTCGGCCAGCCGCGTACCGGTGTGCAGGGGGTGTGCCGCTCCTATCGTGACTGCGGCGACGCGCTGCTGCTCGCCGCCAGGCTCCGCTTCTCCGAGCGGGTCGTAGCGGCCGCCGACCTGCTGCTCTACCGGGTGGTGCTCAGGGATGCCGAGGTCATCGCGGACTTCATCGACACGGTGCTCGGGCCGCTGGTGAACGCCCGCTACGGGGCGGAGCCGCTCCTCGAGACGCTGGACGGCTACTTCGCCTCCGGCTGCGTGACGGCCAAGGTCGCCCGCCGCTTCTACCTGACGGAACGCGCCGTCACGTACCGGCTGAACCGGATCCGCGCCCTGACCGGGCACGACGTCCATGTGCCCAGGGAACGCCTGGCGCTGGAGATCGCCCTCATCGGCGCGCGCTATTTCGACTGGCCGCGCAAGCCCCTGCCGGTCGCCTCCTGAACCGGCCCCGGCGGCAGCACCCTCTCCCTCTCACTCCGCCAGCACGTGCGGGCTCGGGCTCTCCTCTGGCGTGAAGACCGGCGCGAGCATCCCGTACCTGCGTGACAGCCGCACGGTCGGGTCCAGCGCGGCGGGATCCACGCGGCGCTTCGACCAGACGTACGGCGCCACGTGCACGTGGACGACCCGGCCGATGACCAGCGTGCAGTTGCCGACCGGCACCTGGCCGGCGAGCACGCACTCGAAGTGCGCGGGCGCCTCGGCGACGCGGGGCGGCGTGACGCGGTGCGACCCCTCCGGCGTCACCCCCGCGATCATGAACTCGTCGCATTCCGGATCGACGTCAGCGGCCGTGGCATCCAGGGCGCTGAGCAGTTGCTGGCCGGCGAAGTTGACCACGAACTCGCCGGTCGCGCGGATGTTGCGCAGGGTGTCCTTGACGCCGACGGAGCTGAACGCCACATGCACCGGATGGTCCGCGACGAGATTGAAGTACGAGTGCGGCGCGAGGTTCCGGTGGCCGCCCGGCGACACCGTGGAGACCCAGGCGATGGGTCTGGGCACCACGAGCGCCGTCACCAGGTCGTAGGTGTCTGGTTTGGTCCATTCCGAGGGGTCGATTTCCAGGTGCCGGTCGAGGTCCATCGGGGGTCGTGCGTGCGAACCGGCCATCAGGTGGTCTCCTTTGCCGCGGCGGCGGGCTGTGGCAGGGCCGCCGTCACGTCGTCGCCGTATCTCATGAGAACGCGGTACCGGTCCGCCCTGCCGTGCCGCATCGTGCGGAGCATGCTGACCGCGTTCCCCTCCGTGGCCTCGCCCTGCACGATCGAGCGGTCGTCGCCCACCAGCGCGGCGGCGACCAGGACGTGCCGTTCGATGTCGATGAGGTCGGCTTCGAGCAGCGCGTCCCTGGCGAGGGCGAGTTCGGGGTCGCGGGCGGCCAGGGCGGCGTACGGTTCGGAGAACTCCTCGACGAGCCTGGCCATAACGCGCCGGTACGCGCGGTGCTCAGGCTGGGTGCGGCCGGTGAGCTCCGTGTCCACGGCGGGAGGACGCATCGTCGGGCGGACGGTCGCCTCGTAGCAGGCCTCGGACATGTCCCCGGAGTGGACCATGGCGGCGGTGAAGCCCCGCACGTGGACGGTCGCCTCCCTGAGCGCGGCGAGCGTGACCGCCCGGTCGCCGTCCCGCGCCGCCGCGGCGGCACGGGACACGGCGCCGGCGGCACGGAGGTTGAGGAGGAAGTAGAGGTGGTGGACGGCGATCCAGCGGGTCAGCTCGGTCGGGACTGGGAAGTACGGGCTGTCACCGGGCACCCGTTGGGCACGGGTGCCGTGGGACGGTTCCGCCGCGGGTGCGGGGGCATCGCCTGGGAGCCCGCCCAGGAGGTCGGATATCGCCAGGAGTTCGGCCGCCAGGTCGTTCACCTCCAGCCGGGCGTGCCGCAGGTCGTCCAGGGCGCGGGCGGCGATCGTCGTGACCTCGGCGGCGAGGCGCGGGCCGTCCAGCCTGGCCGTGCGGACGCCGAAGTAGTCGTGGTTCGGCACGATCGGCGCCAGGCCAGAGACGTCGAGCGGCGGCAGCGCGGCCCGGCGGGCCAGCTCGCACACCTGGTCGGCGGCCCCGCCGATCACCTCCACGGCCGGGCCCGGCACCCCGGCGGGGTTCAGGAGGGCGTGGCGGGCCCGGGCCAGCGTCTCCGCCGCCGCCGCGAGGCCCGCCAGGAGCGAACCGTCGAGTGAGGTCCGGCTGTGTACGAGACCGTCTTCAGGAAGGACGACGATCGGGATCTCGGGACATCCCGCGCCCATGACCAGACCTCCTCATGCTGTGGTGGGCCATGCCGTGGTTGGGCCGGCCAACATCGTAGGAAGCGCCATGCTCCGGCCGAACGATCCCGACGTGGACGACCTGGCAACCGTCGCCTTCCGGCTTCCGGAAACCGGTCAGCCCCTGTGGGGCGTGGGCGTCCAGTCGAAGTCGGCGACCGAGATGAGGCCGCTCTGGTAGGCGAAGACGACCGCCTGCGTGCGGTCGCGTACCTCCAGCTTGGACAGCATGTGTGAGATGTGTGACTTGACCGTGGAGTCGCTGATGTGCAGGACGGCGGCGATCTCGGACGTGCTGGCTCCCAGCGAGAGGAAGCGCAGGATGCGCAACTCCTGCTCGGTGAGGTTGCGCAGCAGCCGGCCGCGCATGTTGCCCCCGGCGGGCATCGGCAGAAGCGCCCTGGCCGCCGAGTCGGCGAGCACGACGTTGCCCGAGGCGACCGCCACCACGGCGGCGCTGAGCGCGCGGGCGCCGTTCTCCTTGAGCAGATAGCCCATCGCGCCCGCGGCGACCGCCTGTGAGACGAACGACCTGGAGCGCGTCGCCGTGAAGACGAGGACCTGCCACTGGCAGGTCTCGGCGATCTCGTGCAGCACGGACGGGCCCACCTTGGGCTGGTACGGGTCGATGACGACGACGCAGTCCGGGCAGGATCCCATCAGCTCCCGAGCCCCGTCTCTGCCGTCGGCCTCGGCGACGAGGTTGAGGCACGGCTCCCGGCAGATGTTCTCCTTGATGACTCCCCGTGCAAGGGGGTCCGCCTCTATGACGAGGACGTCCACTCTTGATCCGACCAGATTCTGCGCCGAAGGGGATAAGGCGGAACCGACGAAGTTGTGCCGCTCAGCCTCCCCGCTGCTGGCTTCAGGGGACACTTTTCCGCCCTCCCCACACTTCCGCGCGATAAACCCATATTTCTTCGGCCCTCAACCTCGGCTGGTCGCCGCCACCGATTGCCGGTCGCCGGAAGCGGTGCCGACAGTGAATGTTGGAAATCCGCCCTGTGAGTGCCGACGGCGACGTATTTACCCTTCCCGGCGAGACGAGTAGGAAGCGTGCCTACTCCGCCGCCACCGCCGAAGGGAACGGACGATGACCTCTCGCCGTGCTGAAATAGGCAATCTCTCCGCGGAGGAGAAGCGGCGGCTGCTGGCCGAGCTGCTGGTCGAGAAGCGGAGTCGCGGCGTCGACCGGTTCAGTCCTCTGCAGCGGCGGCTGTGGGTGCTCCGCCAGATGGAGCCCGCCATCCCCACCCACGTTCTCGGCGTGTCCGAGGTGCGGGGCCCGCTCGACTCGGCCGCGCTGCAGGAGGCCGTGCGGGCCGTGGCAAGGCGGCACGAGATCCTCACGGGCGGGTTCGTCGAGGTCGAAGGGGAGCCGGTGTGGGCGCCCGCGTCCTCGGTGTGGCTCAGCGTGCCGCTGGTGGACGTGTCGGGGCTGGCCTCGGGCGAGCAGGACACGGAGATCGGGCGGCTGGTCGCCAGAGAGGCGGCCCAGGTGTTCGACCTCGCGACCCCGCCGCTGGTGCGGGTTTCCCTGGTACGCCGGGCGCCCGAGCACCACACGATGGTGGTCGTCGCGCACCAACTCGTCATGGACCAGGCCAGCGTCAGGCTGTTCGTCCGCGAGATCGCACGGGAGCACACCCTGTCCGGGCAGGCGTCTTCGGGTCGCGACACGGGGTCCGGGCAGGTGACTTCCGACGCCGGGTCCGGGCAGGCGTCTTCGGGCGGCGGCGAGCAGGCCACGTTCGCCGGGTTCGCCGCGTGGCAGCGGGAGCGGCTGGCCACGCCGGAAGCCGCCCACGACCTCGACTACTGGCGGCAGCGCCTCGGCGGACTGCCCGACACGAACCTGCCCACCGACCGGCCGCGCCCCCCGATGGGCTCCCGCTCGCTGTCCGGCGCGAGCCACCGCTGGCAGGTGCCGTCCGGCCTTGCCGCCCGATGGGAGGCGCTGGCGGAACGCATCGGCGCCACGGTGCCTGACGTGCTGCTCGCCACCTGGCTGACCGTGCTGTCCCGGTACAGCGGCCGGCGCGACATCGCCGTCGGCCTGCCCGTGCCTGGCCGCCCCGACGGCTGGGCGGGCGCTCTCGGCCCGTTCGAGAACGCGGTCGTCCTGCGGGCCGACCTCACCGGCGGTCCCACGTTCGCCGAATTGGTCACGCGGGTCGCCGACGCCCGTACGCAGGCGATGGAGCACCAGGAGACACCGTTCGAGCATCTCGTGGACGAGCTCCCGCAGGGCGACTCCACCGCGCCGCCCCTCTACCAGGTGCGTTTCGTCCAGGACGAGCCGGCCCCAGCGACGTCGCATGACGGGCTCGAATGGCGGGAGACCTGGGCGGACGCCCCTCTCGCGCCGTTCGACCTCACCTTCCGCCTGGCCACGGCCGAGGACGGGACCCTGTCCGTACGGCTGGACTACGCGAACGAACTCTTCGACGCGAGCACCGCCGTGAGCATGCTCGGCCACCTCCGGACACTCGGCCTGGCCGCCACCGAGCAGCCCGACCAGGTGCTCTCCGCGCTCCCCATGCTGCCCCCCGACGAGTACACCCGCGTCACCCGCGAATGGGCCGACGGCCCCGCGCACACCGCCGAGCCCCGGCTGGTGCACCGGCTCGTCGAGGAGCAGGCCGCCAGGAACCCGGAGGCCGTGGCGGTCGTGGCCGGATCCGACAGGCTGACGTACGGCGCTCTCAACGCCCAGGCCAACCGGCTCGCCCGCCACCTGCGCGAGCTGGGCGCGGGCCCGGAGAAGCGCGTGGGCGTGATCGCCGAGCGCACGACGCACACGGTCACCGCGCTGCTGGCGGTGCTCAAGGCGGGGGCGGCCTACGTTCCCCTGGACCCCGACACGCCCGCCGAGCGCCAGCGCTTCATCCTGACCGACGCCGGCATCGACGTGCTGCTCGCCCACAGCCATCACCAGCGGACCTGGCCGGAGGCCATCACCACGATCACGCTGGACGACTTCGGCGGCGGCGCGGACGGCACCGACCTGGACTCGCCTGTCGACCGCGCGAACCTGGCGTACATCATCTACACCTCCGGCTCGACCGGCACGCCCAAGGGCGTCCTCGCGTCCTGCGCGAACCTCGCCCACGCCACCGCCGCGCGGCAGGAGGCGTTCGGCGAGGGGTCGGACGTGGCGGGGGCGGCGTACCTGATGCTGGCGCCGTTCACGTTCGACGCCTCGGCGGCCGGGCTGTACTGGACTCTCGGCCAGGGCAGCCGGCTGGTCCTGCCCGACCCGGTGGAGATGCAGGATCCGCGGCTGCTTGGCCGGCTCATCGAGCAGCACCAGGTGACGCACCTGGACGGGGTGCCTTCGCAGTACTCGGTGATGCTGGACGTGCAGCCGCAGTCGCTGCGGACCGTGCGGTTCTGCGTGCTGGCCGGCGAGGCGCTGCCCGCGGCGCTGGTACGGCAGCACTACGAGACGCTGCCCGAAGCTCCGCTTTACAACGAGTACGGCCCCACCGAGGCGACCGTCTGGAGCACCTTCCACCCGTGCCCGCCTGACTTCGCCGGCGCGAGCGTCCCCATCGGCAGGCCCATCCCGGGCGCCCGCGTCCTCATTCTCGACGACGACCTCAACCCCCTGCCCCAAGGCATCCCCGGGCAGATCCACATCGGCGGGCCCGGCATCACCCGGGGTTACCTCAACCGCCCCGCCCTGACCGCCGAACACTTCACCCCGGACCCCTACCACCCGGGCGAACGCCTCTACCACACCGGCGACCGGGGACGCTGGCTGCCTGACGGCACCATCGAGTTCCTCGGCCGTACCGACACCCAGACCAAGATCCGCGGTTACCGCATCGAACTCGGCGAAATCGAAACCACCCTCCAGGACCACCCGGCCATCGCCAACGCCGTCGTCACCGCCGATCACGAGAGGGCCGGGGATCCGCGCCTCATCGCGTACCTCATCACCAGGGCCGAGGCCATCAGCCGGGAGGAGCTCAACGCCCACCTCCTGGCGAGCCTGCCGCACTACATGCTCCCTTCCACCTACGTCTTCCTCGACAAGCTCCCCCTCACCCCGCACGGCAAGGTCGACCGCCAGGCCCTGCCCTCGCCGGACGAGCAGCAGCGTCGCAGCGCACCGTACGAGGCGCCGCAGACCAAGGTCGAACGGGAGGTGGCGCAGGCGTTCGGGGAGTCGCTGGGCATCGAGCGCGTCGGGCGGCACGACGACTTCTTCGAGCTCGGCGGGAACTCCCTGCTGATCGCCAGGGTCGGCGCCATCCTCGCCGGGCTCTACGGCGTGGACCTGCCGCTGCCGCTGCTGTTCACGCAGCCCACCGTGGAAGGCGTCGCCGGCACGATCGAGCTGTTCTGGAAGGGCGGCTACCAGGGGCTGCAGGATTCGCGCGACCCGGCGACGATGCTCTCGGAGATCCAGCTCGACCCCGCCATCAAGCCGGACGGCCTGCCGACGGCCGACATCATGAACCCGTCGGGCGTCTTCCTCACCGGCGCGACCGGCTACCTGGGCATCTTCATCCTGGAGCAGATACTGGAGCAGACCAGTGCCGACGTGCACTGCCTGGTCAGGGCCTCCGGTCCGGAGAACGCGATCGACCGGCTCAAGCGGACCGCGGACACGTTCAAGGTCAACTGGGACGAGAAGTTCCGCACCCGCGTCAAGCCGGTCGTGGGCGATCTGTCCGAGCCGCGGTTCGGCCTGTCGGAGAAGGCGTTCATGGACCTCGCCGGCAAGATCGACTCGATCTACCACAACGCGGCGCTGGTCAACTTCGTCTGGCCGTACTCGGTGCTCAAGGGCCCGAACGTGCACGGCACCGTGGAGGTGCTGCGTCTCGCCTGCACCACGAAGGTGAAGATCGTGCACTTCGTGTCGACGATCGACGTGCTCGTCGGCTCGCACATGCCCAGGCCCTTCCTGGAGGACCCGCTGCCGCAGCTGCCGCCGCACGTGCCGTTCAGCTACCCGCAGACGAAGTGGATCTCCGAGAAGATCGTCGAGCTGGCCAAGGAACGCGGGGTGCCCACGACCATCTTCCGCCCGTCGATCATGATGGGGCACACGGGGACGGGCGCCTGCCACCAGACCGACTACATCCTCGTCGGGCTGCGTGGCTTCCTCGAGCTCGGCATCCTGCCGGAGTACGACGAGGTGCTGAACTGCACGACCGTCGACTATGCGAGCAAGACCTTCGTGCACATCACGATGCAGGAGAAATCCATAGGGGAGATCTTCCACCTCTGGAACGTGGACGCGATCCCCACGATGGCCACCTACGACTGGGTCCGGTCGTACGGGTACGAATTCGAGGTCGTCTCCTTCAGCGAGGCGGTCGAGCGGGCCAGGCGGGTCAGCCCAGGGCACCCGATCTACCCGCTGCTACCGGTCCTGTTCCTGTACGAGAGCGGTGAGGCCGGGCTGCCCATGCGGTGGGACGACCACCTCAAGCTCGATCCCCGGCTCGAGTGCGCCCACACGCTCGCGGCGCAGGAGGGCACGGACATCACGGCTCCGGACATCGACGAGAAGTGGATGCACGACTCGCTGTCGTTCCTCATCGAGCGGGGGCAGCTCAAGCCGCCCAGCGCGATCAAGCTGCTCGCCGGCTCCGCCGAGGGGCAGCGCCGATGATCGGCAGCACCGCCGCACGCACCAGGGCCCCGTCCGCCGGCCTCTTCGAGGTACGCGGCGATCTGGACGGGGGCCTGCTCCAGGAAGCCGTCCGGGTGGTGGCCGGCCGCCACGACATCCTGCGCGGGGCGGCGGGCGCCGCCTGGGTGAGCGTGCCCCTCGTGGACGTGTCGGGCCTCGGTCCCGGCGAGCAGGACAGGGAGATCGGGCGGCTGGTCGCCAGGGAGGTGGCCCAGGTGTCCGCGCCTGCCACGCCACCGCCCGTGCGAGTCTCCCTGGTACGGCGTGGGCCCGGCCTGCACGTGGTTGCGGTGGTGGCGCACCAACTGGTCATGGACCGGCTCTCCATCACCCTCTTCACCCGCGAGGTCGCCCGCACCTACGCCACCGAAAACACCGCCCCTCCCGCCCCCATCGCCTCTCCTGCGGCCTCTCCCGCCGGCGCTTCCGTGGCCGAGAGCACCCAGGTCCATGGCGTCGATGAGAGGGGAGCGGTCCGTGGCGGTTCCTATGCGGACTTCGCCGCTCGGGAGCGGGAGCGGCTGGCCACCCGGGCGGCCGCCCGGGATCTGGACCACTGGCGGCACCGCCTCAGCGGCCTGCCCGATGTCAGCCTGCCCACCGACCGCACGCGC
>NZ_JADOGI010000293.1 GCF_015645445.1 Nonomuraea cypriaca | reverse complement strand
GCCCCCCACCCACCACCAACCCTTGGAAAACTGAATGATCCACCACCAGCGGAGCGGGCCGGCCGCCGTCAGGCCGGCGCGAGCCCGCAAGATCTGGCTGATGCTCATCGTCGCGGCCGTGTTCGGTGCCGTGCTCGTCAGCCCCTACCTCGGGCTCAACAGCGACGGCAGCCGCCTCGACGTCACCAGCGAGCCGCACTACTACCTGCTCGTCGCGCACATCTTCACGGCGCTGGTCGCGCTCGTGCTCGGCCCGCTCCAGTTCATTCCCGCGATCCGGGCGCGCCGGCGAATGCACCGGACGATCGGCCGCTGCTATCTCCTGGCGGGGGTGCTGCCCTCCGCGCTGGCCGCCGTACCGGTGGCGCTGCTGTCAGGCCGCATCATCACCCAGATCGGCCTGACCATCCCCGCCATCCTGTGGCTGGTCACCGGCTGGCTCGCCGTCCGGGCCGCCCGCCGCCGCGACTTCGTCCGCCACCGGAACTGGATGATGCGCAACTACGCGCTCACCTTCCTCGCCGTCACCTCACGGATCCTGGTGCCGCTCCTCCTGCTGGCCCAAATCCCGTTCGGCGGCACGGCGGGCGCGGGCTCGATAGCAGCCGGCGCCCAGTCCATGATCCCGATCGGGCAAGCGCTCGGGTGGATCGTCAACCTCATCGTGGTCGAGATCCTCATCAGGAGGCCCAGATCCCGGCGAGCGCTGTCGAGCGCATGAAACACCTACGGATGTAGTCGAGAGATCGCAGCTACCCCGTCGTACGTAGAAGGGATGGCGCATTCCGGGCCGATGACGGGGACCCCCTTCGACCCGCCGCCGCTGACCTCGTTGGAGAGTGATTGATGTCGATCCCGTCATGGGTATGGGGGCAGTCGGTGATGTGGCTGCTGGCCCACCTCTATCTGTGGGCCCGCCTCGTCCGGGGCACCACGCCCGCCCGGTCCCGCGCCCGCCGCGCGGGCACCGTGCTGGCGGCGGTGCTCGCGGTGTTCATCCCGGCCGCGCTCATCACGCCGTTCTACCTGGACATCGCCGTGTCCCGATGGATCGCCTGGCCGAGCAACATCTGGTACGGGCTGGCCATCTACCTGCTGATCCTGCTCATCCTCGCCGAGCCCGTACGCCTGGCCGTGGCGGTGACCCGTAAGTGGCGGGCAAGAGCGCGGGCCGAGACTCCGGACCCGGCACGGCGCGTGTTCCTGGCCCGCTCGATCGCGGTGACGGCAGGGGCCGCCGCGACGGGCATCGTCGGGTACGGCATGGTGACCGCCCTGGGCCCGCCCCGGCTCGACCGCGTCACCGTACGGCTGCGGCGCGGCGGACCGAAGGCCCACGGCCTGCGGATCGCGCTGGTCGGCGACATCCACCTGGGACCGATACTGGGACGAGCGCACACCCAGCGCATCGTCGACATGATCAACGGCACCGGCGCCGACCTCGTCGCGATCGTCGGAGACCTCGTCGACGGCACCGTCGAGCAGCTCGCCTCCGCCGCCGCTCCCCTGCGCGACCTACGCAGCCGGCACGGCACGTTCTTCGTCACCGGCAACCACGAGTACCTCTCCGGCGCGGCCGAGTGGATCGAGGAGCTGCGGGAGCTGGGCATCCGGCCGCTGCAGAACGAACGCGTGGAGCTGCCCGGCCTCGACCTGGCCGGAGTGAACGACGTGACCGGCGCCCAGCAGGACCACGCGCCCGACTACGACCGGGCGCTCGGCGACCGCGACCCGGCCCGCCCGGTGATCCTGCTGGCCCACCAGCCGGTACAGGTGAACGAGGCGATGCGCCACGGCGTGGACCTGCAGCTGTCCGGGCACACCCACGGCGGCCAGATGATGCCGCTGGACCTGCTCACCTCCTGGGCGCAGCCGACACTCGCCGGGTACGAGCGCTTCGGCGACACGCAACTCTACGTGACCAAGGGAGCGGGATTCTGGGGACCACCAATAAGGGTCGGCGCACCCCCGGACATCACGATCGTGGAACTCGCCATCTGATATCTGATTTCTCACCCCCGCGACGACACGGACCGGCACACCCGCCACCTCGGTCTCAAGCACGCGAGACGCGCCGACGCCTGCCGCACGTACGCCGCCGACTGAGACCGGACGCCCACGCCCGGGCGTGGGCCGCCTACGCCGAGGGGTGCGTGCGGGAAGCACGCACCCCTCGACACGAAGACAGCGGCCGCGACCGCCTCCGAGGATGGCGCGACGTCCCCGTCGTCAGACGAAATCATGAGCAGCCAAAGGGAGAGATTGTGGACAAATCGATGAGCCGTCGCCGCATGGTCACGATGGGAGCGGCCTCGACGGCCGGCGCCGCGCTGCCGCTGGCACCAGGAACCGCCGCCGAGGCGGCACCCTTGACCCCGGCGGACAACCCCAGCCGAGTCTTTGATGTGAGGCCCCCTGCCCGCCTACGGCTTCTTCATCCGGCACGCCAAAGGCATCACGCTCGACAACGTCGAGGTCAGGTTCGACGAACACGACACCCGCCCCGCGTACGTATTGCGAGACGTGGCCGACGCCGACTTCCACCACAACCGGGCCAACACGGTCCAAGGAACGCCGACCTTCGTCCTGGACGACGTCGACGATTTCACCGTCACCACCAGCCGCCCGGTCCCCGACACCCGACTCGACCACACCGACCACAAGGAACTGTGACTCCTGACCCGCCCGACCGCCCGCCTTGGACTTGGTGACCGGCAGGGCGTAGTCGCGACTGCCCCACGTTTCCGGGGGTACGCAGGATGCCGTCGCCGGTACGACGCGAGCCGCATGATGGTCTTACGACCATTCGTGTGATCGACGATGGATGAGCAAGAAGCCGGGTGACTCCGCGTCGAATCAGGCACGTGGGTGCCGGTGCCGGCCGCTCAACGCCTGCACATCAGTTCGGTGGACGCGCTCTGGAATGCGGCGGCGGAGAGTATCAGCGGAGGAGGCGCAGGGGCACCGCCGTGGCCATGGCTTGTGCGCCGGCGTCGTTGAGATGGAGGTGGTCGCCGCTGTCGTAGTCGGGGCGCAGGCGAAGCGGCTGAGCCGGGTCGCGTACGGCCGCGTCGAAGTCGATCACGGCGTCGTAGGCGCCGCTGGTGCGGATCCAGCGGTTGACCGCCTGGCGCTTGGCCTCGATCTTCTCGTTCCAGAAGCCGAATCCCGGGCCTTTGAACGGGGTGACGGTGCCGCCGTAGATCTTCAGCCCGCGGGCGTGCGCCCTGGCGATGAGGCGCAGATGACCTTGGATGAGCTGTTCGGCCGTGACGGCCTCCTCCACCGGGGCGGACAAGCCGGGCTGGCCCAGGTCGTTCACTCCCAGGAGGACGATCACGTGCTCGGTGCCGGGCTGGTCCAGAACGTCGCCGCGGAAGCGGCGCAGCGCCGAGGGCCCGGAGTACGCGGCGTAGGCCTCGGCGGGCTTTCCCGCGGGCGGGTTCGGGTCGTGCAGGAGCCGGTTGCCGGCGATGCCGACGTTGGCGACGCCGAGGTCAGGGGTACGGCGGTCGGCGCGCAGCCGGTCCGAGAGCAGGTCGGGCCAGCGATGGTTGGCGCCTATTGTGGTCTCGACGCCGTCGGAGATCGAGTCGCCCAGGACCACGACGGCCGAGGTCCGAGGGCGGGCCGCCACGTTCACTCCGGACAGGAACATCCACTGCTCAGGGGCGGCGACCGGAGTCACCGTCCTGGCCCCGGTGACATCGCCGTCCGCGACAGCGTTCACCTGCAGCGCGTATTGGTGGACCGTGCTGACTTCGGTGCGTTCGGGCAGGTGGAGGCTGATCACGAGGTCAGCGTCCGGCGCCACGTCCAGCTTGACGGGATCGCTCACGACGCGCGCGCCCGCGGGGAGCGTCACTGCCCGTTTCCCACCGAAGGTCACCCGCCGGTCAGTGGCGGGGGCGATGTCGGTTCCCGTGGTGCCGGCGCGTGCGGCCACGTGCACCGCGCCCAGGCGCAGCGGCTCGTCGCCGTGCTCGTTGGACAATCGCAGGGTGAGGGCATCGCCGCCGACGCTGGTGTGCACTACCTGCCGTACGGTCTGGTCCTCCAGGTAGGTGATCCTGCCGTCCGGGTAGTCGGGAGCCTTGTCCGGGACGGCGGTCACGCCGGTGGCCCACGTGCTGACCCAGCTCGCCTGGCCGGGTGGCCCGCTCGGGCCGTACGCCGCACGCGCCGCCATGGCGGGCGACGGGGCGCTGACACCGCCGACCAGCGCACCACTCACGAGGACGCAACTGCTGAGCAACGCCATGACGCGACGGGACGAGACATTACGGAACGAACGGGGCAAGAGCATCGTCATCTCCTCGGAGCGCAGGGCTTACCTGGCGCGTCCATCGGGGCAACAAGGACATCGCACATCGTGTCGCCGCAGTCGGGCCGGGTCGTCACCCCTGGGAGGTAAGCCAAACTCCACAAAATGCTTGATTCGGCGGCGCCGGGCTACATCCTCACGACGACGTTTCCGACCCGCCGGAGGCGCCGGAATCGGCGCGTCACCTACTCCGCTCCGGCCGATGATCGCGTGCTCGGCGCCTGCGCCCTATGCGAGCCGTGGTCGCCTCACGGTCAGAGAGCGTGTCGTCATCCAGGTATTGCGACCGGGCTCTGGCTCCAGATGGTCGCGGTGGTCGTGGCCGTGATCAGCGCGGTGCTGGCGCTGACCCGCCGCTCGCCTCGCTGAGGGTGCACCGCCGCTGCCCGCCCGCGCGGAGATGTCATCTTCGCGGCGTACTGCCAACGCATCCCCACGGAGGACGTCCGCGGCAGTCTGAAACGGCAGAATCTCGAGTGACCAGCCGAGTGATATCTGGTAAGGAGAACGCCGTAGTGGCCGACCCAGGGGCCGACCCAGGGGCCGACCCAGGGGCCGACCCAGGGGCCGACCCAGGGGCCGACCCCAACGCCGCCCCGCGCCCCGGGCCGCGCACGCCAGCCGAACGGGCGCTCGACGCGCTGTGGGTCGCCGTCACCGCGGCGATCAATGTCGGCGGCGTCATCGTCGTGGCCGTGCACAACGACGCCCTGGGCGGGCTGACGCCCGGGATCGTGCTCTGGCTGCTGACCGCCCCGGTCCTGCTCTGGTGGCGCCGGCACAGCCCGTCGCTGGTGCTGGCCGGCTGCGCCGCCGTCACCTGGACGTACATATTCGGCGGCCTCCCGCCGGGCCCCGTCTACACGCCGATGATCGTCGCCTTGGTCGGCGCCGTCGTCCACCGTGCCCGCGCGGCGGCCTACCTCCTGGTCATCGTGACCCTGGCCGGACACGTCGGGGCCCTCCTGTTGCCTGCCCCGCCGTCCAGCGTGCTGCCCGATCTGCTTTCCGGCGTGGTAGCCCCGTCGCTGGCACGGCTGGGCGCCCTGGCCGCCTGGCTGCTCTTCCTCCTCGCGCTCGGGGAACTGATCCGGCACCGCCACGCCCTGAATGAGGAACGGCGCCGCCGCCTCGCGGCGAGCCTGGAGGCCCATGCGGACCAGCTCAGACGGGAAGCGGCCGAGGAACGCCTGGAACTGGCACGAGAGCTGCACGACGTGGTGGGCCATCACCTGTCGGTGATCAACATCCAAGCCTCCGCCGGCCTGCACCTGCACGCCAACCAGCGCCCGGGCGTCGAGGAGGCTCTGCGGGTCGTGCAGGAGGCGAGCGGGCGCGCGCTCACCGACGTGCAGGCACTGCTGGACGCGCTCAGAGACCCCACACGCACCGCGTCCCGATTGCCGTCCCCCTCACTCTCGGACCTGGACGGCCTCCTCGCCTCCGCGCACGGAGGCGGGCTCGACATCGAGGTCGAGGTCACCGGCGAGCCGCTGCGGCTGCCCGCGACCCACGACCTGGTCGCAGGCCGCGTGGTGCTGGAGTCACTGACGAACGTGCTGCGGCACGCCGGGCACCCCAAGACCTGGGTCCGGATCGACTATCACCCGAAACGGCTGTCGGTGCGGGTGGACAACCTGGCACCCACCATCGACGGCGCTCGTACGTCGGGAGGCGGGCGCGGCATCGCGGGCATGCGCGCCCGCGTGGAAACCTACGGCGGCATCCTGACCGCGGGCCCCGCCGAGCCGTTCGCCTGGTCCGTGCAGGCAACCATCCCCGTCCTCAAGGAGCACCGGTGATCCGCGTCCTGCTGGCCGACGACCAGCCCCTGGTGCGGGCCGGCTTCGCCGCGCTGCTATCCGGCGCCGACGACGTGGAGATCGTCGGCGAGGCAGGCGACGGGCTGGCCGCGATCGAGCAGACGCGGGCGGCCAGGCCCGACGTCGTGCTGATGGACATCAGGATGCCGAGGATGGACGGCCTGGAGGCCACTCGCGCGATCCTGGCCTCGCCCGTCACCGCCGAGGTGAAGGTGGTCATCCTGACCACCTTCGAAATGGACGAGTACGTGTTCGAGGCGCTGCAGGCGGGCGCGGCCGGTTTCCTGGTCAAGCACAGCATGCCCGACGAACTGATCAACGCCGTGCGGGTCGCGGCGGCCGGGGAGGCCATCCTGTCGCCAAGCGTGACCCGCCGGCTGATCGCCGAGTACACGCGCAGGGCCAAGCCGCCGCCCGGCAACCACGGACACCGCGACGAGCTCACCGACCGGGAACGCGAAGTGGTGATCCTCGTCGGCCAGGGACTGGGCAACGAGGAGATCGCCGCCGCCCTGTTCCTCAGCACGGCGACGATCCGCAGCCATGTGAGCCGGGCGATGATGAAACTCGACGTCAGGAACCGGGCTCAACTGGTCGTCTTCGCCTACGAGACCGGCCTCGTCAGCCCGGGCTGGGACCACCGCGCCTGACCTCCGGCGATCTTCAGACGCTCACGCCCGCCGTACAGCCGCTCCAGGCACCCGGCCGAACGTGCGGGCATCGAGGTGCACGGCATCAGGCGGAGTGCGGCGTAGCGACTCGATCGAGCTCTTGACGAGCATCCCCGGGATCGGGCCGATGGCCGCCGCCCACGTGATCGGCGAAATCGGTGTGTTGATTCACGTGTCAGGCGGGGAGGACCAGTTCGGTCTGGCTGTGATGGGTGTGGAGGTCCCAGTAGTGCCGGGCGAGGGCGTCGGGTGCGATGGCGGGGTATCCGTCGGGTGCGTTGTCGCTGATCATGGCGTTGACCGCGACGACACCGGCGTAGATGCCCTGGTCGGCGAGGGCGTTGTGGAGGTTGTGAACCCAGTTGCGGAGGCCTGCCTGGGCGGCGTTGAGGGTGGCAAGGAACGGATAGGGGCTGATCGCGCCGCCGCCGGTGGTGTAGAGCAGCGTCCCGGCCCCTGCTTCGATCATGGCGGGTAGGACGGCCTGGGTGGCGGCGACGGCGCCGTAGAGAATCTCCTGGATGGCGGGCGCGAGGTTGTCGATGGTGACCTCGGCAGGGGAGACCTGGACCAGGCCCGCATAGGGCGAGAACTCCAGCACGTCGATCCTGCCGAACCGGGCGGTCGCAGTCTCCAGCGCGGCGGTGAGCGAGGCGGGGTCGGCGACGTCGGCCGCGAACCCCTCGGCGGTGACGCCGTGCTCGGTGAGGCTGGCGGCCAGGGCGTCGAGGTTGTCCTTGCTGCGGGAGATCAGGGCGACGTCGTAGCCGTGGCCGCCGAAGACCTTGCCGAGGGAGGCGCCCAGGCCGGGGCCGGCACCGACGATCGCGATAGTGGGCATGACGGAAGTCCTCTCGTAGAACGGGTGAAGGTGAAAGACACTCGCGAGCCTGTTGCCCGCAGCGGGTCAGGAGTGTTCGGGGAGCTCGCGGGCGGGGTCGATAGCCCGCAGGACGCGGGAGGCGATCGCGCGGAGCTGCCGCTGCTGGGCCTTGGTCAGCGGGTCGACGACCAGGCGACGGACTTCGGCAACGTGCTGGGGCGCAGCGTCCTCGACTACGGCCAGGCCGTCGCCGGTGAGGGTCGCCAGGGTTGTCCGGCCGCTGGAGGGGGCGGATGACCGCGTCACCCAGCCGCGCTTCTCCAGACGGCTGACCACGTTCGACAGCCGCGACAGGGTCGCGCCGGCGTACTCGGCCAGCAGGCTCATCCGCATCGTCCGCTCCGGTGCCATCGACAGTGCCGACAGCACCATGTACTCGAACTGGCCGATCCCGGCGTCCCGCTGCATCTGAGCGTCCAGCGCGGCGGGCAGCTGGTTGAGCAACAACGCCAGCGCATACCAGCTCCGCTGTTCCTCACCATCGAGCCACCGCGGCTCCTCCATGTCTCCCACACCCCCTAACATACTTCAAACTTGAACCCTAAGTCCAAAATGATTAGTTTTCGCTTGAAGTTTCCCGGCCTTCTTGACGTGCTGTCATAGCGCATGAAGCAGCCGCTGGTTCCGGCCGCCCACCGCATCATCCACGGCCCTAGCCGACGACAAGCACTGAGCAGCGCCTGGCCTCACACTGCCTTGCCCCTCCCCGCAGCAGTAGGAGTTCGGGCCCTCACCAACAGCAAGGGGCCCGAACTCGCCGAGAGTCACAGAGCCATGCCCCGCGGAGCGTGGCATGGCTCTCATTCTCACTAACACGACGAACCTGGGCCCTCCATTCCCCTCGTGGTAAGCGGGCCAAGGCGTCTGGCACGGTGACAGCCACGAACGAGGACCACCAGGACATCCCCGCCGCCGGCACCCTGAAGGTATCCGGCCCGGTAGAAGGCCGTGCTTCCGTCCTCGTCGGCCTCGTCCGGTGACACGCCACCGTCCAGCAGCCGTCCGACCGCGTCGGCGTCCCCGCCCGCGACCGCGTCCAGCAGCTCCTCACCTGTCACGCGGTCAGTCTTCCTAAGAGCCCTCGGCCGATCCACCGGTCCGGGGTGCCCTCAGCCTCAGAGGTCAAGAACCGTAGGCGCTGAAGTGATGGCGTCCTGCGGAGATGTCGGTGACGATGAGTTCATGTCCGCCTGGTGGTCAGTGACGACGGCGACGCGGCGACGGTTCAGGGCCCCGGCGGCGGTCGCGATCGTCCTCGTCGTCCTGGGCGCGGTGGCGACCGCCGTCTGCCTGGACGCGCCCTCGGACCGCAGCGTGGTGCGGCTGGGGTGGCGGCCCGACGGCGTGGTGGTGGACGTCCCGGCCCCAGCCGGGAGCTCCGGGCTGCGGACCGGTGACCTGGTCACCGGCATCGCCGGGCGCCCGCTCGCCGACGGGCCGGGCGCCGTGGACCGTCCGCCGCCAGGGACGACCCTCCGGTATGACGTGGTGCGCGAGCGGCCGGCCGTCGTGGCCGTCCGGGTGGAGCGCCCGGACCCGTACCCGCTGGCCCTGCAGGGGTGGGGCAACCTCGTCTTCGTCGTGGCGCTCGCCGGGCTTGCCACCGCGCTGTTCCTGCGACGCCCCGGCGAGCCCGCCACGGGCCCGTTGCTGGTCCTGTCGGCGGGTCTGCTGGGCAGCACGTTCACCGTCGCCGCCGGGCTACCGGCCCTGGCCATGGCCACCGGCGGACCCCCGCTGTGGTTGTTCCACCTCAACGCGATCGGCGCCTACTCGATCTCCTGGGGTGCCCTGCTGGCCTTCACGATCGCCTTCACCTCCCGCCACCCCGGCTCGGTCCGGGGCCGCAGGACGATCGCCGTCGCGTACGCCGTGCCGCCCGCCGCGATGACCTTGTGGGCCGGGGTCGCCGCGCTGCTCGCGCCCAACGCTTTCGGCTGGCTCGGGCTGCTGCACACCGGCCAGACCGCGGTCGTGGCGCTGACCCTGGCCACCAGCACGATCTGGGGTTTCGTCAGCTACCGCGGCAACCCGGATCCGGTGATGCGCGGCAGGATGCGCTGGTTGCTCGGCGGCGCCGCCGTCACGGCCGTGCTCGGGCTCGCGGGCTGGCATCTGCCGGAGTTGGTCGCGGGCGCCCGGCTGCTGCCGTGGGGCGCGCTCGGGCTGTCGGCGCTGCCGTTCGTGGCCGGCATCGGGGTGGCGTTGCGCCGCCACCGGTTGTTCGACATCGAGCGGCTGGCGAACCGGTCACTGGTGTACGCCAGTGTCGTCGCGGTCCTGGTCGCCGGCTACGTGGCCGTCGTGGCGCTGCTGGCCGGCGGGCTGAGGTTGTCGCAGACGATGGCCGCCGCGCTCACCGCGGCGGGCGCGGCCCTCGCGCTGGCGCCGCTGCGCAACCTCGCGCAGAGTACGGTCAACCGGGTGATGTACGGCGACCGCCACGACCCCGCGAGCGCGCTCACCCGGCTCGGCACCCGGCTGCAGGCGGTGCTGCTGCCCGCCGACGTGCTGCCCGCGATCGTCGAGACCGTGGCCAGGTCGCTGCGGGTGCCGTACGTGGCGATCGACCTGGCGGACGGCACGGGCCAATGCCACGAGGCGGCCCAGCACGGCGTCGCCGTCGGCCCGGTGCACACCGAGCCGCTGCGCCACCACGGGACGCTCGTCGGCCGGCTGCGGGTCTCGGCACGCGACAGCGACGACCCCCTCGCTCCCGTCGACCTGCGCCTGATCGCCTCGCTGGCGCAACAGGTGGGCACCGCCGTGCAGGCGGTACGGCTGCACGACGACCTGATCAGGTCGCGTGCCGAGGTGGTGGCCTCCCGGGAGGACGAGCGCCGCCGGCTGCGCCGCGACCTCCACGACGGGCTGGGCCCGGCGCTGGCCGCCATCGGGCTCAAGGCCGGGCTCGCGGCCCGGGCCGTACCGGCGGACACGGCCGCCCGGCCCCTGCTCGAGGAGATCTCGGCGGAGGCGTCCGCGTCGGTGAGCGACGTGCGGCGCCTGGTCGAGGCGCTGCGCCCGCCGGCACTCGACCAGCTGGGCGTGCTCGGCGCCATCCGGGTCCGCGCGACCGCCCTGGCGGGCGAGATGTCCATCGAGGTCACCGGCCCCGAGCCGATGCCGGCGCTGCCGGCAGCCGTGGAGACGGCGGCGTACCGGATCGCCGTCGAGGCGATCACGAACGCGGCCCGCCACAGCGGCGCCACCCGCTGCACCGCCACGATCGCGCCGGCCGACGGCGGCGTGCAGGTGACGGTCCGCGACGACGGCCGCGGGCTCGACCCCGACCGGCCGCCCGGTGTCGGGTTCCGCTCGATGCGGGAACGCGCCGCCGAGGTCGGCGGCACCTGGTCGGTACGCTCCTCGCACGGCGACGGCACCCAGGTGCGCGCCTTTCTGCCGACGAGTCTGGGAGGGCCCCGATGATCCGGCTGATCCTCGCCGACGACCATCCCATCTTCGTCTCCGGCCTGCGGGCGGTGCTGGACGCCGAGCCCGGGATGACGGTGGTGGGCGTCGCCGCCACCGGCGCCGCCGCGCTGAGCCTGGCCGTCGAGCACCGGCCCGACGTCGCCGTGCTCGATGTCAACATGCCCGAC
>NZ_JADOGI010000292.1 GCF_015645445.1 Nonomuraea cypriaca | reverse complement strand
GGGCAGAGCCCCCCGCGGGGCTAGCTGATCTGACCGAAGATGTCGATCCGATCGCCCTCCACCAGGCTCACGATGGCGCGCTTGGTGTCGGGACGCTTGCCGAAACCGGTACGGGTCCGCTTGCGCTTGCCCTGCCGGTTGATCGTGTTCACGCTGGTGACCCTGACCCCGAAGATCTGCTCAACGGCGATCTTGACCTGAGTCTTGTTCGCGGTCTTCTTCACCAGGAACGTGTACTTGTTGTTCTCGTCGATCAGGCCGTAGCTCTTCTCAGAGACGACCGGCTTGATGATGACGTCGCGCGGGTCGGCGATCTTCTCCATCAGGCGTCTTCCTTCCCGCCACTCAGCCGCGCCACGACCTGGTCGTACGCCTCCTGGGTGAAGACCACGTCGTCGTGCACGAGCACGTCGTAGGTGTTGAGCTGCCCGGCGTCCAGCAGGTGGACCTCGGGAGCGTTACGCAGGCTCAGCCACGTCACCTCGTCCCCCTCGTCGACGACGAGGAGCACGCGCGGAGCCTGAGTGATCTTGCGCAGGGCCTCCAGGGCCGCCTTGGTCTTCGGGGTCTCCCCGGAAACCAGCGAGCTGACCACGTGGACGCGACCGCCGCCCGCCCGGTCGGAGAGGGCGCCGCGCAGGGCGGCCGCCTTCATCTTCTTGGGCGTCCGCTGCGCGTAGTCACGCGGAACCGGACCGTGGACGACGCCACCGCCGGTGAACTGCGGCGCGCGGGTCGAGCCCTGACGGGCGCGACCGGTGCCCTTCTGCCGGTACGGCTTCTTGCCGCCACCGGAGACCTCACCACGGGTCTTGGCCTTGTGGGTGCCCTGCCGGCGAGCGGCGAGCTGGGCCACGACCACCTGGTGGATCAGCGGAACGTTGACCTTGGCGCCGAAGATGCCTTCGGGCAGGTCAACCGTGCCGGCCTTGGCACCGCTGGCGTCGAGGACGTCGATGCTTGTCACTTCGCAGCCTCCTTCTTGGCAGCGGTGCGAACGAGGACCAGGCTGCCGTTGGCGCCGGGAATCGCACCCTTGATCAGGATGAGACCGTTCTCGGCGTCCACGGAATGAACCTTGAGGCTCTGCACAGTGGTGCGGACGTTACCCATCCGGCCAGCCATGCGTACGCCCTTGAATACGCGGCCCGGGGTGGCGCAGCCACCGATGGAACCCGGCGAACGGTGCTTACGCTGCGTGCCGTGCGACGCGCCCAGACCCTTGAAGCCGTGCCGCTTCATGACGCCCGCGAAGCCCTTGCCCTTGCTCTTGCCCGTCACGTCGACGAACTGGCCGGCCTCGAAGGTGTCGGCCAGCAGCTCCTGGCCCAGGGTGTAGTCGTTCGCGTCGTCGGTGCGGATCTCCGCGAAGTAACGGCGCGGGGTGATGTCGTGCTTACGCAGGTAGTCGCCGAGCGGCTTGTTGACCTTCCGTGGGTCGACCTGCCCGAACCCGAGCTGGATGGCGGAGTAGCCGTCCTTGTCGGTGGTGCGGACGCGGGTCACCACGCACGGACCGGCCTCGACCACGGTGACCGGCACCATCCGGTTGTCCGCGTCGAAGACCTGGGTCATGCCGAGCTTCTTGCCCAGGACGCCCTTGATCGTCTTAGCCATGTCAGTGCGTTCCCTCAGAGCTTGATCGAAATGTCGACACCCGCGGGGAGGTCGAGCCGCATGAGCGAGTCAACCGTCTTGGGGGTCGGGTCGATGATGTCAATCAGCCGCTTGTGCGTGCGCATCTCGAAGTGCTCGCGGCTGTCCTTGTACTTGTGCGGCGAGCGGATGACGCAGTACACGTTCTTCTCGGTCGGCAGCGGCACCGGGCCCGCGACCTTCGCGCCAGTCCGCGTCACCGTCTCGACTATCTTCTTGGCCGAGCTGTCGATGACCTCGTGGTCATAGGCCTTAAGCCGGATGCGGATCTTCTGTCCCGCCATAGTGGCCTCGGTGTCCTTCGCTGTCGTCTGAAAAAGTATCGTGCGGCCTTTTGCCGCCATGTCTGTGCAGGCCGGAGCCTGCGTAACCCCACGAGGCAGACGCGGTGGAGCTGCCTTTCTCTTCCGTGATCCGGCAGTGACTTCGGTCACACGGCCGAAGCTACTGCTGGATCACGGCGCTATGCGTGGAGCCTGTCCCAAGGAAAACCCGCTCATCGCGGATTTCCCCTGAGTACGTGGTACGGCGGCCGGTCCCGAGTGCCGGGGCCGACCGCCGCCCCAGCGGTCTAGCTACTTGATGATCTTCGTGACCCGACCGGCGCCGACGGTGCGGCCACCCTCACGGATCGCGAACTTGAGGCCTTCCTCCATGGCGATGGGCTGAATCAGCTCAACGCGCATTTCGGTGTTGTCGCCCGGCATGACCATCTCGGTGCCCTCGGGCAGGTTCACAACACCGGTCACGTCAGTCGTACGGAAGTAGAACTGCGGCCGGTAGTTGTTGAAGAACGGCGTGTGGCGGCCGCCCTCGTCCTTGGACAGGATGTAGACCTGGCCGGTGAACTCGGTGTGCGGGGTGGTCGTGCCCGGCTTGATGATGCACTGGCCGCGCTCGACTTCGTCGCGCTTGATGCCGCGGAGCAGCAGGGCGGCGTTGTCGCCGGCCTCGCCCGTGTCGAGCATCTTGTTGAACATCTCGATGCTGGTGACGGTCGTGGTCGTCTTCTCCGGCTTGATGCCGATGATGTCGACCTGCTCGTTGACCTTGACGACACCGCGCTCGATACGGCCGGTGACGACGGTGCCGCGACCGGTGATCGAGAAGACGTCCTCGACCGGCATGAGGAACGGCTTCTCCGTCTCACGCGGCGGCTCGGGAACGCTCTCGTCCACGGCGTTCATCAGCTCGACGATGCTGTCGGCCCACTTCTGGTCGCCCTCAAGAGCCTTGAGCGCGGAGACGCGGATGACAGGCAGGTCGTCGCCGGGGAACTCCTGAGCGGACAGGAGCTCGCGAACCTCGAGCTCGACGAGCTCCAGGATCTCCTCGTCGTCGACCATGTCGGCCTTGTTGAGCGCCACGACGATGTAGGGAACGCCGACCTGGCGGGCCAGGAGGACGTGCTCCTTCGTCTGCGGCATCGGGCCGTCAGTCGCGGCGACCACCAGGATGGCGCCGTCCATCTGGGCGGCACCGGTGATCATGTTCTTCACGTAGTCGGCGTGACCGGGGCAGTCCACGTGAGCGTAGTGACGCTTCTCGGTCTGGTACTCGACGTGCGCGATGGAGATCGTGATGCCACGAGCCTTCTCCTCCGGCGCCTTGTCGATCTTGTCGAACGGCGTAGCCGCGTTGAGCTCGGGGTAACGGTCGTGGAGCACCTTGGTGATCGCCGCGGTCAGCGTGGTCTTGCCGTGGTCGATGTGCCCAATGGTGCCGATGTTCATGTGCGGCTTGTTCCGCTCGAACTTGGCCTTGCCCACTGGTTCTCTCCTTGAGAATCTGACTGACTTTCGTCTACACACTCGGGCCCGGGAACTCCCGAACCCCTTGGCGGTGAGGTGGCCTCCACCACCCCACCAGGGACCAGGACAGAAGTCCTGGCCCGGTCCCGCGAGGGGACCGGACCGGAACTATTCGCCCCGGGCCTTCGCGACGATCTCCTTGGCGATGCCCGGGGGCACCTCCGAGTAGGAGTCGAACTGCATGCTGTAGCTCGCGCGCCCCTGCGTCTTGCTACGCAGGTCACCCACGTAGCCGAACATCTCAGACAGCGGCACGAGCGCCTGGATGACACGGGCGCCGGCCCGCTCGTCCATCGCCTGGATCTGCCCGCGGCGACCGTTGAGGTCACCGATGACATCACCCATGTAGTCCTCGGGCGTGGTGACCTCAACGGCCATCATCGGCTCGAGGAGTACGGCGTCCGCCTTGCGCGCGGCCTCCTTGAAGGCCATCGAGCCGGCGATCTTGAAGGCCATTTCGGAGGAGTCCACGTCGTGGGCCGCGCCGTCGGTCAGCGTAACCTTCACGCCGACCATCGGGTAACCGGCCAGCACGCCGAACTCGGCGGCCTCCTGAGCGCCCGCGTCGACCGAGGGGATGTACTCCCTCGGGACACGGCCACCCGTGACCTTGTTCTCGAACTCGTAGCCGTCGTTGCCTTCGCCGAGCGGCTCGAGGTTGATGATCACCCGCGCGAACTGGCCGGAACCACCGGTCTGCTTCTTGTGGGTGTAGTCGATCTTCTCCACCTTGCGGCGGATGGTCTCGCGGTAGGCGACCTGGGGACGGCCGACGTTGGCCTCGACCTTGAACTCGCGACGCATCCGGTCGACGAGGATCTCCAGGTGAAGCTCGCCCATGCCCCAGATGACCGTCTGACCGGTCTCCTCGTCACGGCGGACCTGGAAGGACGGGTCCTCCTCGGCCAGCCGCTGGATCGCGGTCGACAGCTTCTCCTGGTCGCCCTTGGTCTTGGGCTCGATGGCGACGTTGATGACCGGAGCCGGGAACGTCATCGACTCGAGCACGACCTGGTTCGACGGGTCGGACAGCGTGTCACCGGTCGTGGTGTCCTTGAGACCCATGACCGCGACGATCTGGCCGGCGTACGCCGCCGGGCGCTCCTCACGCTTGTTCGCGTGCATCTGGTAGATCTTGCCGATCCGCTCCTTCTTGCCCTTCACGGAGTTGATGACTCCCGTGCCGGTCTCGAGCGTGCCCGAGTAGATGCGGATGTAGGTGAGACGACCCAGGTGCTGGTCGCTCATGATCTTGAATGCCAGTGCGGCGAACGGCTCGGACGGG
Organism: Nonomuraea cypriaca; assembly: GCF_015645445.1. Lineage (GTDB taxonomy): Bacteria > Actinomycetota > Actinomycetes > Streptosporangiales > Streptosporangiaceae > Nonomuraea > Nonomuraea cypriaca. Next base: position 6,586 of record NZ_JADOGI010000292.1, on the reverse strand, counting down.
TCCGCGTGACGCTCGACGATCTTGTCCTCGTTGCCGACCGCGTGGCCCTTGAAAGCGGGGATGTCGGTCGGCGCGGGGAGGTAGGCGACGATGGCGTCGAGCAGGGGCTGCACGCCCTTGTTCTTGAACGCGGTGCCGGTGAGGACGGGGTTGATGGCGCCCGCGACGGTGGCGCGGCGAATGCCCGCGACCAACTGCTCCTCGGTGGGCTCGTTGCCCTCGAGGAAGAGCTCCATCAGCTCGTCGTCGTTCTCGGCGACGGTCTCGACCAACTTGTCGCGCCACTCGCGAGCGGCGTCGGCGTGGTCGGCCGGGATGTCGACGGTGTCGTACATCTCGCCCTTGGCCGCCTCCTCGCTCCAGACCAGGCCCTTCATCTTCACCAGGTCGATAACGCCCCTGAATCCAGACTCGACACCCCATGGCAGCTGAACGACGGCCGGGATGGCACCCAGGCGGGTGATCATCATGTCGACGCAACGGTGGAACTCCGCGCCGACCCGGTCCATCTTGTTCACGAAGCAAATGCGCGGGACGTTGTAGCGGTCGGCCTGGCGCCACACCGTCTCTGACTGCGGCTCGACACCCGCGACGCCGTCGAACACGGCGACGGCACCGTCGAGGACGCGGAGCGAACGCTCCACCTCGATGGTGAAGTCGACGTGACCCGGGGTGTCGATGATGTTGATGGTGTGACCGAGCCACTCACAGGTCGTCGCGGCAGACGTGATCGTGATGCCGCGCTCCTGCTCCTGCTCCATCCAGTCCATCGTGGCAGCGCCCTCGTGGACTTCACCGATCTTGTAGTTGATGCCGGTGTAGAACAGGATGCGCTCGGTCGTGGTGGTCTTGCCCGCGTCGATATGGGCCATGATCCCGATGTTTCGGACCTTGGCCAGGTCAAGAGCGGTCGTGGTGGCCACTTCTCTCGCGTCCTCGTCGTCTCGTCGAACCCGCCGGGGTTACCAGCGGTAGTGGGCGAAGGCCTTGTTGGACTCGGCCATCTTGTGGGTGTCCTCGCGCTTCTTGACGCTCGCCCCAAGGCCGTTGCTGGCGTCGAGGAGCTCGTTCATGAGGCGCTCGGTCATGGTCTTCTCGCGGCGGGCGCGGGAGTACTGCACCAGCCAGCGCAGGGCCAGGGTGGTGCTGCGCGCGGCGCGCACCTCGACAGGCACCTGGTAGGTCGCGCCACCGACACGACGGCTGCGAACCTCGAGGGTCGGCTTGACGTTGTCGAGCGCGCGCTTCAGGGTGACGACCGGGTCGTTGCCCGTCTTTTCCCTGCAGCCCTCGAGGGCGCCGTAGACGATCGACTGCGCGATGGAGCGCTTGCCGTCCAGAAGCACCTTGTTGATCAGAGCGGTCACCAGCGGCGAGCTGTAGACCGGGTCAGACATGAGCTGACGACGGCCAGGAGAACCCTTACGAGGCATTGTTAGCTCTTCTCCCTCTTCGCGCCGTAACGGCTACGGGCCTGCTTGCGGTTGCGGACACCCTGGGTGTCCAGCGAGCCGCGGATGATCTTGTAGCGAACACCAGGCAGGTCCTTCACACGACCGCCACGCACGAGCACGATGGAGTGCTCCTGCAGGTTGTGACCCACACCGGGGATGTAGGCCGTGACCTCGATGCCGTTCGTGAGCCGAACGCGGGCCACCTTGCGCAGTGCCGAGTTGGGCTTCTTCGGAGTCGTCGTGTAAACGCGCTGGCACACGCCGCGCCGCTGCGGACTCCCCTTGAGGGCAGGAGTCTTGGTCTTGGAGACCTTGTCCTGCCGGCCCTTACGGACCAACTGCTGAATAGTGGGCACTGCCACTCCGTTTCGTGCCTTGGCCGGTGTTACGTCAGTTGTCGTGCATTTCGCAGGTTCTGCCGGTGTCATGACCTGCTGGTCTTTCCCTGTCTCGGCGCCCCCGCGCTCGGGCGTGTCGCCACTTACACAGACACATCCGCGAGGATTACGAGCCAGGAAGCCGTCCCGCGCCCGTAATGAGCGCACAGTCGAGAGCCCGCATAGAGACGGGCACGATGCTCAAGAGTACCTAGGCCCCTGCGACACGTCAAAACGGCGCGACAAGGCGGGCAAGCCTTGCCACTCCGGATCGCCAGGGACCTATTTCATCCAGCCCATCTACAGCTCCACCGACATGATATAGGCCCCAGCACCCTTCCGTGGCCAGGACCGCGAACCCCGCACGGCGGCCGCGTGCCGGTGCCCGTCCGGCCTGGGAACACGGCCCACAGAGCGCCGTAACGGCGCCCAGCCCCGCGCAGGGTCAGAGGCCGTCTCCCTGGAATGCCCTCGGCCCGGTACGGCGTCTGGCGCCGCCACGGCGCCGCCGTAAAGGAAGAAAGGGGGCTCGGAACCGTGCGGCGCGAACAGGCGGGTTGAACGCGACGCGCCCGGGCCTCTTGATCGAGGCCCGGGCGCGTCACCTGAAGATGACTAAGAAATCACCTGTTGTACTGGCCGAAGTCGTATTCCTCGAGAGGAACCGCCTCGCCGCTACCGGTGCCGAAGGTGTAGTCCGCGGCGGAGCCGTCGTAGCCGCCGACGGTGTACATCGCCGCCTTGGCCTCCTCGGTCGGCTCCACCCGGATGTTGCGGTACTGCGGCATGCCGGTACCGGCCGGGATGAGCTTACCGATGATGACGTTCTCCTTCAGGCCCAGCAGCGAGTCGGACTTGGCGTGGATCGCCGCGTCCGTCAGCACCCTGGTCGTCTCCTGGAAGGACGCGGCCGACAGCCACGACTCGGTCGCGAGCGACGCCTTCGTGATGCCCATGAGCACCGGACGGCCGGCGGCCGGCGAGCCGCTCTCCGCCACCGTCTCGCGGTTCATCTGCTCGAAGCGCGGACGCTCCACGAGCTCACCGGGCAGCAGATCGGTGTCACCGGACTCCAGCACGTTGACGCGCTTGAGCATCTGCCGAACGATAATCTCGATGTGCTTGTCGTGGATCGACACACCCTGCGAGCGGTAGACCTGCTGGACCTCCGCCACCAGGTGCAGCTGCACGGCCCGCGGGCCGAGGATGCGCAGCACCTCGTTGGGGTTGACCGCACCGGCCACCAGCTGCTGGCCGACCGTGATGCGCTGGCCGTCCTGCACGAGCAGGCGCGAACGCATCGACACCGGGTACGCGACCTCCTCCGACCCGTCGTCGGGGGTGATCACGACCTTCCTGGTCTTGTCGGTCTCGTCGATGCGAGCCCGGCCCTCGGCCTCGGAGATCGGGGCGACACCCTTGGGGATGCGCGCCTCGAAGAGCTCCGTGACACGGGGCAGACCGTGGGTGATGTCGGCGCCGGCCACACCACCGGTGTGGAACGTACGCATGGTCAGCTGCGTGCCAGGCTCACCGATCGACTGGGCGGCGATGATGCCGACCGCCTCGCCGACGTCCACCAGCTTGCCGGTCGCCAGCGAGCGGCCGTAGCAGGTCGCGCAGACGCCGATCTTGGCCTCGCAGACGAGCGCGCTGCGGGTGCGTACGGTCTCGACCCCGGCCTCGACCAGCGCGGTGACGTGGTTGTCGTTGATGTCGACACCCGCCGGAGCGATGATCTTGCCGTCGACCTCGACGTCCTCGGCCAGGATGCGCCCGTGCACGTTGGACTCGGCGTTCTCCGCCTTGACCAGGTTGCCGGCCGGGTCCCTGTCGGCCACGTGCAGCGGGACCGCGCGGTCGGTGCCGCAGTCGATCTCGCGCACGATGACGTCCTGCGCCACGTCCACCAGACGACGGGTCAGGTAACCCGAGTCGGCGGTACGCAGGGCGGTGTCGGCCAGACCCTTCCGCTGTCCGTGGGTGGAGATGAAGTACTCCAGCACCGACAGGCCCTCGCGGAACGAGGCCTTGATCGGCCGCGGGATCGTTTCACCCTTGGTGTTGGACACCAGACCGCGGATGCCGGCGATCTGCCGGACCTGCATCTTGTTACCGCGGGCGCCGGAGTTGACCATCATCCAGACCGGGTTGGTCGCCGGGAAGGCGTTGACCATGTCGGTCTCGACGTCGGCCGTGGCGTGGGTCCAGATCTCGATGAGCTCCTGACGGCGCTCCTCGTCGGTGATCAGACCGCGCTCGTACTCGCGCTGCACCTTGTCGGCGCGGCGCTCGTAGTTCTCCATGATGTCCTGCTTGTTGGGCGGCGCGACGACGTCGTCGATCGAGATCGTGACGCCGGAGCGGGTCGCCCAGCGGAAGCCGGCGTCCTTGAGCGCGTCGAGCGAAGCGGCGACCTCGATCTTGGGGTAGGTCTCCGCCAGCTCGTTCACGATCGTGGACAGCTGCTTCTTGCCGACCTGGAAGTCGACGAACGGGTAGCTCTCGGGCAGCGTCTGGTTGAACAGGCACCGCCCGAACGTCGTCTCCAGCCTGATCGGGTCGCCCTGCTCCCAGCCCTCGGGCGCGACCCACTCACGCGGCGGCAGAACGTCCTTCAGCCGGATCTGGATCTTCGCCTGAATGTCCAGCTCACGACGGTCGAAGGCCATCTGCGCCTCGGCGATCGAGCCGAACACGCGGCCCTCACCCACCGCGCCGTCCTTCTGGGTGGTCAGCCAGTAGAGGCCGATGACCATGTCCTGGGTGGGCATCGTCACGGGCTTGCCGTCGGCCGGCTTGAGGATGTTGTTGGTCGAGAGCATCAGGATGCGTGCCTCGGCCTGGGCCTCAGCCGACAGCGGCAGGTGCACGGCCATCTGGTCGCCGTCGAAGTCCGCGTTGAACGCGGTGCAGACGAGCGGGTGGATCTGGATGGCCTTGCCCTCGACCAGCTGCGGCTCGAACGCCTGGATACCCAGACGGTGGAGCGTCGGAGCGCGGTTGAGCAGCACCGGGTGCTCGGTGATGACCTCTTCGAGCACGTCCCACACCACGGGGCGGGCGCGCTCGACCATCCGCTTGGCCGACTTGATGTTCTGGGCGTGGTTGAGGTCCACGAGCCTCTTCATCACGAACGGCTTGAACAGCTCCAGCGCCATCTGCTTGGGCAGACCGCACTGGTGCAGCTTGAGCTGCGGGCCGACGACGATGACCGAACGGCCGGAGTAGTCGACTCGCTTGCCCAGCAGGTTCTGGCGGAAGCGGCCCTGCTTGCCCTTCAGCATGTCGCTGAGGGACTTCAGCGGCCGGTTGCCTGGACCGGTGACCGGGCGACCGCGACGGCCGTTGTCGAACAGCGCGTCGACGGCCTCCTGCAGCATCCGCTTCTCGTTGTTCACGATGATCTCGGGCGCGCCGAGGTCGAGCAGACGCTTGAGGCGGTTGTTCCGGTTGATGACCCGGCGGTAGAGGTCGTTGAGGTCGGAAGTCGCGAACCGGCCACCGTCCAGCTGCACCATCGGGCGCAGGTCCGGCGGGATGACCGGGATGCAGTCGAGCACCATGCCGCGCGGCGAGTTGGTGGTGTTGAGGAACGCCGACACGACCTTGAGCCGCTTGAGCGCGCGGGCCTTCTTCTGGCCCTTGCCACTGCGGATGGTCTCGCGCAGGTTCTCCGACTCGACGTCGAGGTCGAAGCTGATCAGGCGGTCCTGGATCGCCTGCGCGCCCATGCCGCCCTTGAAGTAGCGGCCGAAGCGGTCACGCATCTCGCGGTAGAGCAGCTCGTCGCCCTCGAGGTCCTGGACCTTGAGGTTCTTGAAGCGGCTCCAGACCTCGTCGAGCCGGTCCAGCTCACGCTGGGCCCGGTCGCGCAGCTGGCGCATCTCGCGCTCGGCGCCCTCACGGACCTTGCGGCGCTGGTCGCCCTTGGCGCCCGCGGCCTCAAGCTCGCCCAGGTCGGACTCGAGCTTCTTCTGCCTGGCCTCGACGTCGGCGTCGCGGCGCTGCTCGATGTGCTGCCGCTCGACGGAGATCTTCGCCTCCAGCGAGGGCAGGTCACGCTCACGCATCTCGGTGTCGACCTGCGTGATCATGTACGCCGCGAAGTAGATGACCTTCTCCAGGTCCTTCGGGGCCAGGTCGAGCAGGTAGCCGAGGCGCGACGGGACGCCCTTGAAGTACCAGATGTGCGTGACAGGCGCGGCCAGCTCGATGTGGCCCATCCGCTCGCGACGCACCTTGGCGCGAGTGACCTCGACGCCGCAGCGCTCACAGATGATGCCCTTGAACCGGACGCGCTTGTACTTGCCGCAGTAGCACTCCCAGTCGCGGGTCGGACCGAAGATCTTCTCGCAGAAGAGCCCGTCCTTTTCCGGCTTGAGAGTCCGGTAGTTGATGGTCTCCGGCTTCTTGACCTCGCCGTGCGACCACTGACGGATGTCGTCGGCGGTTGCAAGACCGATCCTGAGCTCGTCGAAGAAGTTGACGTCTAGCATGTGTGCGATCTCCCCCTCAGACTTCTTCCACGCTGCTCGGCTCACGCCGGGACAGGTCGATACCGAGCTCCTCCGCGGCGCGGAAGACGTCCTCGTCGGTGTCGCGCATCTCGATCGACATGCCGTCGCTGGACAGCACCTCGACGTTGAGGCACAGCGACTGCATCTCCTTGATGAGCACCTTGAAGGATTCGGGAATTCCCGGCTCGGGGATGTTCTCGCCCTTGACGATGGCCTCGTAGACCTTCACACGTCC
>NZ_JADOGI010000291.1 GCF_015645445.1 Nonomuraea cypriaca | reverse complement strand
GGGTGCGGGGTGTGGGACCCGTGCGTCGGTGGCTGCTGTGGGGTGGTGGTTTCTGGAGGCGCTGGTTCTGGGGTCGCCATCGCCACGTGCCAGCCGAGAGCGTCCTTGACCGGGCTGGTGAGAGTGCCGTAAGGGTGGCTCTCGATGGCTTGGGCGATCGCCGTCGGCAACGAGTCGAGCGTGATCAGACCGAGGGGCTCGAGGTCGGCCGGGGTCGCCGAACGTGCGTGCCCGGGATCCCCGAACAGGCGATGCCGTACGAAGTGACGGCGAGGGCGCTCGGGGGAGGACGGGCGGCGCCATTCAGGAGGAACGGTCACCGCCGCGGTGACATGCTGGAACAAGGCTCGCACCCAAGGGCTGCCGTTGTAGGCGGCGGCGTTGATCGAGCCCAGCTCCACGGCGGCCACCCGATCGAGCGGCGCCCCTGCGGCTTGGGGTTCTCCGGACAAGGAGGCGGCGGGCTGAGGCCCTGAACGTGGGCTCGCGCCGGGACCGGTCTCCGCCCCTGGGCTCGCGTTGGGGCCGGTGTCTGCCCATGGGGTCACGTTGGGGGTCGCGTTGGGGCCGGTGTCTGCCCGTGGGGTCGCGTTGGGATCGGTGTCCGCCCGTGGCGCGGCGTCGGGATCGATGCCCGCCCGTGCCGCGTCGGGATCGGTGTCTGTCCGTGGGGTCGCGTTGGGATCGGTGTCCGCCTGTGGGGGTCGGTCTTGCTGGGATGTGCCTTCGGGGCTGGGGGATCGGCGTGGGTTCCCGTGGGCAAGGTGCAAGCTCAGGGCGTTCTGTGGTGGTTCCTGTCGCGGGCGCAGGCCGAGGGCGGCAGCGGTTGTTTCGCAGAGGGCCTCCGTGAGGATGACCTGGGTGAGCCAGCGGGCCAGCTGGCGGTCCTCCGAGGTGCCCGGCACCGGGAGCGCCGATCTCAGCGGGCCGTCGCGTAGGTCGGTGAGTCGCTGGTCGAGGCGGTCACGGGGGATGGGGTGGTCGTCAACCCAACCGATCACCGCGGTCACCGGGTCACCTCCAGGCGGATCGCCGGCGAGTATTGGCAGCGGCCGAACCACATGACCTTGGCCAGCGTCCAGAAGTGGCCGGTTGGTTCGTCACCGGGGACCTCCACCGGGAACGCCACGTCGATCGTCTTGCCCGCGGCAACCGTGAAGCCCTGGATGACCTGCGGGAGCATGGCCCAGGTGCCCCAGGGGGAGGCCAGTTGGGCCTCGCCGCGGATCTCGTCGGACGTGGTGTTGGCGAGTCTCAGCGTGAGAGCGGTGCGGTCGCCGGGACGGAGGGACAGCGAGTCCGTGACCATGGCGATCGACAGGCCGGCGGGGCGTGCCTCGGCCGACTTGGTGCCGCGTACGGCGGTGCCGGACTCCGGAGGTGGGCCCGCCACGGGGAGTTCGGGGGCGTCGCCGATGGCCACGGTGGTGACGTCTTCGATGAGCTGGCCGCCCGCCGCCGTGCGGGCTGAGACGAAGTGGAGGCCCGGCCTTGGTAGGGAGGCCCCTGGTGCGGGATCGACGGTGACGGGGAAGCGGAGGTGGCCGCCCGGGGCGAGACGGTACGGACGTTGGGCGGGGGTGGAAGTCCAGCCGTCGGGGACGCGGACGTCCACGAGACCCTCGTGGGGTTCGTCCGTCAGATGGGAGGAGAGCACCACCTCCACTTCGAACGGCCCCTCCGGCGACGTGACGAGGCCAGGGGAGATGGCAATGGAGATCGGCAGGTAGCCCAGGGGGGCGGGACCCTTGTTGTGGAGCCAGTAGCGGCTGTAGACGGGCTGGGCCCGCTCGGTTGTGGGGGCGAGCTCTGGCTTGGTGGGCTGGGGCGGGGTGGCGGCCAGGTAGGTGGCGACCTCGAAACCGCTGAGGTCGAGGTCCGTGATCGGGGTGCCGGGGCGTTCCAGGAGGTCGGAGCGGGTGAGGGCGTCCAGAGGGAGGACGGGAGAGGCGATCTCGGCCCGGCTGCCCAAGCCCGTGGATTCCACCAGCCGTATCGTCACAGCGCGACCCCACGCGGCTTCTCCGCCCCTGGGCTGTGAGGTGGTGTGGCCGTGGGCGTGGGGGTTGCCGGTGGATTTCAGGGTGCCGAGGAGGACGTCGCGGGGTGGAGTGATGGTGAGGAGGGAGTGGACCTGGGGGAGGGGGCCTGGCTGGGCGGCGTCCATGACGCGGGGCAGGAGAGGGGTGATGTGCTCTTGGGCTGTGGCGGGGAGTCGCAGCGCACGCCAGTCGCCTTCGCCGGCCACCAGGGAGTAGGAGAACTCGTGTGTCCAGTGCTGGAGCTGGAAGCCCGAGCCGTCCGGGGTCGTGCGGTGGGGTGGGTCGAGCCAGATGCCTGAGGGCCAGCCGGTGCACGAGCGCATGAGCGACAGATGGAGCGCCCCCGACGGGTCCACCGCGAAGCCGGGCAGCCCGTACGTCAGCAGCGCCACCGTACGGTCGTCGAGCCGTTCGGAGCCCAGCGGGCACACCGCTTCGATCGTGGCGTCGGCCAGGTCGCTCACCAGGTCGGCGACCGGACCGGCGACGATCAGGGCGGGCAGCGCGCGCAGGTCGCGCAGGTCGGCGCTGGGCTGCCACACCTCCGCCAGCGGACGCTCGGCGGGGACCCACACCCGCGGCGCGCCCGACTTCAGCGCGTCCAGATAGGCCGGGTCGGCATCGGCCAGCAGCTCGGCCGCCAGCGGGTTGGTGTCGGGGCCGCCCAGCACGATGCGTACGTCCGGCAGGTTCGAGTCGACGTCGAGCCAGCCGTAGCGGGTGCCGTGGGCGGAGGACGTCGTGGCGGTCACGCCGGCGCGGGCCAGCGCCACCACCAGATCGCGGGCCGCAGGGGCGTCCGGCAGGGCGGGCACCACCACCTCGGCCACGCCCAGCGCCCGCGCGCCCGCCGCCCCGAGATCGACCTTCGCGGTGGCGGACAGGCCGAACCAGGTGTTGGCGGGGTTGTCCAGTGTCCACGGGTGCTCGGCCGTGTCGACGTCGGGCAGCGCGAAGCCGCGCCCCACCACCGCGCCCGACACGTCGGACACCGGCAGCGCGCCCTCGACGTGGGCCGGGAAGCGGACGCGCAGCAGCCGGTCGGCGCCGGTGTGGTCGAGCACGCGGGTGGTGAAGTCGATGCGGTCGGAGCCGGTCAGCAGGGTGACGGTCTGCTCGTAGGTGATCTCGCCGACCTGCCCGGTGACGGTCAGGCGCCGGCCTGTCGGGCTCGTCTCCGCACGGGTGGAGAGGGCCCGCGTCTCGGCCGATCCCACGACGTCGCCTGTGGGGATCAGATGCCACGGGCCCTCGCCCATGTCCGGATGTTGTGGATATTCGTCGTAGAGGCGCAGCTCGTTGCCGACGCCGGACAGGAGCTCCGCGCCCGAGACCCGGTCGAGGATCGAGGTCAGCCCGCCGCCGCGCGCCGGATCGGCCGACACCTGCCACCGATCGTTCTGAATGGTGACGACGCCTTCGTTTTGCGAACTGAGCCAGGGGGCAGGGGTGCCCGGCACCACCTGGTAGGTGCGCCACCCCATCGATGGAACGTCCGCGGCGAGGAACGTGAGAGTGCCGTCCGCCAGCACGGCGGGCACCTCGGCACCCGAGGAGTCGGCCACGGTGTGACCGGCCGGCACCCGGACGCGGACCAGGCCGTCACGGGCGAACGGCAGCGTGTTGGTCACCACCACGCTCCGGCCGTCCAGCGCGATCTCGCCGGTCAGCGCGGTGAGCGCGTTGTCCCGGGCGGCCACGGCCAGGTCGTGGGCCTCGCGCCAGCCGGTCAGCAGGTCGATGTAGACCTGGTCGGACTCCGAGCCGGTGATCGCGTCGTGGTGGGCGCCGTAAGCGAGCTGCCGCCACACCTTGTCGAGAGCCGTGTGCGGGTAGCCGCCGAGCCCGAGCATGGCCGCGAACGCCGACAGCCGCTCGGCGTCCAGCGCCGCCACCTCCGCCGCCCGCTGGGCCTGCTTGGTGTCGATGTAGGAGACGTCCTTGCCGGTGTAGACCGGGTTCATGTCGCGGGTCTGGGGGCTGAAGGCGGGAAGATCGGCGCGGACGGCGTCGAGGAAGTCGCGCGGGGTGGCGCAGGCGAATCTGGGCCAGACGTAGCGGGCTGCCCACGTGCGGTGGACGTCGGTGATCCACTTGTTGGGCGGCGTGTAGTCGGTGCCGACAGGGAGCAGGATGTGCTTGGTCGCGGCCACGGGCTTGAGCGAACGGTAGAGGTCGTAGACCGCCTGGCACGCCTCCTCCAGCGAGGGTGAGGAGTCCATCCACCAGCCGGCCGAATAGTGGGCGGGCATGTAGTGGGTCAGGACGCCCAGCCCGGACGGCGAGATCCACTCGAACTCGCTCGGGAACTGCATCAGCGCCGCGTCGTTCTTGGCCTGCCTGAAGTTCTTGCTGATCGGGCCCCACTGGTGGAACGGCCCGCGCGCCCACGCGCTGCCGGTCAGCCCGGCCGCCGCGAGGTAGCCGGGGAACTGCGGGTCGTGCCCGAACACGTCGAGCTGCCACGCGGTGCGCGGGTCGCCGCCGAGGATGTCGCGCTGGTAGCCGATGCCGTAGACGAGGTTGCGGATGGTGGTCTCGGCCCCGGTCAGGTTGGTGTTGGGCTCGTTGTACGACCCCCCGACCAGCTCCGCCCTGCCCTCCGCCAGGAGCGCGCGCAGGTCGGCCCGCCGCTCAGGATGGGTGTCGAAGAACGGCTTGAGATAGTCGACCTCGGCCAGCACGAAACGGTAGTCGGGATCGCGCAGCGCCAGCTCGATGTGCGCCTCGACCAGCGCGAACGCGTTTCGCTCCCACAACGGCCTGGTGGTCGAGTCGCCGGCCAGCAGCTCCCACGGGCTCGTGTAGGCGGCCTGCGTGTTCCACCAGACGGGGTCGTAGTGGAAGTGGGACACCAGGTGCATGGTCCAGCCCGGCTCCTCGGCCGTGACCTCGACCTCCAGCGCCTCCCCGGCCAGCGTGAGCACGCAGGGCACGGTGACGCCCGGCGGCACGGACACGGCCAGCGGCACCTCGAGGACGCCCGCCGCCGGCGGCACGGTCACCGGCCCGGCCAGCCGCACGCCGTCGCCGCGCAGCTCCAGCGGCGCCTCGTGCGCGCCCTCAGCGACGGTGACGCGCAGCACCTGGTGCGGCTCGTCGGGCGAGCCCACGAACAGATCGGTCGACTCTGCGGACAACAGGCGGAAAGGCAAGGGGGAACCTCCGTGAGCATGTTGCTGGCGCCCGTAACACTAAGCCCTTCCACCATCGATGACAACGATGTCAACGGTTGCCTGTGGATAACCGAGGGCGACTGCCTCGCACCTGTGGATAACCGGCGGGCGCGGCTCATGGGGTGGGTGGTACCGAGGGCTCAGGAAGGCATGGAAGGATTGCGGCATGAGCGCAGTGAAACTCGACGGCAAGGCGACCGCCGCCAAGATCAAGGCAGACCTCACGACCCGGGTGGCCGCGCTCAAGGAACGCGGCGTCACCCCCGGCCTGGGCACCGTGCTCGTGGGCGACGACCCGGGCAGCCAGATCTACGTGGCGGGCAAGCACCGCGACTGCGCCGAGGTGGGCATCGCCTCCATCCGCGTCGACCTGCCGGCGACTGCGGGCCAGGCCGACGTCGAGGCGGCGATCGACGAGCTCAACGCCTCACCCGCGTGCACCGGCTACATCGTCCAGCTGCCGCTGCCCAAGCACCTCGACACGATGGCCCTGCTGGAGCGCATGGACCCGGCCAAGGACGCCGACGGCCTCCACCCGGTCAACCTCGGCCGCCTCGTCCACATGGTCGACGCGCCGCTCCCGTGCACGCCGCACGGCATCGTGCTGCTCCTGCAGGAATACGGTGTGCCGATCAAGGGCGCCGAAGTGGTCGTGGTCGGCCGCGGCATCACGGTCGGCCGCTCGCTCGGCCTGCTGCTTACCCGCCGCAGCGAAAACGCGACCGTGACCCTCTGCCACACCGGCACCCAGGACCTCGCCGCCCACGTGCGCAGGGCGGACATCGTGGTGGCGGCGGCGGGCGTGCCGGAGCTCATCAAGCCCGACATGGTCAAGCCCGGCGCGGCCGTCCTCGACGTGGGGGTCTCCCGGGTCGAGGGCAAGATCGCCGGTGACGTCGCGCTGGCAGTCGAGGAGGTCGCGGGGTTCCTCACGCCCAACCCCGGCGGTGTCGGGCCGATGACGCGGGCCCTGCTGCTGTCCAACGTGGTCGAGGCGGCGGAGCGCGCCCTGCGGGGCTGAGCAGGCGGGCGCGCCTCCGTCATTTGACGGAGGTCGCCGCCGGCCCGTCGGCCCAGGATGGTCCTCGAGGGCCCTGCCAGCGCGCATGCGGGTGGGGCGGTCCCGAGAGGAGCGGTCCTATGGAGCTGGACGGGCTGGTCGCCGTCGTCACGGGCGGAGCCTCCGGTCTCGGCGCCGCCATCGTGGACGGCCTGCACGCCCGCGGCGCGCACGTCGTCTACGGCGACCTGCACGACCGCCACGACAAGCCCTGGGAGAACCAAGGCAAGCCCGGGGTGCACCGGAGCAAGCCCTGGGAGGGCACAGCCACGCCCAACGAGGGCTGGCCCGGGGAGGACGGAGGCACGCCCGACGAGGGCCGCGGTGAGCCGGTTTATCAGCGGCTCGACGTTCGCGACCGGGAGTCGTGGACGGTGCTCGCCGACGAGGTGAGAGCACGACACGGCCGCCTTGACATCCTCGTCAACAACGCCGGCGTCAGCGCCCGCAAGAGCCTCCTGGACACCGGTGACGACGACTGGGACCGGGTCCTGCGTACCAATCTGTGGGCCCCGTGGACGGGCATCCGGACGTTCGTGGGCGAGCTGACCGCCAGCCCCGCCGCCAGCGTCGTGAACATCGGCTCCATCTACGGCCACATCCCACCGCCACCCCCGCCCTCACCCCCGTCGTCGGTGGCGTACCAGGTCAGCAAGGCCGGGCTGCACATGCTCACCAAGACCGCCGCGGTGGAGTTGGCCGGCCGCGGCATCCGCGTCAACAGCGTCCTGCCGGGGGTGTTCGTCACCCCGCTGCTCCAGGAGTTGTCCGACGAGCAACTGCGTCCCCGCATTGAGCGCGCGCCCATGGGCCGTCCTGGGGACCCCGCCGACGTGGCCGCGGCGGTGGCGTACCTGGCCTCGCCTGCGGCGTCGTTCGTGACGGGCGTGCTGCTCCCGGTCGACGGCGGTTACATCGCGTCGTAACCCCCCGACGAAAGCCCCACGAGCCTCATAGCAGAGTGAGAGGTCGCGATGAGCGCCCAGAGCACCACAACCCCCATCCCCCGTAGCTCGAACACGCGCGCCGTGGTCGCGGGCAGCTTCGGCAACATCATGGAGAACTACGACAACATGGTGTACGGCTACACGGCCGTCACCCTGGGCACCCTGTTCTTCCCCGAGTCCGACGGCCTGGTCGGGACCCTCTACACCTTCGCCGTGTTCGCGGTCGGCTTCCTGATGCGCCCGCTCGGCGCCATCACGTTCGGCCACGTCGGCGACAAGTTCGGCCGCCGCACCGCGCTGGTGGTCAGCGTGCTCATGATGGGCGCCGCGACCACCCTGATCGGCCTGCTGCCGACGTACGACAGCATCGGTGTCCTGGCCCCGCTGCTCCTGGTGATCCTGCGCATGGTACAGGGCTTCTCCGTGGCGGGCGAGTGGGCGGGGTCGGCGGCGTTCCTGGTCGAGTACGCACCGGCGCGCAGGCGCGGCTTCTTCGGCAGCTTCAACCAGGTCTCGACGGCCGGCGGTTTCCTCCTGGCGTCCGGCGTCGTCGCGCTGAACCACACGATCTTCACCGACGAGCAGGTGAACGCCTTCGCGTGGCGCATCCCGTTCCTCCTGTCGCTGCTCACCGCGGCGGCCGCGCTGTGGCTCAGGTACGGCATGGCGGAGACACCGGCGTTCGCCGAGGAGCAGGCGAAGGGCGCGACCGCGAAGAGCCCGCTGCGCGAGGGCGTGCGCACCGAGTTCCCCGGTATCGCCCGCGGCTTCGGGTTCACGATGTTGTGGACGGTCGCGTACTTCTTCTTCCTGACCTATCTGCCCACCTGGCTCACCGACGTGGCAGGGGTGGATCCTGGCGTGGCCCGCGCCTCGAACATCGTCGGTCTCGTGACGCTGACCGTGTGCATCGCGGCGTTCGGCGCGTTGTCCGACAGGGTCGGGCGCAAGCCGCTGCTGACCGCGGCGGCGATCGGGTTCCTGGTGCTGAGCTGGCCCATCATGACGCTGCTCCAGAGCGGCGGCACGTTCGGCGTGTACGCGGGCCAGATCGTCATCGCCGTGATCCTGGCCATGTTCTCGGGTCCTGGCCCCGCCGCGTTGTCCGAGTTGTTCCCCACGAAGCTGCGCTATTCGACCATGTCCATCGGCTACAACTTCGCCGTCATGGCCTTCGGGGGCACGGCGCCTTTCGTGGCCACCGGGGTCGTGGAACTCAGCGGCTCCGGGATGTCGCCCGTCCTGTTGCCGATCGTCTCCGCGGCCGTCACGCTCGCGGTGGTGCTCGGCATGCGGGAGACGGCACACCGGAACCTGCACTAAGTCAGAGGGAGGTCCAGCCATGAATCCACCGCTGATCGCGGTCGAGGGCACGTACGAGGAGATGGGCGCCGAGCTCGGCCGGCGTACGAGCGAGCTGGTCGGGCAGAGCCTGGACACCTACCTGCGCCGCTTCCGCGACCAGGCCGGGCTCACCGAACGGGACGTGCTGCGCTGGGGCGCGGTCTACCTCGACGTGGCCAGAGAGTACGACGCCCGCATCGCCGCCATGCTCGAAGGGCTGGCGGCGGGCGCCGGCCGGCCGATCGAGCACATCACCGCGCTCAACGCCCGCACCGAGATGCTGTACGGCACCGGCTACCACGACGAGGGCTGCACCTCGGTCGCCGTGCTGCCCAAGCACACCAGGACGGGTCACACGCTGCTGGCACAGAACTGGGACTGGCATCCCGAGCAGGGGCCGGTGACGTTCCTGCTGGCGACGAGGGACACCGAGGGCTTCGCGGTGATCACTCTCGCCGAGGCGGGCATGCTGGCCAAGTCCGGGCTGAACTCGGCCGGTCTCGGCGTGTGCGCCAACCTGCTGGTCTCGGACCGCGACACCGGCGGGGCCGGGGTACCGTACCACTATCTGCTGCGCGGCGTGCTGCAGTCGCGGACGATGAGCGAGGCGCACCGCAAGGCGCTGGACGTACGGCGGATCTCCTCCGGCAACCTGCTCATCGCGGACGCCGGAGGCGAGGCGATCGACCTGGAGGTCGCGCCCGGCGTGTTCGGGACGCTGCTGCCGCAGGACGGGATGATCACCCACTCCAACCACTTCCAGTGCCCGCTGCCACTGGTGGACAAGAAGGCCGCCACCTCGGCGCTGACCCTGCTGCGGCCCACGCGGGCGCGGCACCTGCTGGAGGATGCGGCGGCGGCGCGGAACCTGGAGCTCGCGGACATCGTGGCCGCCCTGCGCGACCACTACTCCCACCCCGACAGCATCTGCCGCCACGTGAACCCCGACGTCGGGAAGGGGGAGGAGGTCGCCTCGGTCTACTCGGTGGTGATGGATCTCGACCTGCGCGACCTGTACATCGCCGCGCATCCGCCGTGTGAGCGCTCGTACGAGCGTTGGCGGCTCGGCGACGCGTTCGCGCCCGGCGCGGCACCGGACATCCACTTCGAGACGGCGCCGGACATCCACTCCGAGAGAGAACCGGGCACCCACTTCGAGAGGGAGCGACATGCCTGAGACGATCTGCCTCACGTTCGACTTCGACGCGATCTCGCTCTGGCTGGCTCGCGGCATGGCCACGCCAGGCCCGGTGTCGCGGGGCGAGTTCGGGGCGCACGCCATCCCGCGCATACTGAAGCTGCTGCGGGAGCGCGACATCACCGCGACGTTCTTCATCCCCGGGCACACCGTGGACACCTATCCCGCCGAGTGCGCCGCCATCGCCGCGGCCGGCCACGAGATCGCCCTGCACGGGTACGTCCACGAGCCCGTCTCCAAGCTCGACCGGGACGCCGAGCTGGCCACGTGCGAGCGGGCCCGCGAGTCGATCAGGAAGGTCACCGGTTACGAGCCGCGGGGCAACCGCACGCCGAGCTGGGACTTCACCTCCTCGACCGTGGAGGTGCTGCTGGAGCTGGGCTGCGAGTACGACTCCAGCCTCATGGGCACCGACTACACCCCCTACTACGCCAGGCGCGGCGACGTGGCCGACCCGGCGGGGCCGTACCGGTTCGGCGAGCCGACGTCGCTCGTCGAGCTGCCGGTGTCGTGGTCGCTGGACGACTATCCGCAGTTCGAGTACCTGCGTACGGACACGGGGATCATGCCGGGCCTGCGCGAGCCCGCCACCGTGTTCCGCAACTTCCTCGACGACATCGACTACATGGTGCGCGAGGAGCCCGGCGGGGTGTGCGTGCTGACGTTCCATCCGCAGGTCATCGGGCGCGGGCATCGCCTGCTGGGGCTCGAACGCTTCCTCGACGCCTGCCTCGAACGCCGGCTCGTCTTCCGTACGTGCCTGGACACCGCCCGCGCCTTCAGTACCGGCGGAACGGGGGTGTGATGCGGGCGCTGGTGATGGGCGCGAGCGGCGGGATCGGCTCGGCGGTGTGCGCCGCGTTGTCCCGGGCGGGCGACGAGGTGGTCGCGGTGGACTCGCCGCGCTCCACGGTGGCCGCCGACCATCGACGGCACGTGGTGGCGGACCTCGCCGAGCCTGGCGCGGCGCGGGCGGCGGTGCTGCGGGCATGGGACCTGTACGGGCCGCTGGACGTGTTGCTGCACGTGGCCGGCCTGTACCCGGCGCGGCGCGCGCTGGAGAGCACCGAGGAGCTGTTCGACACGGTGATGGCCGTCAACACCCGGTCGGCGCTCATGGCCGCGACCGCGCTGGCCGAGCTGTGCGAACGGCACGGGCGCGGCGCGGCCATCGTGTTCACCAGCTCGGGCGGCGCGCTCCGGCCACGTCCCGGCACGACGGTGTACGCGGCCTCGAAGGC
The DNA here is from genome assembly GCF_015645445.1 of Nonomuraea cypriaca. Taxonomy (GTDB): domain Bacteria; phylum Actinomycetota; class Actinomycetes; order Streptosporangiales; family Streptosporangiaceae; genus Nonomuraea; species Nonomuraea cypriaca. The sequence continues at coordinate 368 of NZ_JADOGI010000291.1, read as the reverse complement.
GGCGCTGGAGGCCGTGACGCGCGGGCTCGCACTGGAGCTCGGGCCGCTGGGCGTGCGTGTCAACGCGGTCGCGCCGGGGTTCGTGGCCGTCGGATCCGCACTGAACCCCGTCCCGGACACGTACGTCGAAGCCATTCGCGCCGCCAGTCCGGCCGGCCGGGTCGGGACGCCGGACGACATCGTTCCCGGCCTGCTGTGGTTGTGCTCGGCGGACTCGGCCTGGGTGAACGGCCACGTTCTGGCCACCGACGGCGGCGCCGGTCTCGGCTCCCGCACGGCCCCGTCATGGCTGCCGTCCTGACGGCGTCAGCTGGGGTCGTCCTGACGGCAGGCGGTCCTGGCGGCGGGCGTCAGCCGGGGGTGGGGAG
>NZ_JADOGI010000290.1 GCF_015645445.1 Nonomuraea cypriaca | reverse complement strand
GCATCGACGATCACGCAGTAGTCACCGGAGAGCCCGTTGCCCGGAAAGCGGGCACGGCGGGTTCGGGAGGGGGCCGTCGGGAAAAGGACCAGCACGCTGACACCTCGCCTGACGGCCTACCTCGCTGATCGATGTATTCGTCCAGAACCGCGCGCAGATGACGTTCACCGTAGATCAGCATGCGGTCGGTGCACTCGGCGCGCACCGTCCGGATCCAGCGTTCGGCATAGCAGTTCGCCCTCGGTGTCTGTGGTGGTGTCTTCATCACCGTGACGCTCACGACCGCGAAGACCTCATCGAACACGGCGGTGAACTTGGCATCTCGATCGCGGATGAGGAAGCGAAACGACTCTATTCGCTCGCCAAGGTCGATCAGGAGATTACGGGCCTGCTGAGCGGTCCACGCACCGGTCGGATGAGACGTCATGCCCAAGATGTGCACGCGGCGCCTGCCGACCTCCATCATGAACAACACGTACAGGCGCTTCAGAAAGATCGTGTCTACATGGAAGAAATCACAGGCCAGGAGTCCCTTGGCCTGCAAACGCAGAAAGGCGCGCCAGGAGGTGTCGAGATGACGGGGCGCCGGAGCGAAGCGGTGGGAGCGCAGGATGCGCCGTACGGTCGCCTCGCTGACCTGGTAGCCGAGCCGCACCAACTCCCCGTGCACCCGTCGATGGCCCCACGTGGGATTCTCCCGCGCGAGGCGAATGATCAAGTCCCGAAGCTGCTGACTCGTTGCTGGACGCCCGGGCCGATGCGGGTAGGTCCAGGCCCGTCGCAGCAGACGACAATGCCATGCCAGCAAGGTCGCGGGGGTGACCAATCGATGAGCGCGCAGGACCGCCGGCAATGATCGGGCCAGGGCGGCGAGAACGGCTCGATCGGCCCAGTCTGGCTTGGGGCGTCCGACCTGGCGCCGTAGCACTGCCACTTCGTGACGCAGCACCATGATTTCCGCGTTCTTCGACGCCTGGCTGCGGCCAAGCAACATCAGCCAGCCAAACACCCGGACCGTGATGAGATAGAGCAGGCGAACAGGCACAAAACATGATCTTCTCTGCGCTCGTGAACTCAGTCAAACCACAGCTCAGAGCCGCTGCGACTGCATTTTGACGCGGTACAGGTTCCGCACGGGGCACCATCTGGGTGGAGGCCGAACCTGGTCGGGACCTGATGGCCCTGCTGGCCGGCCGCATGTTCTCGCAGTTCGCCGTGAATGCCCATGCCGAGGGCTTCTATTTCTGGAAGGACCGTGCAAAGAAGCCCGCTCGGTGGTTCAGGGTGATCGGGTGGACGAGGACCGGGAGAAGGCTCGATAGCGCAACAGATAGCGGGGTACCTGCCGGAGGGCGACGGGCCGTGGCCACTCGCCGGCGCGGAGCCACGCCTCGGAGCCGCCGTCGACGACGATGACGCTGCCACACAGGAACGCGGCCGCGGGTGAGAGCATCGTCATTACCCAGTCGGCGAGGTGTCCGGGGTCACCCACTCCACCGATCGGGATGGGGAATGCGCGGAACGCTCTGGCCGCGGCCGGGTTCGCGAGTTCCTCGTCGAGCAAGGGGGTCTGCACCGGTCCGGGGGAGAGCACGTTGAGCCGGATTCCGGCACCGGCCCACGCCGGAGTTACGGCCGCTCGGCGTGCCCAGTCGGTCACCGCGATCTTCGATGCGGCGTAGGCGATGTTCGGGGCGACCGGCCCGAACAGTCGCAGCGTTCGCACCGCTCGGTCGATCTCACCGGCGCGCAGGGCGCGGATCACCCGTCGGGGCACCCCGGGGGTGACGCTCGCCGAGTTGCTGCCGAACACCACGGCCCGGGCATCGCCGCTCGCCGCGAGCGCCGGCCGCAGGGCGGTCAGCAGCTCGACCGTGCCCAGCTGATTGATCTGCGCGATCTTCCGTGGGCGGTCGGGACCGGGTGAGGGGCCGATCCCGGCGGCGAGGACCGCGCCGTCGAGTACGCCGCCGGACCGCTCGAGCACTCCGGCGCCCGCTGCCGAGCGGCCTTCCGGTGTCCCGAGGTCGGCGAGGATGTCGGCGTCGTGCAGATCCACCTCGATCACGGAGTGTCCGGCGGCACGGAGTCGCCCGGTCACCGCGGCGCCGATCCCCGATGCCGAACCTGTTACTGCGTAGCTGCTCATTCGAATTCCCGTCCCTGTTGAACTTGCCGGTGCGCCGTGTCGAGGCTTTGGGTGGTTCTCGGCGGCGGGTCCATCGGTCTGGATGTCGTCCTTGGACGATCTGTGAGAACCGACGTAGGTCGTTCCTTTAGTTCTGCGGAAGCACGGCCGCCGCGATGATGACGTTGTTGACGATGGTCGCGGTGACGGTGCGCGCGACCGCTTCGGCGGCGGCTCCGGCTCCCCAGTTGCCTTGCTCGAGCTCCTTGGCGCGGGTGATCACGGGGGAGGTCCAGGGAATCTCAGGGTCGAATTGGGGAAGCGTCCCGCTTCCCGAGAGCAGTGCCGCGAGCGCGGCGACCCGGGGCTGCGGTTCCGCGCCCTCGACGAGCACGTCGCGGACGTCCCCAAGGAGCCGGGACCGGCGCCCGCTTCCGCCGTCCTCGAGGACCGTCGTGTCGAACAGGCCGAGCGCCTTGCGGATTCCGCGGCGGATGTCGCCGCGTTCGACGAGCCTGTCAAGCAGCGGGCTACGCAGTGTCGGTCCGATCGCCGCGAGCACCGTCTGGACGCCCCTGGGCTTCTCACAGAGGTAGTCCCATGCGGAGCGGAGGGTGTCATCCGACGGCGGGTGATCCTCGACGGCTTCCACCCGCGTCGTCCCGCCCCAGCCGGTGTCGGTTCGGACATGATGGCCGAGCCCGAGATCTGCGAGCACCGCTCCCGCGAGGGTGTAGAAGAGCGTGTTCTCACCGGCGATGGTCCCGGTGCCCGACCGGAGGCCGGAATTCGGCTGGAACAGCAGGAGCAGAAGATCCTCCGCCAGGGTCGGGACCCCGAGCTTCTTCGCCTCGCCGGACGTCTCGGCCTTGCCGCCGACGAAGGGTTGTTCAGGCTGCTGAGTCATCGGTCCTGTCTTTCGATGGGAAGTGTGCCGGCTTCGTGACTGAGGAACATCGGAACGAAAAGTAGTGCTAAAGGCACGTGATCATGGTCTTCGGCATGACGGTCAGCCGGGCCCGGTGTTTCCGGTGATCAGTACGAACAGCGGCAGGGCCATGTTGTTGACGACGTGGACGGCCACCGCGGGCCAGATCGACCCGCTGCGGCGCATCGCCTCGGCGGCGATGATGCCGACCACGAGCGCCGAGGGCAAGACGATGTTGATGCCGTGGAAGAGGGCGAAGATCATCGAGCTGGACAGGACGCCGACGACGGGCCCGTAGCGCAGCAGGGCGTTGGTGACGACACCGCGGAAGAGGAACTCTTCGCCGATGGGGGTGAGGACGGACAGGAAGGCGAAGGTCAGGATCAGGGGCAGCACGCCGCCGCCGGCCGCGTCGTAGTACGGGCTTTGAGGATTGGCGTCGAACCCGGTCAGGGTGATGACGGCATAGTTCACCACGCCCTTGAGCACGAGAGCGATCACGCCTGCGGCCGCGCCGATGCCCATCCAGCGCCAGGTGGTGCGGCGCACGCTGAAGGCGCCCCAGGAGCGGATGCGGATCAGCGCGGCCGCGGCGAAGCCGACGAGGCCGATGATGCCCGACCAGGCGGCCAGGGTCAGCCCGTACACCACCGCGTCCAACTCCAGCTCCAGCGGGCCGAAGAACGGAACCACGGCCCCGGCGGCCACCATCGCGAGTAGGCCGACCACGATCTCGGGCCAGCCCGGGCGCGCCGGAAAAGTGGTGCCGGCCGGGACCGGCTGCCGCGAGTGGTCGGCATGGTCAGTCGACATGGTGGTGAACTCCTTGTTCTCTGGTCTCGATGGGTGTCGCCGGGCCAGGCGTGGCGTCCGGCGCGTGCCGGCCGGTAAGGGGCGCCGGACGCCACGCGCCGTTAGTGCGTGGCCGATGCGTTTCAGGACGTCAGGCTGGGCGGGGTTCCCAGCGGAAGATCCGGGAAGCCAGCGCGACGGCGACAATGACCCAGCCCAGTGTGGGCACCAGGAGAATCAGGGAGTCCGCGAGAGAGGCGCCGCCGTTCCAGGCGTTGAGGACCAGTTCGGTGGCCGAGCCGCCCGGGAGCAGCCGTTTGAGCAGGGTGAGCTCCTCGGTGCCTGCGATCCCCACCCAGCTGGCCACGGCGATGGTGCCGAGGCTGATGGGCAGCGTGGTCACCTGGGCGTGTTCGGGGGAGTTCGTCAGTCCCGCCGTGGCCAGTCCCAGGCCGAGCATCATGATCACCATCGAGACGACGGCCGCCGCCAGGAGGAGGACGTTGTCCGGCTCGCCGGTGACCACGGCCAGCGCGGTCATGATCACGGCCACCTGGACCAGCGAGATGACGGTGATCGGGAGGAGCAGCCCGGAGAGGATGGCGGTGTCGCTCGCCGCGGTGGAGCGCAGCCGCTTGAGGAAGAGGTTCTGCCGGCGTGAGGCCAGGGTGGTGACCGCGGTGGTGTAGAGCCCGAACGCCCCGGCGCTGAACATCACTATCGCCGCGATGTATCCGAGGCTGCCCAGAGCCGCGAAGACTTCGTGCTGGTAGATGAAGAACGCGCTGCTCACTGCGGGCATGATGAGACTGGTGACCAGAACCAACCGGTTCCGGAAGATCTGGACCAGCTCGCTGAGAGCGATCGAGAGCATGGCGAAGGTCCTTTTTCCTTGGAAGGGTTCCGGAAGTGGTCTAGTCGCTGCCGAGGGCACGGAAGACGTCGTCGAGCCGGGTCGGTCCGGCCTGGAGTTCCCGCAGTTCCACCGCGTGGTCCTGCGCCCAGCGGAGCAAGGTGTGCAGGTCCTTCTGCAGGCCGAAGGTCTCGATGAGGAACTTCCCGTCACTCTCGCGCGTGACCTGCAGCGGGAGCGCTGGTGCGGGGGCTGCGAGGGAGAAGCGGATGGCGGCCGGCAGCATCTGCGTCAGCTCGGCGACGGTCCCCTCCCGGTGGAAGGCCCCCTTATGCATGAGACCGACGCGGTCGGCGCGCTGCTGCGCCTCTTCCAGGTAGTGCGTGGTGAGAACGACGGTGGAGCCGTCTTCGCGCAGCTTGTCCACGACGTCCCACAAATCGTCTCGGGACTGGATGTCCAGACCGGTGGTGGGCTCGTCCAGGAAGATCAGCTCAGGCGTTCCGTACACGGCGGTGGCGAAGTCCAGGCGCCGTTTCTCGCCGCCGGAGAGCTGGGACACCTTGGTGCCGGCCTTGCGGGTGAGGTCGATGATGCCGAGCACGCGTTCGACCCGGTCGGTGCGCCGCGTGAGTTTTCCGATCAGCCGGACCGACTCCCTCACCGTCAGGTCCGGCGAGAATCCGCTCTCCTGCAGCATGATGCCCATCCTGGGCCGCACGGCCTGCCGGTCGCGCGGGCTCTTCCCGAAGACCCGCACGGTGCCCGAGGTGGCCGTACGGTGGCCTTCGATGGCCTCCAGGGTCGAGGTCTTCCCCGCCCCGTTCGTGCCGAGCAGCGCGTAGAGTTCCCCGCGCTCCACCTGGAAGGACAGGTCCTTCACGGCGTGGAAGTCGCCGTAGGTGAGGTTCAGACGTTCAACGTCGATGACTGGTGTCGAGGACATGCCGTTGATTCCAGCAGCCGCCGCGCTCACCGGGCAGTGCGACCACGTCATGACCTCACCATGACATTTCTTGGGTGAACATATGACGCAGCGTCACTGGTGCCACCGCGGAACCGGAAGAATACTGGGCAGACCCCGCTGTTCGATCCTGGAGAGCCCCCATGGACACCGAAGCCCCGCGCATTCCGCTGACGGTCACCATGACCGTCTTCCTCGTGGTCTGCGCGGCGTTATTCCTCCACCACCTCGGCACCGGTCTCATGCCTGAGGGCGTGGAGTCGTGGTCGGAGAACGACCAGTGGCTGATGTGGACGGCCACGACCCTCATCGTGGCGAGCGCTCTGGCTGGTCCCGCCGCTCAGCCTGACGGCTCCGCGGCCGGGTGAGGCCGCCCCGGGCAAGGTCACACACGATGTCCGAGCACACCGAGAGGACGCGGGGACGGCTGCGCAGACTCAATCTCGTCATGTTCCTCCCGCTGCTCGTCGCCGTAGGGGCGCTGCTGGTGGCGAGGGACGCCGAGACTTGGTGGCAGGCCATCGTCCTGGGTCTGGGCGTGGTCGCGGCCCTGGTGACCTTCGTACAGTGGGCGGCGCGCGACATCTCCCGCGTCGCGCTCCCCTGCCTGATCGTCACCGCGGCCGTATGGGCCCTCGGAGTTCTGGTGGTGGACAGCAACTCGGCGTTCTACGGCATTTTGATCGTGGGCTCCCTCGCCGTCCCCCAGCTGCCGCGCCACCGAGGCTGGGCGGCCCTGGCGCTGATCGTCTACATCGCCGCGGTAGGCGCGGCGAGGCTGTTGGTCACACAGGAAGATGTCTCCGGTGTTCTGATCGGATACGTCATCGTTCCCGCGGGCGTCACCGCGGTGCTGACCGGCCTCATGTTCCCCAACCAGAGGTTCTACGGCCTCGTTGCGGAGCTGGAGGAGGCACGAGAACGCGAGGCGGAGCTGGCCGTCATCCGCGAGCGCATGCGTTTCGCCAGTGATCTGCACGATATCCAGGGCCATACGCTGCACGTGGTGAAGCTGAAGATCGCGCTGGCCCAGAGGCTGGTGCACAGCGACGCCGAACGAGTGGAGCAGGAACTGCGCGAGGTGCATGCCCTGGTCAGCGACACCATCACCCAGACCAAGCAGCTCGCCTACGCGCAGCGGCGGCTCAACCTGTCTGTGGAGCTGGAGAACGCGAAGAACCTCTTCGAGGCCGCGGGCGAGCTGCTCGGCCAGGTCCTGCGGGAGACGACGACCAACATCCTGCGGCATGCGCAAGCCGAGCAGGTACGTATCACCCTGTCGGAGTCGGGCATCACCATCGTCAACGACGGCGCGCGGGAGGCTCCGCTTCCCGAACTACGGGGGCTCGCCACGCTCAAGGAACGAGTGATGAGCAACGGAGGCGAACTGACGGTGGAGCAGAAAGACGGGCATTTCCTGACGGCTGCGGCATTCCCGCACGGTCGTTCGGACGCTGCCCTCTAACGATGGGGAAGGACGACTGATGACCACCGTGGTGCTCGCCGACGACGAGGTACTCCTGCGCAAAGCGCTGGCGGCGTTGCTTCCCCTTGAGGGCGAGATCACCGTGCTCGCCGAAGCGGAAGAGGGTGAGGCGGCCGTCCAGGCCACGCTGCGACACCGGCCCGATGTGCTTGTCATCGATCTGGAGATGCCCGGTATGGATGGACTCGCTGCCGTGGCGGAGATCCGCCGTGCACGGCCGGAGCAGGTGATTCTCATGCTGACCCGGCATGCCAGGCCCGGAGTGCTGCGCAAGGCACTGAAGCTCGGGGTCCAGGGCTTCGTCAGCAAGTCCGCGGAACCGGCGCACATCGTTTCGGTCATCACGACTCTGCATGAGGGCAAGCGATGGATCGACCCGGACGTCTCCGCACTCGCCGTCATTGACGACTGCCCGCTCACCGACCGCGAGATCGACGTGCTGCGAGCGACCGGTGAAGGCTACTCGGTCGCCGACATCGCCACCCGACTCCACCTGGCAGAGGGCACGGTGCGCAACTACCTCTCGAATGCGATGCAGAAGACCCAGACCCGGACCCGGCACGAAGCGGCGCGGTACGCGCGTGAACACGACTGGCTGTGAGCGCCGATGGCGGGGAATGACGTCCCAGCTGAGGGCCACAGGGATCAGACTCGGTGCTTCAGAGCGCTCTCTCGGACTGCGCCGGTCGTCTGTGGAAGTACATGCCCGACGCAGCATGCTGAACCCCGAATGCTCAGCTGAGAAACGATCAAGAGCACCTTGGGAAGCGATCTTTCCGCGGGCGTCATCAACGCTGCTCGACCACACTCGTGAACACCTCGGGCAAGGGCCGAACAAGAGATCGTCGATCACCAGTCGTCGGTGATGAGGTGCTTGGGCGGGGCCGTGATCTTGACGGGGGTTGCCCATCCTCGACAGAGGATGTTCATCGTCATGGTCTCGACCTCACCGCCACCGTACTTCGGGGTGAACCTCATGATGGCGTGGAAACGTCTCGGCAGGCTGTCCGGGCCCCCCAGAGTTTCCAGGTGATCGGCCCCGCTCCACGAGCCATCCCCTCCTGGGTCCCGAAGTACATTCCGGACTGTCTCTCGTCCAGCTTGTCGGTGCCGCTGTGGAGGGTCGTCTTCACTCCCTCGAACGTTCCGTCGTCAGCGCTGGTCGCACCGTGAGAGGCGACCAGCTTGAGGAAGCCTGGGTTGATCCCGTTGATCAGGTCCTCTCCCCGGATGACCCCGGTCAGATTCCGCCCGTAGCTCCATTTCCCCACCGTCGACGGCGACTTCCCGATGTACTTGCCGTCCTTGGAACGCACGTAGGCCTGTGAGTAGAACTCCCGGCCGATGCTGATTCCCCGGGACCGGCCTGTCCCCTTGGCTCCTGGGAGATCTCCGTGGTGTCGGCGGCGTACACGCCTGAAGCTCTGAAGCGGTACGCGCCGGAGGCCTGCATGTCCCAGGTGGCTGGGGGTCCGCCATGTCGCTTGACGGAGAAGCGCACGCTGCTCTTCTTCGCGAACTGCTGTTTGACTGCCCTGACGACGGAGTCGAGAGAACCCGATTCAGGGGCCGCGTGAACGGCGCCGCCGGGAATCGCGACGCTCAGCAGACCCGCTACCACCAGCACGACTCACATGCGTTTCCTGCGCCGATCATCACAAATGATGATCTCTATCTCATCACGGCAAGTCCCTTGCCCAGCGCTCGTCATCTGGCTGTTGCATTCACCGACTCCGGGAAGCCCAGCGGCTCATCTGCCGATCGGTTCATAGACATCACTCCATTCGGTGAGCAGGACAAAGCCGGGCAGCGTCACCGTCTCCAGGAGGCGGGCCAGCACATCCGCCATCGGCGGAAGATCCAGCGTGAGCAGCCCGGCCAGCGAGGTACGGCACACGTCAAGATCGATACCGTTGTCGGCGTACTCTCGCTCCAATTCCGGGACCACCGATCGCATCGCCTCCAGGCCGTCGGAGACGCGTGCGAGGCAATCCCTCCAACACGGGACTCTCACGATCAACTGGATCGCAGTGGGCAGATCGCGGCCGATCGGCCCGGCCTGCCCTTCGGAGTCGGCATACAGTACGGGCCGCTGTCCGGCGGCGTTCCCGCACAGGAAGAACGTCCCGCCTGCGCCGTCACCGGCGACCGCTTCAAGTGCATCGCCGGACGCCAGCTTCACTACCTCGACGTGATCGGTGCGGGAGACATCGAAGTCGAACGGCCATATCAGCAGCTTGACGGCTGCTGGAGTGCGGTGAATGAGGTCGAGCAAGGGGCGTGCCGCGAGTTCGGTGTCGAGCTGTCGCAGTGCATCCGGGGTGCTGTCCCCGCCTGCGCCGACTTCTCCGATCTGCGCGAGCGGCATGCCGAGCTCGACGAGCCGTCGGAGGCGCAGAAGGCGCACGAGATCCTGCACCCCGTATTGTTTGTATCCGTTGTACCTGCGCTCGGGCTCGTCGAGCAGGCCGAGCCGGTGGTAGTGCCGAATGGTGTTTACCGTGGTGCCGGCGAGTTCCGCGAGTTCGCGTGTACTCCAGGCCACGTCGTCTCCTTCCCGCGCTCACAGAGTGCATCGTTATCTCGCCCGCCCGGCATATCAGGGCCAGTAGACACGTCGCCGCGATCTCGTCGACGCAGGCGCTGAGAAAGACCGTTGCACTTCAGTACTGATCGGTACCGAAGTGCTACGGGTCGCGCTGTACATACCTGAAGCCGACGCCGAACGCGCACGACCTCGTGCTCGCGAGTGGCCCTGCGGGCGTGAGCTTCCCTGCGGGTGCAGGGCGATCTTTCGCACGTGGCGTCTGCGGGCGAGTTCTTCATGCGCGCGAGCGGCGCTGGTCCAGTGGGAACGTCGCGGCGATGGCATGACCAGCATCTCAGTACCGATCACTACCGGGCAGTACAATTGTGACATGGGTGATTCCCGGAGTAGTGTCATGGGCCGACCCAGGGAATTCGACATCGACGAGGCGCTGGAGCGCGCCATGCAGGTGTTCTGGGAGCGGGGATATGAGGGGGCGACCCTCTCCGATCTGACCAGGGCCATGGGGATCACCAAGCCGAGCATGTACGCGGCTTTCGGCAGCAAGGAGCAGCTGTTCCGCAGGGCACTGGATCGCTACATCGAGGGGCCGGCCTCCTACGCGACGCGTGCCCTGGAGGAGCCGACCGCGCGAAGGGTGGCCGAGGCGCTCCTGCGTGGAGCGGTTCGGACCACGACCCTTTCCGAAGGCCATCCTGGATGCCTGACAGTGCAGGGCGCGCTGGCGGCAAGCGACGGAGGCCGGCCCGCGCACGATCTGCTCGTCGGCTGGCGGAACGATGCGGGCCTACGCCTTGAGGAGCGCTTCCAGCGCGCCGTCGACGAGGGCGACCTCCCGCGCGACGCCGACGCAGGGCGACTGGCCCGATACATCATGACGGTGGCGTTCGGCATCGCTGTCCAGGCCGCCGGCGGCGTCGGTCACGACGACCTCCAGGACATCGCCGACACGGCACTGCGTAGCTGGCTGCCATAGCGGGCGCGCGACTCCTGCGTCTCCACACCGGGGCTGAGTCAGCTCACAGCGGTGACAGGCGGTCCCGCCACGGTCGAACGGCACCCGAAACACGACGGCGATCAGCGAATCGCCGGCCAGTACGAGGTCGATGGCCCGGACCGGGATCCGGCGCAGAGGCCCGCCAGGCGGGCCATTGACGCGCTCACGCCGAACCCGCCATGTGAGCGAAGGATTGACCGTGTCCCGACAACATGGTTTCTCCTGTCGGACAACCAACGCGGGAACGACAGAGGAGAGGCCATGGCCGTCGACACGCCTGACGAAACCTCGACGGGCCGCACCTGGCCGAAGGCGCCAGAATGGCCCGAGGTCCTGGCTGGTGGTGCCGTTTACGTGGTGTCCTTGGTCCTCGTGGCTGTCCTGCTGCCACTCGTCGAGAACGCCGCCGCGGCCGGCGTCGTGGGGCTTGTCGTATCGGGTGCTATGGGCCTCATCGCCTTCGCGGTTGCCGTACTCATCCGCATCCGCGGGCTCGCGGCCTTCGGTATCCGCCGTGCGAAGCCGCGCCACTTCGCCTTCGCGGTTGCCGTACTCATCCGCATCCGCGGGCTCGCGGCCTTCGGTATCCGCCGTGCGAAGCCGCGCCACTTCGTCGTCGCCGCGGTGCTCGGCTTTGCCGCATACCTTCTCGGCACGATCGTCGCGGTCATCCACATGCACGTGAGCGGCGACACGCAGAACGTGCAGACGAGCTACCAGGCCGCTGCCGCGGCCGGCTGGTGCTCGCTCGTCCTCGCGCTCGTCGCGGGGGCGATCATCACGCCGCTCGGCGAGGAGGCGTTCTTCCGCGGTGTGCTCGCGAACGCCCTGTTCGCCCGCTACCACGCCTGGCTCGCGGTCGTGGCGAGCGCGGCGGTCTTCGCTGTCGCCCACGGCATCAACCCCGTCCTGCCTGTGGCGTTCGTCGTCGGCGTGCTCGCCGCCCTGCTGTTCCGCTGGTCGGGTTCGATCTGGCCGGGCGTCGTGTTGCACGGCGTCAACAACGCGACCGC
>NZ_JADOGI010000029.1 GCF_015645445.1 Nonomuraea cypriaca | reverse complement strand
GAGGTGGTCCAGGGTGGAGGAGAGGCGTTGGAGGGTCTCCAGGCAGTTCTTGGCGTCTTCGGGGCCCAGCGCGGTGACCAGGCGTTCTGCGAAGGCGCGGTGGCCGGGGATGATTTTGGCGATGGACTCCCGGCCGGTCGCGGTCGGTTGCAGGAGTTTGGCCCGGCGATGGGCCGGGTTGGGGCGGTATTCGGCCAGACCCCGTTCCACCAGGAGGTCCGCGATCCGCTGTACCCCCTGCCGGCTCATCCCCATGACTCTGGCGATCCCCGCCACGGGCAGCGGCTCATGCAGGACGGCTCCGAGCACCTGCCACCACGCGGCGGTCATTCCGGCGGGCCGTGCCAGCTCCTCCGCCACCTGGAGGAACTGCCCGTTGAGCCGGAACGCCCCCAGCGCGAGGCCCGAGAGCAGCTCGGCCGGCTCGCTCATGCCGCCGCCAACACCTCGTACGCCGCCGGGTCGCCGACGCCGAACAGCCGGAACCAGGCGTCCAGCACCTCGGGCCGGTAGACGTCGAGCCGCCGGAAGATCTCCCGCGCGAACGCCACCGGCTCCGTCGGCCCCGCCGTGACGAGGTCGCCCCCGAGCACGGCGTCCCGGTCGAGATAGCGCTCGGCGCCCGAATAGCCCTCCTGCGCCGCCAAGTACTCCGTCACGGCGCTCGTGTGGTCGCGCTCGTCCAGCAGCCCCTCCCTGGCCAGCCCGGCAGTGGCGCCGCAGATGGCCGCGACCGGCACGCCCGCGTCCAGGAACTCGCCGGCCTTGCGCGCGAACGGCGCCAACTCGTCCCCCGCGTCCCACAGATCCGCCCCCGGCATGATCAGCAGTGCGCTGCCGGCCGGGGAGAGCTGGTCGAGCGCGAGATCGGGCGTGATGCGGAGCCCGCCCGCGGTGACGACCGGCCCGGTGGCGAGCCCGACCGTGACGATCTCGTAGCCGCCGGGCTCGCGGTGGTAGCGCCCGCTGCGCAGGTGGGCGGTCGCGTGACCGGTCTCCCAGTCGGCGAGCGTGTCGTAGACGGCGTGGTGCACGATTCCCTTCATGACAGCATGTTGTCATTTGGACAACGTGTTGTCAATGGGATCCCATGCGAGGATAGGCTCATGGCAGAGATCGTCGGCGGGGGACGTCCGGTCAACGACGCCGAACGGCGGGTGATCGCCTATTTGCGCGACCACGGGCCGGCCGACTGGTTGCTGCTGCACAACATCGAGGTTCCGCGCGGCCATGACCTGTTCGAGGTCGACCTCCTCGTGCTGACCGGCCACTCGCTCGTGGTCGTCGACGTCAAGGGCACCAGGGGCCGCATCCAGGTGTCGGGCACGCGGTGGTTCCCGCCGCGCAGGGAGGCGTTCGGCTCGCCCGTGATCAAACTGCGGGGCACCGCGAAGGCGCTGAAGGGCCTGCTGGTGTCCCGGGCCACGCAGCTCGAACGCGTCTACGTCGACTGCCTGGTCGTCCTCACCTCGCCCGACGCCGAGCTGGTCGACCAGGCCGGGCGCGACGCGGCCAACGTCACCGACCTGCCCGGCCTGCTGACCACGCTGAGCGACAGCTCCCGGGTCAGGCGCGGGTGCACCCCGGACGCGCGGCCGTACATGACCGCGATTCTCGACGCGCTCAACCAGACCGTACGCCGCAGCACCGCGCCGCCCAGGTTCGGCAACTGGGAGGTGGAGGAGCAGCTCGGCGGTGACGCCAAGGTCACCGAATACCGGGCGTTCAACGTGACGTTGCCGGGCAGCGAGACCGTGCTGCTGCGGGTCTACCAGGCCGATCCGCTGGCCGACCACGAGGCGCGGGCGGCCGAGCGGCAGCGCATCGCCAACGCGTACCAGACGCTGGCCAGGATCCCCCCGCACCCGTGCGTGGTGCGCTCGCGCGATTTCTTCGCCATCGACGACGAGAGCCGGTTCGTGCTGGTGCTCGACGACGTGCACGGCGAGGCGCTGCACCTGTCGCTGGGCAAGGGCGTGCGGCTGGGCGTGATCCAGGACCTCCTGCGTGGGCTGGCGCACGCGCACGCGCACGGCGTCATGCACCGGGCGCTGACGCCCGCCTGCGTCCTGGTCACCGACGACGGGCACGCGGTGCTGACGGGGTTCGACTACGCCAAGCCGGGGCCGCGCAACTACACCGTCGCGCACGAGTTGGGCAACGTGCTCGACGCCCATTACGTGGCGCCCGAGTGCCAGGACCGGCCCGACAGGATGACGACCGCCTCCGACGTCTACGCGGCCGGGGCGATCGCCTACCAGCTCCTCACCGGGGAGCTTCCCACGAGTGCAGACGCCCAGGGTCCCGAGGTGCCCGAGGTGGTGCGCAGGATGCTCGACCACTCCCCGGCCAAGCGGCCGACCGCCGCCGAGGCGCTCGCCGCGCTGGAGGCGGCGCCGCTCCAGGAGTCGCGGCTCAGGCGACTGGTACGTCGCATAGTGTCCCGCTCATGATGATTAGCCTGCGTCCCGTGAACGAGGGCGATTTATCCTTCCTCTACCGGCTCATCAGCGAGCCGGACAGCACGGGCGAGTTCCAGTGGTACGGCTTCCAGAACCCGCGCACCCTGCGCGACCGCTGGGAGGAGAACGGGATGCTCGGCGACGACGGCGGCATCCTGATCATCGCGAACGACGGCGACGAGGCCGGCTTCGTGTCATGGCGGAAGGAGGTCGCCAACCGCGCGAGCTACTTCTGGTCGATGGGGCTGATCGTGGCGCCTGAGCACCGTGGCAAGGGCTACGGCACACAGGCCCAGAAGCTGCTCGTGCGCTACCTGTTCGACCACTCGACGGTCAACAGGGTCGAGGCGAGCACCGAGATCACCAATCTGGCGGAGCAGCGGGCGCTGGAGAAGGCGGGGTTCACCCGCGAGGGCGTTCTCCGTGGCGTCGGCTTCCGCGCCGGCGAGTGGCGGGACGGCGTGCTCTACAGCATGCTCCGCTCCGACCTCGACCCCACACCGGAAGCATGACGAGTTAGCGGGCGCCGATGGTGTCGAGTACGTCGATGACGTACAGGACGGGGTCGTCGCCGGGCGCGGCGACGGCGACGCGGCTGCCGACCCGCCGGCCGGCGAGCGCGTCCAGCCAGGCGCCGGGCACGGCCCCCGGCTTAAGCGTGAACGCGCTCGGCCCGCCCCGGCGGTACGACGAGTCCACCACCGTGCGGGACGGCCAGGCCGCGGCGACGTACTGGACGACCACCTTGGCGCCCGCCACGACCTCCCTGCCCGACCCGTCGATGAGCGTACGGGGCGGCGCGCCCGGCGTGAGGTCGGTGGGCACGATCGGCAGGGTACGCCCCACGAGCCGGGCGTCCGGCGGATACCCGCCGAGGATGTCGAACACGAACACCAGCGTGTCCCCGGGCGAGACGCCGGTCAGCGGCACGTTCGGACCCAGAGCTTCGGCCGCCGGGCTGACCAGCATGATCCTGCTGCCCGCCGGCCGGCCGATGAGCGACTGCCGCCACGTCTCCGACACCTGCCTGCCGTCGAAGACCACCGTGGTGGGCTGGTTGACGTCGTAGGTGTTCATGTAGGGCTGGTTGCCCGACCAGCGCCGGATGTCCACGTCCGCGAGCACCACGTCACCCGGCACCGTACGCCGCCCGCTGCCCACCGACAGCACCGTGATCCGCGGCGTGCGGCCCGGCTTGCCCTTGGGTATGGCGACCACCGGCTTACTGCCGAACGAGCCCGACACGACGGGCTGCGTGCCGTCCTCGGCCAGGCCACATGAGGTGGTGAGCATGAAGACGGCAGGCCAGAACAGACGCACGATTTTCCTCCAGGGCCAGATCCGAAGGAGTTACTTGCCGCAATGACACAAAGGAATGCGCCGAGTCTCGCCATCTCACGACAAAGGCACGGAAGACTTGGCCCCGTGAGTAAGCCGAACCTGGCGCGCCGGGTCGCCGAAGCGGCCGAGATCGCCCTGACCACCCGCAAGTACGTGACGTTCATCGACGTGGTGACGAGCCTGCGCTGGCTGCACTCCAGGCATGTGGACACCTGGCGGCAGGGCCGGGTCGCCACGCTCGCCGAGTTGGCGGACGTCGACGAGGAGCGGCTGCTCGCCACGGCCACGCTGCTGGGGAACTGGGCGCGGGCCAAGGGGCTCAGGCCGGTGGAGACGCCGTACATCGCCGGCACCCGGGACCGGCGCGAGCTGCGTTTCACCGCCGGGCACCCGCAGGAGGCGTTCCGCGTCCACTGGCTCTCGCCCGACCTCAGCGAGGCCAGGGTACGGCGGCTGACCGAGGCGCAGAGCAAGGCGCCCGACCTGGTGGCGGTGTCGCCGCTGGACGACTGGACGTGCGCCGCCTGCGGCGACACCGGACCCTATCTGATCATGGAGGACGACCGCCCGCACTGTCTGACCTGCGCGGACCTGGATCACCTGGTGTTCCTGCCGGCCGGCAACGCGGCGCTCAGCCGCCGCGCCAAGCAGGAGAGCGGCCTGTCCGCCGTGGTCGTCAGGTTCAACCGCCGGCGCAAGGTCTACCAGCGCCTCGGCCTGCTGGTTGAGGACTCCGCGCTGGCCGCCGCCGAGGAGCGGTGCCTGGCCGACGAGGAGGTACGCCTGCGCCGCCGCGAGCGCGACCGCGACCGCCGGGCGGAGCAGGACGGGGAGTTCCAGGCGAAGATGGCGGCCGAGATCGCCCGGTTGTTCCCGAGTTGCCCGGAGCGACGGGCGCGGGAGATCGCCGAGCACGCCGGCCAGCGCGGCAGCGGCAGGGTCGGCAGGTCGGCGGCGGCGAAGGCGCTCGACGAGAACGCCATCACCCTGGCCGTCATCGCCTCGATCAGGCACCTCGACACCGACTACGACCACCTGCTGATGTCCGGCGTGCCCAGGATGGCGGCCAGGGACATGATCAGGGAACGCATCGAGCGCAAGCTGGAGGACTTTCGGCGCACGCCGCGCTAACGTCGAACGCATGAGCGATTGGCAGGACGTACGCGAGGAGCTACGCGCGTTCGCTCTCGGGCTCCCCGAGACTCACGAGGACCACCCGTGGGGCGAGACGGTGATCAAGGTGAACAAGAAGGTGTTCCTCTTTCTCGGCCTGGACGAGCAGACCGAGAAGTGGGACCCGGCGTTCGGTGTGAAGCTGCGCTCGGAGGCGCACGGCCACGCGCTGACCGTCGAGGGGGCGGCGCCCAGCAGTCACGGCCTCGGCAAGGCCGGATGGGTGACCGTGCCGTTCCTGGCGGAGTTGCCCGAGACCGAGGTGCTGCTCGACTGGGTCGAGGAGAGCTACCGCGCGATCGCCCCCAAGCGGGCGGTCAAGGAGCTGGATCTCAGGTGACGCCCCTCCGGTGGGCGTATCTCTCGTCCTGCCAGAGCTCCTGGTCCAGCACCTCCAGGAGCGTGGCGGCGGCGTCGTAGACGTCTGCGTAGCCGATGTACAGCGGCGCGATCCCGAACCTGAGGATGTCGGGCGCGCGGAAGTCGCCGTGCACGCCCCGGTCGATCAGCGCCCGCATCACCCGGTAGCCGTCGGGGTGGCGGAAGCTGACCTGGCTGCCGCGCGCGGCCGCGTCGAGGGGCGAGGCCGGCTCCAGCGCGTCGCCGACCAGGTCGATGAAGAGCGAGGTGAGCGCCATGCTCTTGGCCCGCACCTGGCCCATCGGCACCCGCTCCCACATGTCGAGCGCCGCCTCCAGCGCCGCCATGGACAACACGTGCGGGGTGCCCACAGCGAACCGCCTGACGCCTTCCGCCGGGCGGTAGTCCGCCTCGAACGCGAACGGCTCCGCGTGGCCCATCCAGCCGGACAGGACGTTCTCGGCGGCGGCGTGGTGCCGCGGATTGACGTAGAGGAACGCGGGCGCGCCAGGCCCCCCGTTCAGATACTTGTACGTGCATCCGACCCCGAAATCGGCCGCCGAGATGTCCACCTCCATCGCGCCCACGCTGTGGCACACGTCCCAGACCATGAGCGCACCGGCCGCCCGCACCTCGGCGGTGACCGACGGCACGTCGTGCCTGGCGCCGGTGCCGTAGTCGACCTCCCCCAGCAGCACCACGGCCGCGTCCTCGAACCCGCCCGCGGCGACGTCGCGCACCTCGTAGTCCCCGAGCAGCCCGGCCAGCCCCTGCACCATGTAGTGGTCGGTGGGGAAGTTGCGGACGTCGGAGACGATCACCCGGCGCTCCGGGCGCAACCGCAGCGCCGCCGCCACCGCCTGGTAGATCGCGATCGAGGTCGTGTTGCCCACCACGACCTGCCCAGGTCCCGCGCCGATCAGCGGGGCCAGCCGGTCGCCGAGGGTCAGCGGCTGCTCGTACCAGCCCTCGGTGTTCCACCCGCCGACCAGCTCCTTGCCCCACTCGTCGGCGACCGCCCGCCGCACCCGCTCGGCGGTCCGCCTGGGCAGCGCGCCGAGTGAGTTGCCCACGAGGTAGACGACCCCTTCGGGCAGCACGAACTCGTCCTTGAACTCCCGCAGCGGATCGCCGGCGTCGAGTGCCAGGCAGTGATCGCGGTCCAGCACGTACTCACTCCGATTCTGGGGGGATCGTGGCAATTATCCGATTTACACCATTTCGGTATTCGCGGGCGTACCAGTTCTGCACCGGGTTGTGGCCGGCGTCGAGCCGGAACGGGCCGCGCGGTCCTGCCAGCTCACCCGCCTCCCCCAGCTCACGCACCAGATCGCCGCCCCTGGCCAGCGCCTGGTCGATGAGGCGCATGGCGTCCCAGCCCTGCAGCGCGACCGCCGACGGGTTGTGGCCGGTCCTGGCACGCCACCGGGCGACGAACGCGGCGTTGTCCGGATTGTCCAGCGCGGGAGAGTACATCCCGACGCTGGTGATCCCCTCGGCGTCCGGGCCGATGTCCCGCAGCACGTCCTCGTCCGTGAGACTCTGCGAGGTCAGCAGCTCGACCTCGTCATCGTAGCCGAGCTGCTTGAACGCCCTCGCGAACGCCACCGCCTCGCCGCCCGCGTAGACGGCGTACAGGAGCTCCGCCTCCGCCGGGATCTGCTCGAGGTACGGCCCCAGGTCCGTGATCCGGCCGTACGGCGTGAGGATGCGCTTGAGCGGCCCGGCGCCGTAGCCCTCTGTGAAGCCCTGGAGGGTCTCGGCGCCCGCGGAGGAGGCCATGAGGACGACGTCCGTCCTGCCGTACCTCTCGGCGGCGTACCGGCCGGCGGCGTGGCCGTGGTCGTGATCGGTGTACGACACGCGGAAGACGTTCGGGCCGCCCAGCTCGTCCGCGCCCGCGTTGGCGATCACGACGGGCGTCCGTCCCGCGGCCTCGACCACGGACGCGGCGACAGGCGAGGAGATCAGCCCGGTGATCACGTCCACGCCCTCGTCCTGGATGAGCCGCCTGGCCTGCGCCTGGCCCTCCTCCGGATCGCCCGCGTCGTCGGCCACCAGCAGCGTCGCCGGCCTGCCGCCCAGGGCGCCGCCGTGGGTGTCGAGGTAGAGGCGCATGGCGGTCTCCATGTCGTCGCCGAGCACGGCGTACACGCCGGTCTGGGAGATGATCGCGCCGATCCTGACCTGCCGGGCGTCCTCCTCCTGCGCCGGCAGCGACCCGCCGCAGCCTGCGGCCATCAGCACCGCCAGACCTAACACGGGCACCCGCATCAGGAACGCCGTGGCCGGATCATGATCGCTCCTGCGGATGGTAGGCGACGGCCTGCATCTCGATGAGGAGGTGCGGATGGGGCAACTGGTGCACCGCCACCGTGCTCCTGGTGGGCCCCTCCTCGTCGAAGAACTCGGCGTAGACCTCGTTGTAGCCCTTGAAGTCGTTCATGTTGACCAGGTACGCGGTGATCTGCACCAGATCGGCGAGCGAGCCGCCCGCCGCCTTGAGTATGTCGCCGATGTTCTCGATGACCGCCCTTGTCTGGGCGCGGATGTCCAGGTTCGTCGCCCCGAACTTGTCCACCTCGACGCCCACGAACGTGTCGTCGGTGCGCCGGCAACTCGTGCCCGAGACATACAGGAAGTCGCCTGCCCGCTTGACGTGCGGGAACCGCCCTCGCGGAGTGGCCTTGCCCGGCACGCGGAGGGCCTTGCCCCTTTCCCTCACTTCGAGAACACCGCCCGTACGGAGCCCAGCCCGCCGACGCGCGCCTCGAACACGTCCCCTGCCTCCACCGGCACCACCGGCCCGAGCGCGCCGGTGAGCACCACGTCACCGGCGCGCAGCGCGTAGTTCGTCCGGCCGAGCCGGCTCGCCAGCCAGAGTGCGGCGTTGAGCGGGTTGCCCATGCACGCCTCTCCGGAGCCCGCCGACACCTCCTGACCGGCGCGCGTCATGGTCATCCCGGCCGCGCGCAGGTCCAGCCCCATCAGCGACACGGGCGTGTTGCCCAGCACGAACGCGCCGGCTGAGGCGTTGTCCGCGATCGTGTCGGCCAGCGTGATGTCCCAGTCGGCGATGCGCGAGTCCGCGATCTCGATGGCGGGCAGCGCGAACTCCACCGCCCTGATCACGTCGGCCACCGTGAACGGCCCGCCGGTCAGGTCCCGGCCGAGCACCAGCGCGACCTCGGCCTCGGCCCGCGGCTGCAGAAACTTGTCCACCGGCACGGGAAGGCCGTCGCAGTACGACATGTCCGCGAAGAGCATGCCGAAGTCCGGCTGGCCGATGCCCAGCTTCGCGCGTACCTGCTCGTTCGTGGCCCCGATCTTCCTTCCGACCAGCCGCCGTCCCGCGTCCAGCGCCCGGCGTGTGTTGATCTCCTGTACGGCGTAGCCTGCTGCCTCCGTGGCGACCAGGTCCCTGATCGGCGCGCACTGCTCGCCTGAACGCGCGGCTTCGGCCAGCCGGTCGGCGGCATGAGTCCGCACGTCAACGGCCTGGGACCATTCGTCATGCATCGGGTTGCTCCAGTTTGATGGTGATCGTGGTGGGTGCTGAATAGAAGTCGAGCGACTGCAGGCCGCCCTCTCTGCCGATGCCCGACAGCTTCACGCCGCCGAACGGGGTGCGCAGGTCACGTGAATACCAGGTGTTGACCCAGACGAGCCCGGCCTCCAGCCGCTGCGCCACCCGGTGGGCGCGGTCGAGGCTGGTCGTCCAGAGGGTGGCCGCCAGGCCGTACTCGCCGCCGTTGGCCAGGTCGATCGCCTCGGCCTCGCTGTCGAACGGCGCGACGTGACACACGGGACCGAAGATCTCCTCCCGGTTGAACCTTGACCATTCCGATAAGCCTGTCACTACCGTCGGTTCTACGAAATATCCGGAATCGCGGTGATCGCCGAACGCCGGGACGCTGCCACCCGTGAGCACCTTGGCTCCCTCCGAGCGGGCCAAGGCGTAGTACGCGAGCACCTTCTCGCGATGGTCGAAGGAGATCATGGGCTGCGGCTCGACCTCCTGGGCCCGGCTGGCCAGCCGGGCGCAGAACTCCTCGAAGATCGAGCGCTGGACGTAGAGCCGCTCGGTGCACAGGCAGACCTGGCCGCCGTTGGTGAAGACGGACTTCACGGCGCCCTCGACCGCCCGGTCGAGATCGCAGTCCTCGAAGACCAGCCCGGCGTTCTTGCCGCCCAGCTCGAACGAGATCGGCTTGACCCGGTCGGCGACCGACCTCATGATCTCGCTGCCCGTCCTGGTGGACCCGGTGAACGTCACGGCGTCCACCCCCGGGTGCTCGACGAGGAGCTGGCCGGCGGAGCCGTACCCGAAGATGATGTTGACGACGCCGGCGGGGAGCCCGGCGGCGGCGCAGATCTCGGCGAACACCGCGGCGGAGCCAGGCGTGTGCTCCGACGGCTTGACCACCACGGTGTTGCCCGCGACCAGGGCGGGCGCCAGCTTCCACGTCATGAGCAGGAACGGCAGGTTCCACGGGACGATCGCCGCGACCACGCCGAGCGGCCTGCGCACGGTGTAGCTGAGCAGGCCCGACAGGTGGAAGGCGTCGTCGGGGCGCTGGGCGGCGATCTCGGCGAAGGCGCGGAAGTTCGCGATGCCGCGCGGGATGTCCAGGGTGCGGGTCTGGTCGAGCGGCTTGCCCGTGTCGGCGATCTCGGCCACCACCAGGTCGTCGAAGCGGGCCTCGACGCCCTCGGCCAGGCGCCGCAACCACCCGGCCCGCTCGGCGACGGGCAGCGCCGCCCAGTCCCGCGCCGCCTCCCTGGCCGCGCGGACCGCCCGGTCGACCACCTCCGGGTCCGCCTCGTGGACCTGCCTCATCACCGTGCCAGTCACGGGGTCGTGGACCGGGAACGCCTTCCCCGCCCCCACCGGCTCGCCACCGATGAAATGCGTCAGCACAACAGCCTCCTCATCTCTCCCTGTATAGATCGCTGTATAGATCATTGGGCGGTCGACGGACAACGGGGCGTCCCGGGACATGGAACCCTCGCTCGCATCGTCTCCCCCGAACGCGACGCGCGCCATCCACGGTCGCCGGGTCGTTTTCCGATGGTGGCGGACCTGTCCAGATGGACATCTTCCGGTACCCCTTGATCGATCGCCATGATGGTCGAGTGGCGCGGACGTGGGAATTGTGGGGAAACGTCGTTATTGCTGGTACGTTTGCACTTCCTCTGGCCTTGCTAGCAATCTTGCTCCTCTCCCGCCACCGCGCCCGCGCCGGGCATCCCGCGCCGCTGCGCGTCTCGATCGCCGACGTCGGCATCGTGGTCGGCACCGCGCCCTGGATCTGGATGATCCTGACCCCGTCGAGCGGCCGGACAGGAGTCGGCCTCGTCCCGTTCACCGACCTCGCGGACCTGGTGAACGCGCCGTGGGAGGCGGTGTCGGTCCAGGTGGGCGGCAATCTGCTGGTGTTCGCGGCGCTCGGCGCGCTCCTGCCGGTACGCAGCCGCGCCATGTCCTCGACGGCCCGCGTTGCGGCCCTCGCCGCCGCATTTTCGGTCCTGGTCGAACTCCTCCAGTACGCCTTGCGCCTAGGCCGTTTCTCCTCCGTGGACGACGTCCTCCTGAACACCGCAGGCGCCGTGATCTTCGCTTTGATTACTCGCCGCTGGTGGGCCGACCGAATACCGGCCGGGACCGTTCCACGGTAACGGTCCGCTTAAACGTCCCGGAATTCACCACACGGGCACGATCCGCTCAAAAGAAGCTCGCGACCATCCTCTGTATCTGTGCGATCGTGGACAAGACGGGGCAAGTTCTCTGGAGACGCCACAACCTGGTTGGTGACAGAGGGTGATCAAAGTTGTCTGAATCCCCGGTACCCCATGAGCCCCCTATCTATCGACGCATCGCCGACGGCCTCCGCGCCCGGATTCTGTCCGGCGAACTGCGCGACGGGGACCGACTACCGGGCGAGAACGCACTGATGGCCGAATACGCAATCGCACGAGCCACCGCCAGGCAGGCGCTTGCCGTACTCATCAACGAAGGGCTGGCGGTGCCCAAACGAGGCTCGGGGGTTTACGTGCGGCTGTTCAAACCGATACGCAGACACGGCTCACGCCGCCTGTCACGAGAGCAGTGGGGTCAGGGCCGGGCCATCTGGGACGCGGACACGCGTGGCCGGCCGTTCACCGTCGACCACGTGGAGGTGGCGCTGGAGCGCGCCGCCGAGGAGGTGGCGAGCGTACTCGAGAGCGGCGAGGTATGGGTACGCCGGCGCCGCTACTCGGTCGACACCAGACCCGTGCAACTGGCCACCTCCTACTTTCCCGCGCGACTGGTGGAAGGCAGCGCGATCACCCTCACCGACACCGGGCCTGGCGGGGTCTACGCCAGGCTGGGAGACCTGGGCGTGCCTCCCGCCCACTTCACCGAGGAGGTGCGCGCCCGCATGCCTGGACCGCGCGAGAGCGCCCTGCTCGACCTGCCGGGCGGCACACCCGTCATCGTCATCGCCCGTACGGCGTACACGTCGGGCGGGCTGCCCGTCGAGATCAACGAGATGGTGCTGGACTCGGCGGCATACGTACTCCAGTACGACTTCGACGCCTAGTTCAACCCGATGTGTCAAGCGATAGGTTGACCTGTCCATCACGATCATTGAATTCTCTAGAGAAGTGCCGCATCGTCGAAGGAGATGGAAACCTCGCCTGGGGGCCCGGGAAAGGCGGACAGAGATGTCCTTTGATCGGCATCTTGCCGAGATTGCCCGGGAGTACCCCCAGTGGACCATCTGGCGGAGCGATGCCGGCCGCTGGTGGGCCACGAGACACCATCCGCTCAGCGCGGCGCAGCGCGATGCCGGATGTGCGATGACCATCGACGCGGACGACCCGGACGGCCTGCGCGACCAGCTCCGGGACCAGGAAAGAAGGGCCGGTGAGCGACACCGGTGGCGAGCCGGCCCCGCACCACCTTGACGCCCGCCGTGGAGCGTTCCGCGGCAGGCGCACATGAGCAGCCCGGTGCCGGGTCCAGCGTCTCGGCGGCCCCGGTACCGGGCCACCAACAGGTGGGGCCACGAACGCGGAAGCCTCCGACCCTATCGGGGGCGGGGGCTTCCGCTCCGCCGCCCACGGGGGCTGCGGCGGTCGTGGCCGAACCCTACTTGTTGACCTCGGACAGCCGGACGATGTGCACGTCGGTGTCGTCGGAGACGGCCTCCTCGCGCGGCTGCTGCTCCTCCTCGCTCTCCACGACGACCCGCAGGTCCTCCTGGGCGGGCGGCTGAGCTTCCTCCGGGACCAGCGGACCGGCCCCTGCCTCGTTGCGCATCAGGTCACCGAGCACCGAGTTGATCTCGGTCAGCCGGCGTACGACCTCCGTGTGCGTGTTGGACAGGTATTCGACCCGCCGCCCCGCCTGCTCGTCGATCGTGGCGGTGCGCTGACGGGCCGACGTCAGCATCGTGTCGGCCTCGTTCCGCGCCCCGGACAGCACCTGCTCGGCCTGCGCGTTGGCGGACTGCAGCAGTTGCTCCGACTCCGCCTGGGCCGCGGCCAGCACCCGCTCCGCCTCGGCCCGCGAGTCGCGCAGGGATTCCTCCGACTCGGTGCGGGCGGAGTTGAGCTGCTCCTCGGCGTCCGCGCCCGCCTGCGCGAGCATCCGCTCGGCCGCCTGCGTGGCCTCGCCCACGCGCCGCTCGGCCTCCGCCTGCGCGGAGGTGAGAATCTTGTCGGCGGTCTCGCGGGAGGTCGTCACGAGCCGATCGGCCTCCGACTTCGCCGCGTCGCGCACGCTGGCGGCCTCGGCCTCGGCGTCCTCCCTCTTGGCCGCGGCCTCCTCCTCGCCGAGCTTGAGTATCTGGGCGAGCCTGGGACTGAGATCCTCGTAGCTCTGCGGCGCCTCGACCATGCGCCGCCTGGCCTCCGCCAGCTCGATGCGGCCCTGCTCGGCCTGGTCGAGCGCCCGTGCCAGCCGCTCTTCCAGATCCCGGATCTGGTTTCTGGTGCGGATCATGTAGTCGTGAACCTGACGGCGGTTGAAGCCGCGCATCACGACCTCGAAGGTGTCCTCTTGCATCAGGTCGGGAATGCTCTCGTGCTGGTTTGTCATGGGGGTTACCTAAAGGTGGTTTGCGTGAGCCGGGGGAAAGCTGCGGGTTGTGAGGGTCTGGCGACGAGACGTCAGGAAACGACTTTCCTGCCATCTGCCCACGTCCGCAACCCGAACGCCATACCCCGGCACGGAATTACGATGTCTGGGGTGTACATAGCAGCATTGAACAACGGGGCAGTCCCGGACATAAGCCCTGAGGCGTACATCGCACCCGGTGCCGTCGTAGTCGGACGCGTGAAGATCGGCCGAGCATCCAGCATCTGGTACGGCTCCGTCCTGCGCGCCGACGACGAACGGATCGAGATCGGCGAGGAGTGCAACGTCCAGGACCTGAGCTGCCTCCACTCCGACCCCGGCGAGCCGGCGATCCTGGAGGACCGGGTCAGCCTGGGACACAAGGCGATGGTGCACGGCGCCCACATCGAGACCGGCACGCTGATCGGCATCGGCGCGATCGTGCTGGGTGGCGCCCGCGTGGGAGCGGGCACGCTGGTGGCGGCCGGAGCGCTGGTCGGGCCCGGCAAGAAGATCCCGTCCGGCGTGCTGGTCGCCGGGGTGCCCGGCAAGATCGTACGCGAGCTCACCGACGACGACCGGGCCTCCTTCGCCCGCACCCCGGACAACTACGTCGCCAAGGCGCTCAGGCACCGGCAGGCGTCATCGCTTTGATCAGGACCTCGTCCGAGACCGACGCCTCGTTCAGCGGGTCGGCGTACTCCGGCAGCTCGGGCCGCAGGAACCTGACGAAGTCGACGGTCAGCTTGAGGTCGGGCACACCGCTCACCTGCTTGGCGTTGCCCTTGGCCGGGTCCTTCTGGAGTGTGCTGTAGCTGTCCCAGTCGGTGTAGGCGGTGACACCCCACTGGAGCACGTCGGGAAGGGTCGAAGGCCAGCGCTGGGCGACCTTCCACTTGCCGCCGTCCTCCTTGTAGAGCGCGACGAAGACGCGGCCGACCCTGGACAGGGCGAGCTCCACCCAGCCGCTCTTGACGGCCACCTCCTTGGGCTTGGAGCTGCCGTCCTGGGTGTACTTCGCCTCGACCTGGCCGCTCTTCTCACCGGTGCCGGTGGTGACCGACACCCAGTTGGGCTTGGCGTACGAGCCCGGCTGGCGGGCCATCAGGCCGCCGAGCGAGAACTTCCGCTTGGGCTGCCCGCCGGCCTTGCCCTCGACCTTGACCCTGGCGTGCATGACGATGTCCCCTGCGAGGTCCTGGTACACGAAGGGACCGCGGAAGCCGTCGAACCAGGCCGAGACCTTGGGCTCCAGATACATCGAGCCCTTCGCGGTCTTGTTCACGTCGAGCTTGGCGATCCTGTCGATGTCCTTCTCGGTCTCGCTCAGCTTGGTCCACGCGGACAGATCATCGGCGGCGGCGAACTCCGTGGAGGCCCCGCCCACCTCCCCGCCGGGCGCCGGAGGGGAGGCGTTCTCCAGCGTGAGCACACCGGGTCCGGTCGGGGTCGGCTGCGCCGCCGTAGTCGTACCGCAACTGGAGAGCACGCTGACGACTGCCACCATCCCTGCTACCTTCGCCCTCATAGCGGACATTCTGCCGTGAAATGCCGATGGTTGATCCGGTAGGTCCCAGTACGATGACGGCCGTGCGACCCTGGGACGCGTTCACGGCCACCGAGGCGGAGGTCCGCGCGATGGTCGCGGACCCACGCTGGCAGGGGCTCGACGTGCCCGACCGCGCCCATGTCCTGGCGGCGAGAATACTCGTGACCGCCGATGGCGACCGGTGGCTGTTCGGGGCGCACGCGCGCTGGCATCTGCACGACCCCGCCGACGGCCGCTGGCACCTCGCGCCACCGCCGCGCGGGACGCCGGCCCGCCGGAGCGGGCATCCGGCGGCTGCGCTGCCCGACGAGGTGGTCGCCGGTGGCCCCGACTTCCACGCCGAGCCCGGCTCGACGCAGGCGTTCATCGGTCCCGACGTGTCGGCGCGGCTGACCGAGCAGGTACGGGTTCTGGTGCGGAGTTGCGGGCGCAAGTCCGAGTCGGACTACCCGCTGACGGCGTTCGGCGAGATCCTCGCCTCCGACGTGCCCAGCACGGTGGCCGCCGTGTGGGGCACGATACTGTGGTGCGCGTACGCGCCCGCCTTCGACGGCAACGAACGGCTGCTCACCATCTTCGGCGAATACCTGCGCCGCTCGCTGCCCGGCGACGAGTGGGTGCGCTGGCTGCCCGCGCCGCCCCTGCTCGACCTCGTCACGCTCGTGGCCGAGCGGCTGCGGGCCGGACGCCCCCGCGCCGCGCTCAGGCTCGCCGCCGTGATGGCGGACACGGCCCAGATCCTGCTCTCCGACACCCGCTTCAGGCCGCGCGCGCTCGCGCTGCTCACGATGGTCGAGCCCATGCTGCGCCGGCCCGTCCTGGACGCGGACGCCGCCAAGGAGGACGAGTCCGTACGCCGCCTCTGGCTGGAGCGCTGCCCGGACCGCCTCGCCCGTGCCCTGCTCGTCGAGACCGATCCGGCTGCGCACTTCTCCCACGCCGTCTACGACCTGGTGGACGCCCTGGCGTGCACGCCAGAGCCGCGCCGGGCGGCCGCCTCGTTCCTCGCCGACGTGGCCGACTCCAAGGGACTGCTGCCGGCCCTGCTGGACCACCGGCTCAGGACGGCGTACGAGGAGCTGGACCGGGCCGGCCTGACCGGCACCTCGGCCGGCGAGTCGACCCAGCCGGAGGGGTTCCCCGTGCGGGTGTGGACCAAGCCCGCGTCGGCGCTGGAGGTGGCCCCGCCGGACCGGGCGAGTACGGCGGCGGTGCTCGGGGCGGCGTACGCCACGGGGCTGGCGTGGGGCGGGCTGACCGGGGCCAAGATGCCGGAGCGCGGACTCGCCGGACAGGCGGCACTGGTGCAAAAGATCATCCACGAACGCGATGACAAGCACTAGCAAACCACTAATACTGTTATTTCACACCTATATCGTTCCAGCACTCCCGCCACAAGAAATTCGCCGAATTGTGATCTCGGAATCGGGAAATGATCCCACCGGGGTCCCCGGGGCGCGGAAAGGAATGACCCCGATGGGCCATGTCGCCGGAAGGGGCCCGCACCGTAACCTCGTAGAGGGTGTGGGCTGCGGAAGGAAAGGACGACGCGGTGGGGCACGACGACCTGGACTCTCGGGTCCACGACCGTGTCGCGTTGGACGAGATTGCGCTCTACGCCGAGGTGCTCACCGCCGTGGCAGTCAGCGAACGGCGGCTGACCTTGGACGAACTCGACGACGCGCTCGGATTGCGGACTTCGGCGAGCCGCTGAAGGACTATGACGATTACTAGCCCCGGGAACCCTGTTTCAGGTTTCCCGGGGTTTCGACATAACTAGTTAATCGCACTTATGGGAGGCTAGGAGCGGACGAGCCGGGCGATCGCCGCGGACGCCTCCTTCACCTTCGCCTCCGCCTCGGGACCGCCGACGTTGATGGCGTCCGCCACGCAGTGCGAGATGTGCTCCTCCAGCAGCCCCAGCGCCACCGCCTGGAGGGCCCGCGTGGCCGCGGAGACCTGGGTGAGCACGTCGATGCAGTAGGCGTCGTCATCGACCATGCGCTGCAGGCCCCTGATCTGACCCTCGATTCGCCTGAGGCGCGTCAGATATGCCTGCTTGTCTCCGCTGTACCCATGCATGCTTCTAAGGTACCCGTAACCCGTATGCAGGACCGCGTCCAGCGAGCGGCCGCTCGGCTCAGCGAAGGCCGGCGATCAGCTTCTCCCACTGGTCGGCCACCTCGCCGGCCTCGTGCCGCAGGGCCGTGTCCAGCGCGCCCGCCGCCAGCGAGCGCCGCCTGCGCTCGTCGTCGATCAGCGCCAGCAGCGCCGACGCGAAGAGCCGCGGCTCCTCCTCGGCCTCCGGCACCAGCACGCCGTTGTAGCCCGTGGCCACGAACTCCGCCGGCCCCCTGGCCCCCTCGAAGGCCACCACGGGCACCCCGCAGCCCATGGCCTCCAGCACCGTCATGCCCAGGTCCTCGGTCCGTGAGGTGCTGGCCACGATCGACGCCTTGGCGAACTCGCCCGCCAGGTCCTGCGTGGTGCCCATGAAGTAGACGTGGTTGTGCAGGTCGAGCTCGCGCACCAGCGCGCGCATCCGCCGCTCCTCTGGGCCGCCGCCGTAGAGCCGCAGCCGCCAGTCCGGCCGCTTGTCCGCCACGATCGCGAACGCCCTGATCAGCCGGTCATACGCCTTCGCGGGCACCCACCTGCCCCCGGCGGCCACGATCCGGTTGTCCATCCGCGAGCGCGGCCATGGGCCATCGGGCAACGCGTCCAGCACGGAGTGCACGGCGGGCCCGCCGTCCAGCAGCCTGCCCCATTCCTCCTGGGCCGACTCCGTGGCCGTGACGACGGCGTTCAGGCGCGGATAGAAGCGTTTGACGGGTCCGGGGACCGTGGGCCGCCCCCACTCCCTGGCGATCTTCAGCATCTCGCGCGGCGCGTGCCTGGCGGCGTGCACGCCGAGACCCGGCCTGGTCGTGATCAGGACGTCGGACTTGAGTCCGCGCAGCATCCGCCACAGCGCCACCTCGGTGCGCACCTGGCCGTGCGGGAGCAGGTGCCTGACCCCGGGCCTGACGTCGACCACGCTGCGCATGGTCACGCCGGGCGCGACGGGGAAGAACGGCTTGTCCTTCTGCCGCCTGACGCTGATCACCTCGACGTCGTGCCGGTCCGCCAGCGCCGAGGCGAGGTTGAGCGTGGCGCGCGCGTCGCCGCGCATGCCGTACGCGGAGGCGAGGACCAGGCTGACCTTCATCCGCCCACCTCGATCCGCAACTCGTCGTCTGCGGTGTAGCCGGGCCTGATCGGCACGCCGTCCACCTCGACCGACGGGTAGTGCAGCCGCCTGCGCTTGCCGTCGACGTCGTCGAGCCTGGAGCCCAGTCTGAGCGGCGCGGGCACGTCCTGGACCGTCAGCGCGGGCTCCCAGGTGCCCGAGGCGTCGGGGTCGGCGGCGACCACGTCGACGAGCGACACGGCCGCGTGGAAGCGCACGCCCTGCACGGTGGCCGTGGCCGACACCCGCGCCTGCGTCTGCCTGCGGTCCAGGGTCAGCACGGCCTCGTGGCGGGAGTCGTCGTCCTCCAGGCCGGTGTAGGCCAGCAGGCCCATCACCTCGAAGCGGCCCTCCCTGAACCAGATCGCCCGCACCTCGGCCACCGGCTCGGCGTCGGAGATCTTCAGCGCCAGATAGCCGTTGCGGGTGCGGTAGGAGCGGTAGGCGAGGGTGCGTTTGCACAGCGTGTACGCGTCGAGGTGGTCGAGCGAGAAACCCGGGTCGACGCTGCGCAACCTGCTGCGCTTGCCGGCCCGCCGCAGGTACGCGTCCCACCTCCCGGCGCTGAGGTCGAGCGGCGCCAGCGAGACCGCCAGCGTCGCCTCACGCGCACGCGCCCCCGGCGTGCCGAGCAGCACGTCGCGTTCGATTCCCGTGGTGCGATGCCTGAGCACGAGCTCGGTGCCGTCTTCCAGTGGTTCGTCGATGGCCAGTCGAAGGGAGAGCACATCCGCCAGGGTGACCTCGGCGTCGGTGACGACGACGCCCATCGCGAGCCCCCTCCCCGTCGAATAGAGCCATGCGACGTTGAGGTTACCGTGATTTTCCCGTTATGTGGATGCCAGATTTCTCGCGATCACACCCGTTGACATGCGAAACTCCTCCACACGGCGTGTCGAGGAGTCCGACTTTCAGCGGTCAGGAAACCCCTTTGACAGATTTGATCAAGAGCTGGGCCACGTCCACGACCTCAAGCGACTCCTTGGCTTCGCCGGTGTTCTTCTTCTCGTTGATCGCGTCGCCGAGCATCACCATGCAGAACGGGCACGCGGTCGACACGGTGTCGGGATCGGTGGTCAGCGCCTCGTCCACGCGCTCGGTGTTGATGCGCTTGCCGATGCGCTCCTCCATCCACATGCGCGCGCCGCCCGCGCCGCAGCAGAAGCCGCGGTCCTTGTGGCGGTGCATCTCCTGGGTCCGCACGCCGGGGACCTTCGACATGATGTCGCGGGGCTGGGAGTAGACCTTGTTGTGGCGGCCGAGGAAGCACGGGTCGTGGTAGGTGATCTTCTCCTCGATCGGCGTGACCGGGGTGAGCAGACCCTCCTCGACCAGCTTGGACAGCAACTGGGTGTGATGCACGACCTCGTACGTGCCGCCGAGCTGCGGATATTCGTTGGCCAGCGTGTTGAAGCAGTGGGGGCAGGTGGCGACGATCTTCTTGACGCCGGCCTCGTTGAGCGTCTCGATGTTCTGCTGGGCGAGCATGTTGAACAGGTATTCCATGCCCAGCCGGCGGGCCGGGTCGCCGGTGCACGCCTCCATCGGGCCGAGCACCGCGAACTTCACGCCCGCGATGTGCAGCAGCTCCGCGACGGCCTTGGTGGTCTTCTTGGCCCGGTCCTCCAGCGCGCCCGCGCAACCCACCCAGAACAGGTATTCCGCGTCCTCGGGCATCTTGTCCTCGACCAGCTCGACCTCGAAGTCGAGATCCTCGATCCAGTCGGCCCGCTTCATCTCGGACATGCCCCAGGGGTTGCCCTTGTTCTCCAGGTTCTTCACCATCACGCCCGCCTCGGACGGGAACGACGACTCCACCATCACCTGGTAGCGGCGCATGTCGAGGATGTGGTCGATGTGCTCGATGTCCACCGGGCACTGCTCGACGCAGGCGCCGCAGTTGGTGCAGGACCACAGCACGTCGGGGTGGATCACGCCCTCCTCGCCGACGAGCGGCTTCTCCAGCAGCGCCAGCACGTCGGTGTCCGTGTGCTCGACACCCCCCGCGGCCGCCATCAGGTAAGGAGCCGTCTTGAACGCGTGGTCGCGCTGGTCGAGGATGAGCATCTTCGGCGAGAGCGGCTTGTCGGTGTTCCACGCCGGGCACTGCGACTGGCAGCGGCCGCACTCCGTACAGGAGTAGAAGTCCAGGAAGCCCTTCCACGTGGTGTCGCCGATCTTGCCGCGCCCGAGCCGCTCCGGGTCGAGGTCCTCGTCCTCGAAGTCGACCGCCTTGCCGTCCACCCGCATCTCCGGTGCGGCGCCCATGCCGTCGGGGCGGCGGGAGAAGAGCACGTTGAGCGGCGCGGTGAAGATGTGCAGGTGCTTGGAGTTCAGCACGATGATCAGGAACACCAGCATGAAGCCGATGTGCAGGAGCAACGCAATCTCCTCGAGCAGCGCGCTCCCTGGCAGCGCGTCACCGAGCGCGAGCGAGACGAACGCGCCGGAGGAGTAGGGGAAGTTGCCGTTGGCGGCGGCGGCGCCGCGGGCCAGGAACAGCGTCCAGATGATGTTGAAGATCATGAACAGGACGAGCCACGCGCCGCCGAGGTGCGAGCCGGAGAAGCGCGAGTCGCGGCCTAGCGTCTTGGGCGAGTTCCTGACCCGGATGACCGCGAAGGCGACGAGGCCGAGCACGCAGGCGACCGCGATGAAGTCCTGCAGAAAGCCGAGCACGCCCCAGGTCCCGATGAGCGGGATGTGGAAGTCGGGCGTGCCGGTGATCGCGCCCTGGATGATCGCGCCGTACGCCTCGACGTAGACGGTCAGCAGGATGAAGAACGCCCACATGACGAAGAAGTGCGCAGTGCCTGAAGGCGTCCACTTGAGCAGCTTCTTCTGCCCGAACACCTCGACGAGTTGCGCCTTGAGCTCGCCGGCGGCGTGCGTCTTCGCGTACGCGATCCGCTCGGGCGCGGGCGGGCCCACGGTGGCGAGCTTGTACAGGAACAGCGCCCTGCGGCCGGCTACGGCCACCGCCAGGACGGTCATGACGAGCCCGATGATGGCTACCCAGAGCACGGGGTCCTCCCACAGACGACGTTGGCTGTCAGCGTACGGTCACCGCTTCGCAGGCCTTCTCCCCGAATCCTACCCATGGGTAACATTTCCGGGGTACGCGACATACCCTAAGGTCACCGACGTGCACAGAACAATGCTCTAGCCGGTGAAGTACCTCTGGACGGTCGGCGCCAGCAGCTCCACCAGTTCGTCGTGGGTCGCACTGGCCAGCGGCTCCAGCTTGAGCACGTAACGACCCATGACCACGCCGAACATCTGCGCGAACGCCGCCTCGATGCGCAGATGCGGCACCCCGAGCGCGTCGGCCACCTGGTTGAGCAGCGCGTTGGTGATGAACCCGCGGAACATCGCGGCGGCCTGCTCGTTGGTCATGGCCGAGCGGAGCAGCGCCACCATCGGCTCGCGGGTCTCCGGCGAGGCGGTGGCACGCAACAGCAGGCGCACCATCCGCTCGCCGATCTCCTCGCGCGGGCCGCCCTCCAACAGCAAGGTTAGAACCTCTTCGGGGTTGATCGGCAACCGCATGGCCGCTGCGAACATCCCCTCCTTGGTCGAGAAGTAGTGGTGGACCAGGGCGGGATCGACCTCGGCCTCCCTGGCGATGCCGCGCACGGTCGCCCTGTCGAACCCCTTCTCCGCGAACACCCGCCGCGCCGCCGCGAGGATCTCCCCCCGTGTGTCGGCCGCCCCGGGCCGGCGTCCGGCACGACGCGCGCTCATGGCCTCACTCCGTGAGGCGGGCTCGGTCGCCTCACGCCGCCGCCTTCCCCCGCTCTGGTCGCTGCGCTCCCGCCGCTCCTCCAGGCGACGGCACTCCCTCGCGTCACCTGCCCACCGCCAGATAGACCCTCATGGGGACAGAAAGCAGGCCCTCGGGGAACTCCGCGCGCAGCTCCGCTCGCTGGCGGTCGACCAGGTCGTCGGCCGCCTCCAGGGAGAGCGCCGCCATGTAGGAGTGGGAGCGCAGGTCGAGGAGGAGGTCCTCGATGCCGATCAGCCTGGTCCATGGGATCCAGCGCTCCTCGACCACCTCGAAGGCCGCGGCGATGGGCGGCACCGACCACTGCTCGACGGCCGGCCCGCAGTAGGCGGGGACCTCCTCGGCCAGCCGGGCCTCGTAGGCGGCCAGCCAGTCCGCCGCGGCGGCGTGGTTGAAGTTCCAGCAGCCCACGATCGAGCCCTCCGGCCGCAGCACCCGCCGGGCCTCGGCGATCGAGGCCACGGGGTCCAGCCAGTGCCACGACTGCGCGTACGTCACCAGATCGGCCACCCCGTCGGCCAGCGGCAGCGCGTTGCCGTCCGCGAGCACCGCCGCGAGGCCGGGCACGCCCTCCTCCTCCGCCGCCCTCGCCACCAGACGGGCCAGCATCTCCGCCCCCGCGTCCACCGCGATGACCTGCGAGCCGCGCGCCCTGAGCGCCCGCGTCAGTATCCCCGTGCCCGCCCCGACGTCGATCGCGGTTGCGCCGTCGAGGTCGATGCCGGACACCTCGCTCAGCGCCCTGAACACCTCGTCGGGATAGGCCGGCCGGCCCGCGTCGTAGGTGTCGGCCACCCGGTCGAACACCCGTCCCAGATCCTCGATGGGACCTCCGCTCATGTGGACGCCGCCAGGTGCAGCCGGGCGAAGGCGAGGCCCTCGGCGAGATCGTCGATGCGCTCGGTGCGGCTGGCCGCCTTGCGGGTGTTGATCTCCAGGACCACCAGCCCGGTGTAGCCGCCACCGGCCAGGCGCTCCAGCATCTGGGCGCACGGCTGGTTGCCCCGGCCTGGCACCAGGTGCTCGTCCTTGTTGGTCACGCCGAGCCCGTCGGCCAGGTGCAGGTGGGCGAGCCTGTCACCGAGCTTGTCGGCCATCTCCATGGCGTCCGAGCCCGACACGGCCGTGTGGGACAGGTCGAGGGTGGTGTGAGGGAAGTCGTGGTCGACCGGGTCCCAGCTGGGCGAGTAGGGCACCACGTCGTTGCCCCTGGCCCGCAGCGGGAACATGTTCTCGACCGCGAACTTGACACTCGTCTCATCGCGCATCCTGCCCAGGCCCGTCTCGAAGTCGCGCGCGTAGTCGCGCTGCCACCGAAACGGCGGGTGGACCACGACCGTCGAGGCGCCCAGGCGTTCGGCCGCCTTCTGCGCCTTGACCAGCTTGGCCCAGGGGTCGCGCCCCCAGACCCGCTGCGTGACCAGCAGGCAGGGCGCGTGAATGGCGAGGACGGGCACCTGGTAATGCTCTGAGAGCCGCTCGATCACGTCGATGTCCTGGCTCACCGGGTCGGCGCCGACCATGATCTCCACGCCGTCGTAGCCCAGGCGCGCGGCCAGTTCGAACGCGTCGGGAGTGCGTTCCGGATATACCGAAGCAGTGGACAATGCGATCTTCGCATTGGGCACGCGGATGACATCAGCCACGCTGCCAGCCTAAGCCGGAGAAGCCGATCTGGCGCGCGAGCCCCTGTGGTGAGCCACGTCTCAGCGGCTCGTCACAGGTGGCGGGGCGCTTACCGTTGGGGCATGCCCCGTATGGCGACACGCATAGCGAAGGGTGCGATCCCGAGCCCGAACATCTGGCACACCCCCCAGATCTACGAGCTGGAGAACCGCGCCGTCGATCCCGAGGGCGCGGTCGGCGCGGCGATGCGCGAGGTGCGCGCTTGGGACGGCGCCACCGTGCTCGACATCGGCTGCGGCACCGGCTTCCACCTGCCGCTCCTCGCCTCCGAGGCGGCGCGGGTGATCGGCGTCGAGCCGCACGGCGACCTGGCCGCGCTCGCCCGCCGCCGCTGCGCCGGGCTGGCCGGCGTAACGGTGCACGCCGCGGCGGCCCAGGACCTGCCGCTGCCCGACGCGTCGGTGGACGTGGCGATCGCGCGGTGGGCGTACTTCTTCGGCCCCGGCTGCGAGCCGGGGCTGCGCGAGCTCTCCAGAGTGGTACGCCGAGGCGGCGCGGCCTTCGTCGTCGACCTGGACGCCACGCGGGGGTCGTTCGGTCGCTGGTTCTCCAACACCGTGCCGGCCTACTCCGCGCGGGAGGTCGAGGCGTTCTGGGACCGTCAGGGCTGGCAGCGGCGGCCGCTGAACCTCAGGATGGCGTTCGAGCGGCGGGCGGACCTGGAGGCGGTGCTGCGCATCGAGTTCGCGCCCGAGGTGGCCGAGCAGGCCATCGCCGAGACGCCCGGCCTGGAGCTCCCCTACCCGAACGTGCTGCGCTGGCGCCGATACTGAGGCTTGACATTGACGTCGGTGTCAACGTTTACCGTGGTCGTATGCGCATCGGAGAGCTGGCGGAACGCACGGGGGTGAGCACCCGTTCGATCCGTTACTACGAGCAGAACGGGCTGCTCAGCTCCCGGCGCGGGCCCAACGGCTATCGGGAGTACACCGAGGAAGACGTCAGGCTGGTGTCCGAGATCCGGGCCCTGCTGAGCGTCGGCTTCACCCTGGCGGACACCCGGCCGTTCGTCGACTGCCTGCGCAGGGGGCACAGCACGGGCGGCTCGTGCGCCGAGTCCGTCGAGGTCTACGAGCGGAAGCTGACCGAGATCGACGAGGAGATCCGCATCCTGCTCGCCCGCCGCGCCGAGGTGGCCGCCCAGCTCGCGCAGTCCTGCCCGGGCTGCTTTGTAAGGGGATGAAAATGATCACTTTGACCACGGACAACTACGAGGAGCAGGTGCTCAAGAGCGACAAGCCGGTGCTGGTCGAGTTCTGGGCCGAGTGGTGCGGGCCGTGCCGGATGGTGGGCCCCGTACTGGAGCAGATCGAGGCCGAGCACGGGCTGACCGTCGGCAAGCTCAACACCGACGAGAACCCCGAGATCATGACCAGGTACGGCGTCATGGCCGTGCCCACGATGCTGCTGTTCGAGAACGGCGAGCCGGTGAAGCAGATCATCGGGGCCAAGCCCAAGCGCATGCTCGTCTCGGAGCTCGGCCTGGCGTAGCTTCCCAGATTGTCGGTTCCCCCCTATAGCCTGCTCCGCATGGCCAAGACTGCCCAGAAACCCGGATACCGCTGCGCCGAGTGCGGTTGGCGCACCACCAAATGGGTGGGCAGGTGCGGCGAGTGCCAGGCGTGGGGCACGGTCGACGAGGAGGGCGCGCGGGCCGGGGTCAGCGTCGTCCAGGGCGGCGCCACCACCGCGCCCGCGCTGCCGATCGGCCAGGTCAAGGCCGAGGTGGCGATCGCGCGCACGACCGGCGTGAGCGAGCTCGACCGGGTGCTCGGCGGCGGCCTGGTGCCGGGCGCGGTCGTGCTGCTGGCCGGCGAGCCCGGCATCGGCAAGTCCACGCTCCTGCTCGAGGCCGCGGCCCGCATCGCCGAGCGCGACACCGTCCTCTATGTGACGGGCGAGGAGTCGGCCGCCCAGGTGCGCCTGCGCGCCGACCGCATCGGCGCGATCCAGGACGATCTCTACCTCGCCGCGGAGAGCGAGTTGTCCGCCCTGATCACCCACGTGGACAAGGTCCAGCCCAGGCTGCTGGTCGTCGACTCGGTGCAGACGGTCGGCTCGGCCCAGACCACGGGCGTGCCCGGCGGGGTGACGCAGGTGCGCGAGGTGGCCGCCAACCTGGTGCGGCTGGCCAAGGAGCGCGATCTGGCGACCGTGCTCGTCGGCCACGTCACCAAGGACGGCTCGATCGCCGGCCCGCGCACGCTGGAGCACCTGGTCGACGTCGTGCTCAACTTCGAGGGAGACCGGCACTCCAGGCTGCGCATGGTGCGCGCGATCAAAAACCGGTTCGGCCCCACCGACGAGATCGGCTGTTTCGATCTGCACGAGCGGGGCATCGAGGGCATCACCGACCCGAGCGGCCTGTTCGTCTCCCGGCGCAGCGAGCCGGTGCCGGGCACCTGCGTCACGGTCACGGTCGAGGGCACCCGCCCGCTCCCCGCCGAGGTCCAGGCCCTGGTGGCGCGCACGGACGCGCAGCAGCCCAGGCGCACGTCGTCCGGTCTCGACACCTATCGCGTGCAGATGATCCTCGCGGTGCTGGAGCGGCGGCTCAACGCCCGACTGGGCGGCTGCGACGTGTTCACCGCGACCGTCGGCGGCATCAAGCTGGCCGACCCGGCGGTGGACCTGGCGGTCATGCTCGCGGTGGCCAGCGCCGCCGGGGACAAGCCGCTGCCCGCCGGTCTGGTGGCCCTCGGAGAGGTGGGGCTGGCGGGAGAGCTGCGCCCGGTCAAGGACGTACGCAGGCGGCTGACCGAAGCGGCCAGGCTGGGTTTCAAACGGGCGCTCGTCCCCTCCGGATCCCTGGAAGAAGGCGGCCGCCGACGTAACGGACAGCGTTCACTGGTGCCTGTGGGGCCGGTGGCGTTCGCACCCGGATTCGAGGTGGTTCAGGCGGAGAACGTCTGGGACGCTCTCACGCACGTCACATAGCACGGCTAAGCTGAGCGGTGACCGATCGACACGGGGGTCAGGTGGATAGGAGTCTGGACGACCGCCGTCGCGAAGCCCTGGCCGCTGTGGCCCCGGGCACACCTCTGCGCGACGGCCTCGAGCGGATCCTGCGCGGGCAGACCGGCGGGCTGATCGTGCTCGGCTACAACAAGGTCGTCGAGGAGGTCTGCAGCGGCGGTTTCGAGCTCGACGTCGACTTCTCCGCCACCAGGCTGCGCGAGCTGGCCAAGATGGACGGCGCCATCGTGGTCAGCGACGACCAGAAGATCGTCCGCGCCGCCGTCCACCTCGTGCCCGACCCGTCCATCCCCACCGACGAGTCAGGCACCCGCCACCGCACGGCCCAGCGCGTCGCCAGGCAGACGAGCCTGCCCATCATCGCCATCAGCAAGTCGATGCGCATCATCGCCCTCTATCTCGACGGCATCCGCTACGTCCTGGAGGAGTCCGCGGCCATCATGTCCAAGGCCAACCAGGCCCTGGCCACCCTTGAGCGTTACAAGCACCGCCTGGACGAGGTCTCCGGCACCCTCTCGGCCCTGGAGATCGAAGACCTCGTCACCGTGCGCGACGTGGCCGCGGTGGCGCAGCGCCTGGAGATGGTCCGCCGCATCTCCGACGAGATCAAGGGCTACGTGGTGGAGCTGGGCACCGACGGCCGGCTGCTGTCCCTGCAACTGGACGAGCTGGTGGCCGGCGTCGACTCCGAACGCGAGCTCGTCATCCGCGACTACCTGCCGACCCAGGCGGGCCGCCGGCAGAAGCGCCTGACCGAGGCGATGCAGGATCTGGACAAGCTGTCCGGCAACGAGCTGCTCGACCTCGCGATCGTGGCCCACGTCCTCGGCCACAACGGCACCGACAAGCTGGACAGCCCCGTCAGCCCCCGGGGCTTCCGCCTCCTGGCCAAGGTCCCCCGCCTGCCCGCCACCGTGGTCGACCGCCTGGTCAACCACTTCGGCGGGCTGCAGAAGCTGCTGGCCGCCAGCATCGACGACCTGCAGGCCGTCGGGGGCGTCGGCGAGTCGCGGGCGCGCAGCGTCCGCGAGGGCCTCTCCCGGCTCGCCGAGTCCTCCATCCTCGAACGCTACGTGTGAGACCGGGGGACCGGCGGCGGCGCACCACCGCCGATCCCGAGGGGTGGTACTACCGCCGATCCCGAGGGCCGGCGGCGCACCGCCGCCGGCCCCTAGAGTGGTTACCGCTGGACCGCGACGTACCGGGCGGTGTTCCGCTCGGTGTCGGTGTGCGATCGCCGGTAGCCGGCCTTTTCCAGGACGCGGATCGAGGGCATGTTCGACGACTCCACGTCGGCCTGGACCGTGTGGACGTCCGGCGCGGTGAAGGCGAACTCGGTCAGGGCACACGTGGCCTCGGACGCGTAGCCACGCCCGCGCCTGGAGGCCACGACGCCGTAACCGACTTCGAGTACGCCGTCGGCGGGCGGCCAGAACAGGCCGATCGAGCCGACCACCAGGCCGCTGTCGCGCTCGACGATCTGACGGTGGCCGTACTCGCCCAGCCAGGCGGGGTGCTCGGCGAACAGGCCGGCGATGACGTGATCACCTTCCGCGGGGAAGTCGCCGGCCCAGTGTGACGGCCGGGCGCCGTCCAGGACGGCGCTGACTTCGCCGGCGGTCCACGACCGCAGGATGAGGCGGTCGGTGGTCAGATCGGTGCCGGTCACCGAGTAGAAAACAGACAAGACAGACTCCTGGTCGTTCGTACGACCCGGGCCGCGCTTCAGCCTCGCGCGGACCGGACAAGGGCATGCTGATGACGGCTACCGGCAGCCATATTCATCAACCCCCTCGTCACGTCTTGTGCTTGTACGCCGCTGCGATGCTATCGCTTCTACCGCAGGTGGAAGACGCCCTTGGTGCTGCGCAGCCTGCCCATGCGCACGGTGGTCACGTACGTGCCGGGCAGCGCCGTCTCCGGCCTGGTGCGGCAGTCGGAGCTGGACCGGCGCCGGTCCCACTCCAGCGACCGGACGTAAGGCACCCCCCGCTGCAGCTGCTCGACCTCCGAGCCCGAGCCGCTGACGCAGTCGGAGGTGGACCAGATGCGGTCGGCCCCCGAGGTGATGCGGATCTCCATCGCCCGCGGCCCCACGTCGGCCGTGCACATCACGGGTCCCGTGTTCACCAGGGTGATCAGGAAGGCGGGCCGGGAGCCGCCCGAGTAGATCTCCTCCTTGCCGCCCCGGAGGCTGAGCACGAGGTCCTCCTCCGCGCACGGCTGCCCCGGCCGCTTGGGCCGGGCGCTCGGGGACGCCTTCGGGGTCACGCTCGGGGTCGGCGAAGGACTGGCCGTGCCCATGGCGAGCGTACGCAGCCCCAGCAGCGGATCGGGGGTGGGCGTGGCGCTCGATGACGTCTGCGCGCTGGACGTGCGCTCCGGCCCGCTGCCCCCGCTGGAACACGCCCAAGCCACAACGGCCACCACGACGAGCACCGCTACCAGGACGCTCATCCGCCGCCGCCAGTAGACGTCACCGCCGTCGCCACGCATCGTATCCGGATCCATACGCTCAGCATGGTAATTGGATCTCCGCGACGAGTGACGACACGCCGACGCCCGCCATCTAGGCATACCCTTGACCGCGTGGTTGAGCCGAACCTCCTACACACCCCCGTTCTGGCGTGGTACGACGACAACGCCCGAGACCTCCCGTGGCGTGCCGGGGACGCGACCCCGTGGGGCGTGCTGGTCAGCGAGATCATGCTGCAGCAGACCCCCGTCGTCCGCGTCCTGCCCGTCTGGCACGACTGGATGACCCGGTGGCCGGACCCCAAGGCGCTGGCGGCTGAGCAGCCGGGCGAGGCCGTACGCCACTGGGGCCGGCTCGGCTACCCCCGCAGGGCGCTGCGCCTGCACGCCTGCGCCAGGGCCATCACCGAGGAGCACGGCGGCGAGGTGCCGTCCGACCACGCGACCCTGCTCTCCCTGCCCGGCATCGGCGAGTACACCGCCGCCGCGGTCGCCAGCTTCGCGTACGGCGGCCGGCACGCCGTGCTGGACACGAACGTCCGCCGGGTCTTCGCCAGGGCCGTACG
Organism: Nonomuraea cypriaca; assembly: GCF_015645445.1. GTDB lineage: Bacteria > Actinomycetota > Actinomycetes > Streptosporangiales > Streptosporangiaceae > Nonomuraea > Nonomuraea cypriaca. The sequence goes on along the minus strand of NZ_JADOGI010000029.1, from coordinate 36,841 downwards.
CGCGGAGGAATACCCGCCCACGGCCACCTCCGCGGCCGAGCGGCGGCTGGCGGAGGCGCTCCTGCCCGAGTTGGGCGCGGCCCGCTGGGGCGTGGCGGTGATGGAGCTGGGGGCGCTCGTGTGCACCGCCCGCGCCCCGCGCTGCGCCGACTGCCCGATCACCGACCTGTGCGCATGGCGGCTGGCCGGCAAACCGCCGCACGCCGGTCCCGCACGCAGGGGCCAGACGTACGCGGGGACCGACCGCCAGTGCCGCGGCCGCCTGCTGGAGGTACTGCGCTCAGCCCACGGCCCCGTCCCCAAGGCGGCCCTGGACGCCGTGTGGGACGACGCGCCACAACGCGAGCGCGCCCTGGACGGCCTCGTCGCCGACGGCCTGGCCGAGCCCCTCGCCGACAACACCTACCGCCTCCCCCACAACTAACCCACCCCAGCCGCCGACCACAGCCACCTCCGCAGCTCCGCCCGAGAGTGCGGGCACCCATCACGCCCATCTCGGCAGCGCCGCCCGAGGGTGCGGACAGCCGTCACGCTCGTTTCGGCGGTGCGGCCCGAGGGTGGGGCCGGCCTGGGCGCGTTTCGTCAGGCGATCCAGGGTGGGATGCCGTAGTCGGCTCCGTCGGGGGCCAGTGCTCGGGCGCCCGCTGGAGCGGTGACCACGGCGCTGTATCCGGCGGCGGGGTCGGCCAGCACGCGCCGCACCGTACGCGCGGGCATGACGACGGTATCCCCGGCGGCGACCTCGAACCGCTCGTCCCCCAACTCGACGACGGCCGCCCCGGCGACCCAGCTCCACACCTGCTCGCCGTCGAAGTCGTGCACCGGCCCCTCGGCTCCGGGCCGCGCGTCGACCCGCCACAGGGACCGCGAGGCCCCACCCTGCGTCGGTGAGGCGAACGTCGTCATGACCCCGCCAGGAGTCTCCGAACGCCGCGCCTCCGCGCTTCGAATGACAGTCACGCCTTGAACCCCCTAAGATAGGCAACTACGTTGTCCATATAGTTAACCAGGTTGTCTATCATGTCAAGCCAAGGCTTCGAACTGCCGCTACGCCTGCTGCTCGCGTTCAGGGTGCTGATCGACGAGCTCCACGCCGAGCTCGCCCGCCAGGGCCACCCGGAGATACGCCCGATGCACGGGTTCGTCATGCAGGCGATCGGCCCGGACGGCAGCACGGCGGTGGAGCTGGGCCGCGCGCTCGGCGTCTCGAAGCAGGCCGCGGGCAAGACCATCGACACCCTGGAACGCATCGGCTACGTCGAACGCACTCCGGATCCGCACGACACACGACGCAAGATCGCCCGGCTCACCCCGTACGGACTGGACGCGCTGAGCCGCTCGGCCCGCATCTTCGACGACCTGCGCGCCCGCTGGGCCGGTGAGCTCGGCGAGGACCGCTTGCAGGCGCTGGAGTCGGACCTGCGCAAGGTCACCCCGGCCAACCTGTGGCGCCTCGACACCCCAGGCTGGTTCGGCACGCTCTAGGCGGCAGCCGGAGGCCCCGTAAGGCACGCTCCAGGCGGCGAACCGGGGGCCCAGGGCCCGCGAGGCGCGCTCTAGGCGGCCAGCTGGAGACACAGGCGCCCTGGGCGAACTGGGGGCCCAGGCCCGTCAAGGCACGACCTGGGAGCGAACTGGGGCCCAGGCCCGTGAAGGCACGCTCTAGGCGGCGAGCTGGAGGCCCAGGCCCGTGAGGTTCGTACGGGCCCAGGCGAGCTCCTCGGCGAGCAGCGAGACCAGCGCCCCCGGCCCCTTCGCCCGGCCGGGCACGAACAGGTTGTGCGTCTCGACCTCGATGTGCGCGCTGCCGCTCACCGCCCCCGACAACATCGCCGTGAGCGTGTCGGTCAGCACCCCGCCCGTGCTCGGCGTCTCATCGGTGTGGTTGTGCACGTGCCCCAGCTTGACCACGGGCGCCCCGGCCGCGGCGAGCCCCCGCAGCGCCGCGCCGGGCTCCTCGGCCCCGCAGGCCAGGTGGCAGGCGTCCAGGCAAACGCCGAGGTGCTCGGAGTCGATGCCGCCCACCCGCTCCAGCGCCTGCTCGGTCGTCTCCAGCACACACCCGGGCCACGGCTCGAACCCGACCCTGATCGTCTTGCCTGTCACGCTGTAGATGCCGCGCAGCTCGCGCGCCAGCCGCTCCAGGCGGCGGGTGGCGATCGCGTTCAGGTCGGCGGGCCAGTCGCGGCGCCAGCCGATCGGGATCGTGGAGATGCTCCCGAACCGCACGTCCTCCGGCAGCAGGAACGCCAGGATCTTGGCCAGCGCCATGGTGTAGCGGTAGCGCTCGGGCTTGGCCCAGTCGGGTCCTGGCACCTCCTGGTTGCGCCCGCCCGTGCCGTTGAGGCTGACGACCTCGAGGCCGCGCTCCTCCAGGGAGCGGCGCAGGCGTACGAGCTCGATGCGGTCGGCCGTGAGATGGTCGGCGACGCTCGGGGAGAGCCACAGGCCGACGCCCATCCGCTCCACGCCCAGCCGCTTGCGCACCGGGACCGCGTAGCGGGTCAGATGGGCGATCAGGTTCTCCAGGTCCTCCGCCGGGTGGACACCCGCGTTGTAGGCGAGGTGAACGAGCGTTCCGTCATCGTGACGCAGGCGCATCGGTTCCTCCAGGGCTCTCTTGTGTGTTCCCGTCGCCCGCCTCGGACGTGGGCACCTGGCCGAGCATGACCGCTCTCGGGTGGCGCACGCGTCCGCCCTGAGTTGATTCCTCGCTACTCCCCAGGGAGCAGCCCCCAGACTGGAACACGCTCTTGCGACTCACTTGGCGAAGCTCTACGCAGTGTAGTACTACCTGCGGTGGTGAACATACCCCCGCTCCACCCGGCAATCGAGCGACGACAGCGTTCGGCCGCCCCAGAATGCCGGTGTACGCCTCCCATCGCCCCGGGCAGCGACTACCGCACGCACGGTGGACCCAACGACTTACCCCGACACCCCGAGCCGACTGAGGCCAGCTCAGCGCCCCCGAGCACGCCGGCACACCCTGACCCAGCCCCATCTCTTGGGAGGCCGATCCCTCCCGCACACCGCCCCTGGCGCCAGAACCGACGAACCCGGGCAAAAGGGAAAGCCCCTGTGTGACGAATCACACAGGGGCTTTCCGGCGAACCTGGGCTGAGCCCTCAGTGCTGGATCGGAGCCGCTATGGCCGCCGCCGAGTCCGGGATCGGCGACGCCGACTCGCCCCGGAAGGCGAACGTGGCGTTGTCGCCCTCGCCCTCGACCGTCACCTTGACGACCTGCCCCGGCCGGAGCTCGCCGTAAAGGATCTTCTCCGACAGGGAGTCCTCCAGCTCGCGCTGGATCGTGCGCCGCAGCGGACGGGCGCCCATGACCGGGTCGTAACCGCGGTCGGCCAGCAGCTGCTTGGCCTCGGGCGAGACGTCGAGCCCCATGTCGCGGTCCTTCAGCCTGGCGTCGACCTGGTTGAGCATCAGGTCGACGATCAGGATGATCTCCGCCGGCGTGAGCTGGTGGAAGACCACGATGTCGTCGACGCGGTTGAGGAACTCGGGCCTGAAGTGCTGCTTGAGCTCTTCCTGCACCTTGGACTTCATCCGGTCGTAGTTGGAGTCGGCGTCGTTGGACTTGGCGAACCCGACCCCGATGCCCTTGGAGATGTCCTTGGTGCCGAGGTTGGTGGTCATGATGATGACCGTGTTCTTGAAGTCCACCACGCGGCCCTGGGCGTCGGTCAGGCGACCGTCTTCCAGAATCTGCAGCAGCGAGTTGAAGATGTCGGGGTGGGCCTTCTCGATCTCGTCGAACAGGACCACGGAGAACGGCTTGCGCCGCACCTTCTCGGTGAGCTGGCCGCCCTCCTCGTAGCCGACGTAGCCGGGAGGCGAGCCGAACAGCCTGGAGACCGTGTGCTTCTCCATGAACTCCGACATGTCCAGGCTGATCAGAGAGTCCTCGTCACCGAAGAGGAACTCCGCCAGCGCCTTGGACAGCTCGGTCTTACCGACACCGGAGGGACCCGCGAAGATGAACGAGCCGCCGGGACGCCGCGGGTCCTTCAGACCGGCGCGGGTGCGCCGGATGGACCGCGACAGGCCCTTGATGGCGTCGTCCTGGCCGATGATCCGCTTGTGGAGCTCGTCCTCCATGCGGAGCAGGCGCTGCGACTCCTCCTCGGTCAGCTTGAAGACCGGGATGCCGGTGGCGGTCGCCAGGACCTCGGCGATGAGGTCCGAAGTGACCTCGGCCACGACGTCCATGTCGCCGGCCTTCCACTCCTTCTCCCGCCGCTCGCGCTTGAGCTGGAGCTGCTTCTCCTGATCGCGGAGCGCAGCGGCCTTCTCGAAGTCCTGCGCGTCGATCGCGGACTCCTTGTCGCGACGGACGTTGGCGATCTTCTCGTCGTATTCGCGCAGGTCCGGCGGAGCGGTCATCCTGCGGATGCGCATCCGGGAACCGGCCTCGTCGATGAGGTCGATCGCCTTGTCGGGCAGGTAGCGGTCGCTGATGTAGCGGTCGGCCAGCTGCGCGGCGGCCACCAGCGCGTCGTCGGTGATGGACACGCGGTGGTGCGCCTCGTAGCGGTCGCGCAGGCCCTTGAGGATCTCGATCGTGTGGCTGAGCGACGGCTCGGCCACCTGGATCGGCTGGAACCGGCGCTCCAGCGCCGCGTCCTTCTCCAGGTACTTGCGGTACTCGTCGAGTGTGGTCGCGCCGATCGTCTGCAGCTCGCCGCGGGCCAGCATCGGCTTGAGGATGCTGGCGGCGTCGATCGCGCCCTCCGCGGCGCCCGCACCCACGAGCGTGTGCAGCTCGTCGATGAACAGGATGATGTCGCCGCGCGTGCGGATCTCCTTGAGCACCTTCTTCAGGCGCTCTTCGAAGTCGCCGCGGTAACGGGAGCCGGCGACCAGGGCGCCGAGGTCAAGCGTGTAGAGCTGCTTGTCCTTCAGCGTCTCGGGCACCTCGCCCCTGACGATCTTCTGCGACAGGCCCTCGACGACTGCGGTCTTGCCGACGCCGGGCTCGCCGATGAGAACGGGGTTGTTCTTGGTCCTCCTGGAGAGGACCTGCATGACCCGCTCGATCTCCTTCTCGCGGCCGATGACCGGATCCAGCTTGCCCTCGCGGGCAGCCTGGGTCAGGTTGCGGCCGAACTGGTCGAGCACCAGGGAGGTCGACGGGGCCGACTCCTGCGGGCCGCCCGCCGCGGCCGGCTCCTTGCCCTGGTAACCGTGGAGCAACTGGATGACCTGCTGCCTGACACGGTTGAGATCAGCTCCAAGCTTGACCAGCACCTGGGCGGCCACACCTTCACCCTCGCGGATGAGCCCGAGCAGGATGTGCTCGGTGCCGATGTAGTTGTGGCCCAGCTGCAAAGCCTCACGGAGCGACAGCTCGAGGACCTTCTTGGCCCGCGGGGTGAACGGAATGTGCCCCGACGGAGCCGACTGGCCCTGGCCGATGATCTCCTCGACCTGCTGGCGCACACCCTCAAGGCTGATGCCGAGGCTCTCCAGAGCCTTGGCGGCTACGCCCTCACCTTCATGGATCAAACCAAGAAGAATGTGCTCAGTGCCGATGTAGTTGTGGTTGAGCATCCTGGCCTCTTCTTGGGCCAAGACGACAACACGCCTCGCTCGGTCGGTGAACCTCTCGAACATCTCGTCGCTCCTCACAGAGCGGTCAGTCAGGCCGGTAAATCCGGTCCCGTCATCCCGCATGCTAGCCCTGGCTCGGCGAACCGTGCCCACTGCCGCTGACACGCTCTATAGCAGAGACGTTCCCCGAGAGCAGGGCGTTCACCCTCCATCCAACTACTGTTCGGGGGTGACGTGTTCCCGATACGCCGCAAGCGAACGATGTTTGGGACGCTTCACCGAAGCGGCGTAAATTGCCACCGGCGGCGTACGCAGATCACACGGATCGGCCATCGGACGCTTGGGCGGAGCCGGCGGTGGGTCGCGCCTTCGCCCACGCATCACAGATGCCGCGTCCGTATCTGTTACGCAATCATCCTATGTGGCGACTCAATGATTGGCCAAGCCGACGGGCTACGCCGTCAGCACGGCACCGCGTGGACCGCTCATCCCGCACGGTATTCGCGCCGGCATCCGGTCAGCCGGATTACCGATCTCATCTCGCATCATGAGACTCATCGCCCTCGCAACGCGGCATTCGAGACACTCCACAACACTGGTGCGCCGCACATTCGCGGCACTCCGCGAACCGGTGCGGGACGGCATTCGGGTCGCTCGCCGTACTAGCGGTGGGACATCATTCGCGACCGCGCCGCACTTGCGGGGTCACCGCATTCCCGGCTCTCCCGCGCGCCACGCGGGTTTTCGTACGATCGCCGCGCCCTCCGGCGTACGAGATTGCCGGCCCTCACCGGTGACCCGGCATTCCACCCGCCCGGAGGACCGAGGATTCCGCGTGCCGACGGCGCCCGCGGTACTCGGCATTCTCCGCACTCCCGTATACCCGGCAATGTGCGCAGATCCGTAGACACACGGCATTCCGCGCCACACGCCCGGCGAGCCGGAGATCGCCGGCGGGGCTTAACGGCACGAGATTTGCGCCGGCGCGTCCCGTGAGCCCGTCTCATGAAACGCCGTTCCGGCGCAAGGCCCGGAGCGTACGTTCAAGGGAGTATGCCTGCCATTCGCCCGCACGGACGTGCGGCACGACCACATATACGGGCGCCCGCCGGTGAATCGGTGCCAGGATCGGAACCACACGGCCAAAACGCCCGCATATGGACAGGTCGGGAGATCATCTTCTGGGACGTCCAGGCATTCAAGAACGTCCAGAGACGATCATGCGCTTATGGCGGCCGCCGGGGTCCTAGGCGAACGGCATAAGCGCATGGTCGAGAGATGGCTCCCTTAGTGAGCCGCTTCGTACTTCTCCACGACGGTGGAGGCGATGCGGCCGCGCTCGCTCACCGGCAGACCGTGAGCCTTGGCCCACTGCCGGATCTCCGAGCTCTTCTCCCGGCTCATCGCGCGAGTGCCGCCCCGGCCACGACGACGCGTGGCCACGGCGCCCGCCCTGCGCGCATGCTGCACGAAAGGCGTGAGCGCGTCCCTCAGCTTCTTCGCGTTAAGGTCGCTGAGGTCAATCTCGTAGGAGGAGCCGTCAATAGCGAAGGCGACCGTCTCATTGGCCTCGCCCCCATCGAGGTCATCGATGAGAATCTCCTGGATCTGCTTGGCCATCTACGCAATCCTTTCGCGGAGCATTGTTTCATTCGCCTGCCCAAACATATACCCGGAAAGGCGTGGAGACAATTCAGCGCTACGGGGATTCGGCTGACTGGCCGATCAGTTCTGCCCCTCGGCCTGATCCTCACGGTTTCGGCGGCCTCCGACGGCCTCGGACCGGACCAACTTCACAACGCCAAAGATGAAGGCGCCGCCGACCACGACCGGGGGGATGAGCGCTGACAATACGTCTGTAAGGGCTTCCATTCGTCCTCGCCTCCACGGCTAGCGGGGTTTCGGGGGCGCATTATGCGCCCTGGATCGCGACCACGAGGGCGCGGCGCCCCACATGACACGCAAGGCGACAACCACCCGCACGCGACCATAGCGGCACACAGATGCCCTGCATGTGGCAGGGGCGCCAACATCCGGCGACCCGGACGTCCCATAGCCTAATGCCAGTCTCTCCAGGCTCCTTACCGGATCAAGCGAAAATTTTGCGAAAAGGCATCCGCCCAGGTGCGGAAGGCTCAGCGAAGATCTTTCACCACACGTGTTCCCGCCAGCCTGTCGTGCGGCCCCCGCTCCAGCGGCTTGTCGATCAGGATGAGCAAGCCGACGCCGAACAGCAGCATTCCGGCCACCAGATTGACGACCGGAATCCCCATCAGCATGACCGGGGCCGGATAGACCAGGGTCCGTTTCAGCGCGGCACCGCTCGGCAGGTCCGCCGGAGCCAGGCGAATCCTCATGATCGCCTTGCCGAACGTCCGTCCGTGACGGGAATGAGCCTGCCAGTCGTACACCGCATAACCCAGCCCGGCCACCAGCCACGCGCAAACGCCGGGCAGTCGGCCCTCGAAGACCTCCAGAACCCCAACAGTTCGAAAGATGGCCCACAGTGCGATGAACAGAATGTAATAGAAGATCCCGAAGACGAGTGCTTCAATCAGCCGGGCGGCCAGCCGTTCCCACCATTCCGCGGGCAGCGCGCCCGCCAACGGCGCGGTCCCGGCCATGAGCCCCACCTCGCGTCATCGACGGCTGAGATCTCCATTCTGGTACGCCCACGCGGACAAAACACAGGGACCGGCGGGAAGCCGGCCCCTGGTTTCACCCGTCGCGAGGGCTACTTGATCTTCACCACCACAGTGCCCGCGAACTTGTCCGCGAACGTCTGCTGCAACGGCTTGTCCCACAGCTGCGAGGCGCCGTTCAGACCGCAGGCGACGCTGGCGAGCAGGCCCCCGACCACGGGCAGGAAGTAGAGGACGTAGCCGCCCCACGTCACGAGCGCCCGCTTGGCCGACGCGTCGGTGGGGATGCCGCCCGGAGGCACGTGGCCGCCGACCTGCACGACCTTGATCCCCATGATCATCTTGCCGATCGTCTGACCCTTCATCTTGTGCATGAAGAAGTCGTAACCGACGTAGACCACGGTCAGGACGAGCGCGGTCAGGATGTTGACGACGGTCGAGCTGAACAGCCCCGATTCGACGCCGGTGGACGAGTTGTAGGTCGCGACGAAGATGAGGCTGAAGATGAGCGTCACCAGGAACATCACGATGCCGAACAGGACTCCGTCGACGATCCTCGCCACCAGGCGCTGCCACCACTCCGCCAGCGGGGCCGGCGCACCCGGCGGCTGCACGCCGACCGGCCCGTAACCGGGCTGGCCGTAGGGCGCCTGGCCGTAGCCTGCCTGCTGCGGCTGCCCGTATGCCTGGCCGTACTGCTGCTGGTCGCCGTACTGCGGCTGGCCGTACTGCTGCTGCTGGCCGTAGCCGGGCTGGGTCTGCTGACCGTAGCCCTGCTGGCCGTACTGCTGCTGACCGTACTGGCCCTGCTGACCGTAGCCCTGCTGACCGTAGTCGGGCTGGGACTGGGGCTGCTGGCCGTACTGCTGTTGCTGGCCGTAGTCCGGTTGGGACTGGGGCTGCTGGCCGTACTGCTGTTGCTGGCCGTAGTCCGGTTGGGACTGCGGCTGCTGGCCGTACTGGGGTTGCTGGCCATAGCCCTGCTGGCCGTAGTCGGGCTGGGACTGGGACTGGGGCTGCTGGCCGTACTGCTGTTGCTGGCCGTAGCCCGGCTGGGACTGCGGCTGCTGACCGTAGTCCTGCTGGCCGTACTGGGGTTGCTGGCCGTACTGCTGTTGCTGGCCGTAGTCCGGCTGGGACTGCGGCTGCTGGCCGTATTGGGGTTGCTGGCCGTAGCCCTGCTGGCCGTACTGGCCGGACTGCGGCTGCTGGCCGTATTGGGGCTGCTGGCCCTGCTGGGGTTGCTGGCCGTAGCCCTGCTGCCCGTGTTGGGGTTGCTGTCCGTACTGTTGCTGCTGTCCGTACTGCTGCTGCTGGCCGTAGCCCTGCTGCTGCCCGTACGGGGGTTGTCCGTAGGCGTCGTCCGCCCGGTAGCCGACCACAGTGGCGTCGGGATCGGGCTCGCCGGGGTGGCGGCCCGGGTACTGCTGCCCGTAGTCCGGCGTGCCAGGCGCAGAGTTCTCGCCGGAATCGTCCTGTGGATACGGCGGCTGTCCGGTGCTCACCGTGTCACCTCGCTTCGAGTGCGCATGTGGCACGTGTCAGGACACATGCCTGTGCTGCCCAACGTATCGACATAGGTATCAACAATCACCTTTCCATCTAGTCAAGGTCCGCGTCACCCGATGTCAGATGCAGCAGCATGCGGGTGTTGCCCAGGGTGTTCGGCTTGACGTGTTCCAGGTCGAGGAACTCCGCCACACCCTCGTCGTACGAGGCCAGCAGTTCCGCGTACACCTCGGGTGAGACCGGGGTGCCCTGGATCGGGCGAAAACCATGCCTCGCGAAGAAGTCGACCTCAAAAGTTAGGCAGAATACACGTCGCAGACCCAAATCTGTCGCCTGCTGGATGAGCGCCGAGACGATCCGGTGGCCGACGCCCATGCCCCGGCACCCCGGGTCCACGGCCACCGTGCGAACCTCCGCGAGATCCTCCCACAACACGTGGAGCGCGCCACAGCCGACGACCCGCCCACCCAACTCGGCCACCCAGAACTCCTGTACGTCCTCGTACAGCGTCACCGTGGCCTTCTTCAGGAGCCGGGACCCCGCGCCCGAGTAGGCGTCGACCAACCGCCTGACCGTGCGAACGTCAGGCGTTCGGGCACGCCGGACCATCACCGCGGTCTCCGGCGTCGTCAGTTCCGCCACCTGCTCCATGGCCCTCCAGAGTACAGACGTCATTACGGCTCAGCCCTAACTCCCATGTCTGGGCCCATCCTGTGACATCTCGTGGCCGGGCGAGCACAGAGGCGGCATGATCCTTAGTTTGGCGGAAACCACCGACAATGAGGACATAAAGTCTCTTCTGTACGCGCACCACCGAGATCACCTTGTGACCCTTCAGTTGCGAAACCTCTACAGACTCGGCAGTTCTGGTTGAGCAGGAACCCGGAGTGCATTAGTGTCCAGCGACGATGTTCCCCGCGTATCTAGCGGGAGACACGCCCAATTCCCGCGAGGGAAGCCGGGGAACCGCCGGTGGCGCGCTCGACACGCCACCACTGGGGTGAATCCGAGTCATTCGGTAGGGCTGCTCCGGCCCGAACCCGTCAGCTAACCCGGTAGGCGTCGACGAGAGGAGCTGCTTGGTGAAGCGCACGCGCAACCGTGGGGGGAAGTCGGCGGGCAAGCACGCCCGCCCTCCGGAACGGGGTCGGCGCCTTGGTGTGATTGGTCTCACAGTCGCCGCGCTCCTGTTCGCCGTCCCCGTCGGCTCGGCTGCCGCGGATCCGAAGCCCACGCTCAACGAGCTCGCCAAGCAGGTCGAGGGCATGCACACCGAGATCGAGACGCTGAGTGAGCAGTACAACGGTCAGCGCGAGAAGCTCAAGACCGCTCAGAAGGCCGTGGACGCCGCACAGAAGACGCTGGCGACCAGTGAGACCGATCTGGCCGCCAAGCACGCGAGAGCGTCCCTGCTGGCCCAGAACGCGTACATGTCGGGCGGGCTGAACAAGGCGCTGGCATTCGCGTCGGCCAAGGACCCCGAGACGTTCCTGGATCGCGCCGCGACCACATACGCGCTGGAGCAGCAGCAGGGCGAGCAGGTCAACCAGCTCACCAAGGCCATGGACACCGCCGCCCGCGCCAGGGCCGGCGCCAAGGCGCGCATCGAAGAGGTCAAGAAGATCGTCTCCGACCTCGAGTCCAAGCGCGACAAGATCACCAAGCTCGTGGCGAAGGTCGAGAGCAACCTGTTCAAGCGGGCGCTCGGGCAGGCCGGGCAGTCCGGCAGCCGTGCCGTGCGCGTCAACCTGCCCATCCCCGGTGACGGCAAGGCCGCCGCGGCCGCGCGGTGGGCGCTCTCCCAGCAGCTCAAGCCGTATGTGTGGGGCGCCGAGGGACCCAGCTCGTACGACTGCTCCGGCCTGGTCATGGCGGCCTTCCAGCGGGTGGGCATCTCGCTGCCGCACTACACCGGCGACCAGTGGACCGCGGGCAGGCACATCTCGCGGACGGAGATGCGACCGGGTGACCTGGTGTTCTTCTACGGCGACCTGCACCACGTCGGCATCTACCTGGGCGGCGGCATGATGGTGCACGCCCCGCAGACGGGCGACGTCGTACGCATCGCGTCGATCGGCAACCGGCCGTTCGCGGGTGCGGTGCGCATCGCGGACTGAGCGGGCACCCGCCCTCCGAGCCGTCCCGCCCGCGAGCCCTTGTCGTGGCCGCCGCGAGCCCTCCGGGCCGTCCGCCGCGAGCCGGCCGCGTGCCCGCCGCTAGATCAGCTGGCGGCGGGCCGCCCAGGCCACGGCCTCGATGACGGTGGCCACGCCGATGCGGTCGCAGATGCCGCGCAGTCTCCGGCGCACCGTACGTCCGCTGATATCCAGACGTCTGCCGACTCGATCGACGGTGACTCCCTTGGCCAGCTCCGCCAGCAACGCCAAATCCGCATGGCTCAACTCAACGCCTTCAGTGAGCACATCCATCGGGAGCCCTCCCCCCAACAGCAGAACTCGGACCGCACAACGGGCAAAAGCCACTCGTCTCGGAGAAGGTAAACGCCTCATGGAAAGGTCGTCAAGCACAACAATCGCCTCTCTTGACGACTCCAATTGACATGATCCCTTATATGTGACGTACTCGGCATATGTCGCCACTCTCTGGCGCGCGATGAGCGATCTCACCGAGCCGTCCGGCGTGCCGGATCCGTCGTCGATGAGCGCGGCCGACCTCCTGGGCTTCGATCCGTTCGATCCGGAATTCCTGCGCGAACCGTACGCCCGATATCGGGAGTTGCGGGCGTGTGGCGCCATCTTCCGTACGCGGGCGGGGTTGCTCGTCGCGACCACGTACGAGCTCTGCGCGGCCATGCTGCGCGACCCGCGTTTCGGGCACGCGACGGGCTCTCAGGACGACAGGACCCCAGACCGGCCGGTGGAGTCGTTCCTCCGGATGGACCCGCCCGACCACACCAGGCTGCGCGCCCTCGTCAGCCGGGCGTTCACCCCGCGGATGCTCGAACGGCTCCGCCCGCGCGTCGAGGCGATCACCGCCGAACTGATCGCCGGACTGCCGGAGGAGGCCGATCTCGTCTCCGGCTTCGCCCATCCGCTGCCTGTCAGGGTGATCAGTGAGATGCTCGGGGTGCCGCCGGAGGACGACGAACGGTTCCGCGGCTGGAGTGAGGTCCTGGCCCGCGGCCTTGACCCGATGTTGACAGACGACCTCATGTCGGACACCGAGCGGGCAAGAAGCGAGTTCCGCGACTACTTCCGCGGACTCGTCGCGATCAGGCGGGAGCGGCCGGGCGACGACCTCCTGAGCGCCCTGGCACAGGTCGAGGAGCTCACCGAACCCGAGTTGCTGGCCACCTGCGTGCTGCTGCTCGTGGCCGGCCACGAGACCACCGTCAACCTCATCGCCAACGGAGTGCTCAACCTCACCAGGCACGGCCTGCTGGCGTACGCCGCCGAGCGGCCACGCCAGGTGGTGGAAGAGGTGCTCAGGTACGATCCGCCGGTCCAGCTCACGTCCAGGGTGGCGCTGGCGGACCTGACGCTGGGTGGCGTGCCTGTGCAGAAGGGGCAGGCCGTGCTCGGGCTGATCGGCGCGGCCAACCGCGACCCGGCGGTCTTCCCTGAGCCCGACCGTTTCGACGTGACCAGGGAGCCCGGCAGACACCTCGCCTTCGGCCTCGGCATCCACTTCTGCCTGGGGGCGACGCTGGCCAGGATGGAGGGCGAGATCGCGCTCTCCGCCCTGGCCGCCGCGGCTCCCAAGCTGGAGCTGCCGGACGCCGCGCCGCCGTACAAGGAGAACCTGGTGTTGCGCGGGCTCGCGGCGCTGCCCGTCCGGCTCAAAAGCCGGTAGCCACCGACGCCGCTCAGTGGGTCGGCTTGACCAGCGGGAACAGGATGGTCTCGCGGATGTTCTTGCCGGTGAAGGCCATGATCATCCGGTCGATGCCGGCGCCCATGCCGCCCGTGGGAGGCATGGCGTACTCCAGCGCCTGCAGGAAGTCCTCGTCCAGCTGCATGGCCTCCACGTCGCCGCCCGCGGCGAGCAGGGACTGCTCGACCAGGCGGCGGCGCTGCTCGATCGGGTCGATCAGCTCGGAGTAGGCGGTGCCGAGCTCGGTGCCGAAGCCGATCAGGTCCCACTTCTCCGTCAGCAGCGGGTCGTCGCGGTGCTGACGGGTCAGCGGCGAGGTCTCCAGCGGGTAGTCCATGACGAACGTCGGCTGGATGAGCGTGTGCTCCACCAGGGCCTCGAAGAGCTCCTGCACGAGCTTGCCCGAGCCCCACTTCGGATCCCAGTGGATCTCGCGCCGGTCCGCGATCTTGCGCAGCTCCTCCAGCGTGGTGGAGGTGGTGATCTCCTCACCGACCGCCCCGGAGACGGCGCCGTAGAGGGTGATGCGCGGGTATTCGGGGATGCCGAGGTCGATCTCGGCGCCGTCGTGCACGACCACGGACGTGCCGAGGGCGGCCACGACGGCCCGCTGGTACATCCGCTGCGTCAGGTCCGCCATGTCGTTGTAGTCGAGGTAGGTGCCGTACGCCTCGATCATGGTGAACTCGGGGTTGTGCGTGGAGTCGGCGCCCTCGTTGCGGAAGTTGCGGTTGATCTCGAAGACCTTCTCGATGCCGCCGACCACCAGTCGCTTGAGGTAGAGCTCGATCGCGATGCGAAGGTAGAGCTCCATGTCGTAGGCGTTGATGTGGGTCTTGAACGGCCGGGCCGTCGCGCCGCCGTGGATCGGCTGCAGCATGGGCGTCTCGACCTCGAGGTAACCCTCCTCGTGCCAGAAGTCGCGCACCGCGCGCACGGTGGCGCTGCGGACGCGGGCCATCTTCCTGGCCTCGTCGTTGACGATCAGGTCGACGTAGCGCTGGCGTACGCGGGCCTCGGGGTCGGTGAGGCCGAGATGCTTCTCCGGCAGCGGACGCAGGCACTTGGCGGTGATCTGCCAGCTGTCGGCGAGGATGGACAGCTCGCCCCGGCGCGAGGTGATGACCTCCCCGGTGATGCCCACGTGGTCGCCCAGGTCGACGTCGCGCTTCCAGCGGGCCAGTGAGTCCTCGCCCACCTTGGCGAGCGAGATCATGACCTGCAGGTCGGCGCCCCCGTCGCGGAGCGTGGCGAAGCAGAGCTTGCCGCCCACGCGGCTGAGCATGACGCGGCCCGCGACCGAGACCGTGTCACCGGTCGCGGTGTCGGGCTCCAGGTCCCGGTATTTCTCCCTGACCTCGCTGTTGGTCGCCGTGCGTGGGAAATTCACCGGGTAAGGGTCGACGCCTTCACTGCGAAGGCGGTCGAGCTTCTCCCTCCGGATGCGCAGCTGCTCGGGAAGTTCGTCGCTCACATCATCAAAGAGTAGGGGATATGGCGACCTGCAAGGGCTCGTCGGTCTGCTGCAGGACCCCCGCAAGCACACTCCGTTACCAATATCTCACGAGCTCAGGGGGGAGCCGGCAGGGAGCCGGCCCTGGGGAGCTCAAGGAGAGAAGATGTTGAAGAAGATCGCGACGGGCGTCCTCGCCCTCGCCGCCACCAGCGCTCTGGCCCTGTCGCTGCCTTCGGCCGCCGGCGCGACCGCGTCCGGCTTCCACGACTCCTCGGTCCGCGCCGGCTCGCCCGCCTACCAGGACTCCTCCGACGGCTTCGGCCCCGTCTACTCCAGGAACCACCTCGCCAGGGCCCAGGGCCTGGTCTCCGTCGACTGGGACCGCGACGGCGAGTCCAACGAGGTCACCGTCCGGGGCCGGCTCTACGACCTGGACAACCGTGGCTACAGCAGGGGCGGCAAGTGCGCGTACGTCATCTTCCAGGCGGCCGACTTCGACCACGACTGGTCGCCGGTCGAGTCGAAGAAGCACTGCGGCTACCCCGGATACCGGAGGATCGCCTTCAACGAGCACGACATCTCCAGCCTGCGGGTCAAGGTGTGCCAGGTCGGCCCGTACGGCGGCTACCCGACGAAGTGCGGCCAGTGGCGCTACATCGACACCTCCGAGAACGCGTGACGCGTCTCCCGGCACGAGCGGCTCCCGAGTGGGGGGCCGCTCGTCTTCGTTTCACGCGGTGTTCCTGTTGTAGACCAGCCGCAGGCCGATGAGGGTGAGCCAGGGCTCGTGCACGTCGATCGAGCGCGACTCCCCCACGACCAGCGAGGCGTGCCCGCCGGTGGCCACCACGGTCACCTCGTCCGGGTCGTCGGCCAACTCCGCCGCCATGCGCTCGACGATGCCGTCGACCTGGCCCGCGAAGCCGTAGATGATGCCGGCCTGCAGGGCCTCCACCGTGTTCTTGGCGATCACCGAGCGCGGCCTGACCAACTCCACCTTGTGCAGCTGCGCCCCGGCGGCGGCCAGCGCGTCGACCGAGATCTCGATGCCGGGGGCGGTGACCGCGCCGACGTACTCGCCCTTGGCGGACACCGCGTCGAACGAGGTGGCGGTGCCGAAATCGACGATGACGCAGGGGCCGCCGTACTGGTCGATGGCCGCCAGCGCGTTGACGATGCGGTCGCTGCCGACCTCCTTGGGGTTGTCCATGCGTACGGGCACGCCGGTGCGGATGCCCGGCTCCACGATCACCGCGGTCACGTCGCCGTAGTAGCGGCGGCACATCTCGCGCATCTCGTTGAGCACGCTCGGCACGGTGGAGCAGATGGCGATGCCGTCGATGTCGGTCCCCTTGAGCAGCGGCGACTGCGCCAGCAGGCCCTGGAGGATGACCGCGATCTCGTCGGCGGTGCGGCGGGCGTCGGTGGCCAGCCGCCAGTGCTCGATGACGTCCTCGCCCTCGAACAGCCCCAGCACGGTGTGCGTGTTGCCGACGTCGATCGTGAGCAGCATCAATTACCCCCGCAAATCAAGTGCGATGTCAAGGGCCGGCGCTGAGTGCGTAAGCGCTCCCACCGCAAGGTAGTCCACGCCAGTGTCGGCCACATCACGAGCCGATTCCAAGGTCAATCCCCCGCTCGCTTCAAGAGCAACCCTGTTTTTAGCCCGATATTTCGCGATTTGTACGGCGCGCGCGGTGTCCTCGACCGTGAAGTTGTCCAGCAGAACCTCCTCCGCGCCCTCGTCGAGCACGGCCTCCAGTTGGTCCAGCCGGTCGATCTCCACCTCGATCGGCAGGCCGTGAAAACGCTCTCTGACCGCCCTGAACGCCTCCGCCACGCCCCCGGCCGCCACCACGTGGTTGTCCTTGATCAGGGCGGCGTCCGACAACGACATGCGGTGGTTGACGCCGCCCCCGCAGCGGACCGCGTACTTCTCCAGCGCCCGCAGCCCCGGCAGCGTCTTGCGGGTGTCGCGCACGCGCGCCGTCGTGCCGCTGATCGCCTCCACCCACCTGCCGGTCAGCGTGGCCACCCCGGACAGATGAGTGAGCAGGTTGAGCGCGGTGCGCTCGGCCGTCAGCAGCCCGCGGACCGGCCCCTCGACGGTCATCAGCACATCGCCCGCCCGGACCCGCTCGCCGTCCTTGGCCCTCCTCTCCGTACGCCCCGCGCCCAGCCGCACGAACACCGCCTCCGCCACGGCCAGCCCGGCCACGACGCCGTCCTTGCGGGCCACCACGTCGGCCACCGAGAACTGCCCGGCCGGGATCGTGGCCGCGCTCGTCACGTCGCCGGCCTCCCGCACGTCCTCGGCGAGCGCCCGATCGATCAGCGCGTCCACCTCCGCCGGGTCGAGCCCGGCGGAGGTCAGCTCCTGCGCCAGCCGCTGCGGCATCGCGTCCTCATGAGGCGTGTACGTCATCCGAGCCCCCTCCTCCGTCAGGGTCACGTCCAGGTGCCCCAGCCATTCGTTGTCATCGCGGGTGTCGTAATCCTCGCGCCAATGTGAGCCACGCGTCTCCAGCCTGGCCGCAGCCGCGCCGGTGAGCACGGTGGCCACGGTGAGCAGGTTCGTGGCCTCCCATGACTCGGTGCAGGCCGGCACGTGTACTGGGGTCCAGCGCGCCTCGCGCAGCGCCCTGGCCGTGGCCAGCAGCGACTCGCGGCTGCGCAGCACACTCGCCCCGGTGCTCATGTGGGCCTGGATCCTCGGCCTGGTCCTCGGGTCGGCCAGCCCCGGCGCGGTCCTGCTCTCGACCGGCTCGCCGGGCGCCGGGTGTGCCCGGTGGATGTCCTCGGCGATGCGCTCGGCGAAGACCAGCCCTTCGAGCAGGGAGTTGGAGGCCAGCCTGTTGGCGCCGTGAACGCCGGTGCAGGCGGTCTCGCCGCACGCGTACAGGCCCTCGATCGAGGTGCGGCCGCGCAGGTCCGTACGGACGCCGCCGCTGGCGTAGTGGGCGGCGGGGGCCACGGGGATGGGCTCGGTCGCCGGGTCGACGCCGTGCTCGCGGCAGACGGCGTAGATGGTGGGGAAGCGCTGCTCCCACTTGTCCCTGCCGAAGTGGCGTCCGTCGAGATAGACGTGGTCGTGGCCGTACGCGCGCATGTTCCGCATGATCGCCTTGGCCACGACGTCGCGCGGCGCCAGGTCCGCCAGCTCGTGCGCACCCCGCATGAACCGCTCGCCCGCGTGGTCGATCAGGAACGCGCCCTCGCCCCTGACCGCTTCCGAGATCAGCGGTTGCTGCCCCGTCGAACCCTCGCCGAGCCACAGCACGGTGGGATGGAACTGGACGAACTCGAGGTCGCGCACCACGGCCCCGGCGCGCAGCGCGAGCGCGACCCCGTCGCCCGTGGACACGATCGGGTTGGTGGTGGCGGCGTAGACCTGGCCCAGGCCGCCGGTCGCCAGCACGACCGCCCTGGCGCGCACCGCGCCCACCCCGTCACGCGCGCCCTCGCCCATGACGTGCAGCGTCACGCCGCCCGCCCGGCCCGCCGCGTCCTTGAGCAGGTCGAGCACCAGCGCGTGCTCGATCACCTCGATCGACCCGGCGTGGATCGCCTCGACGAGCGCCCGCTGCACCTCCGCACCCGTGGCGTCGCCGCCCGCGTGCACGATCCTGCGGCGCCGGTGCCCGCCTTCCCTGGTGAGCTGGAGCTCCCCTTCCGGGGACCGGTCGAAGCGGGCGCCGCGGGCCATGAGCCGCCGCAGCGCGCCGGGCCCCTCGGTCACCATCGTGTGTACGGCCCGCGTGTCGCACAGCCCCACCCCGGCCAGCAACGTGTCGTTGAGGTGCTCATCGGGCGTGTCACGGGGATCGAGCACGGCCGCGATGCCGCCCTGCGCCCATCGGGTGGAGCCGGACGACAACACGTCCTTGGTCACGACCAGGACCTTCGCCGCCGGGTCCAGCTCGGCGTACCGCAGGGCCACGGTCAGCCCCGCGATGCCCGAGCCCACGACGACCACGTCCGCCTCGACGGTCCAGCCGGGCGCGGGAGCGGTCAGCCGCAGGGGAATCGCCGGTGTGCTCATTGGGGATCTCCTCGCTGGAGGTGATTTCGTCAATATGACGATAACGCCTGCCATCGCGTGCGCATGCCCCGGGTGGGTGCTCAGGCTCAGGAAGGAGTCAGGGTCAGGATGACGTTGTCGATCAGCCGGGTGCCGCCGATCGTGGCGGCCACCGCGAGCACGGCCGGTCCGGCGTACGACTCGGTCACCTCGGCGAACGTGGCCGGCTCGACCAGCGTCAGGTAGTCGACCTCGAGCTCGGGTCCGGCCGCGTCGAGCACGGCGCGCGCCGTCGCGTGGATCCCGGCCGGGGTGAGCTCGGCCGCGCCGGCCCGCAGGGCACGGGAGAGCGCCAGCGCCACCTTCCTGTCCTGCGCGGACAGGAAGCGGTTGCGGCTGGACAGGGCCAGCCCGTCCGGCTCGCGCACGGTCGGCACACCGACGATCTCGATCGGCAGGTTGAGGTCGGTGACCATGCGGCGGATCACGGCGAGCTGCTGTGCGTCCTTCTGGCCGAAGAAGGCCAGGTCAGGCTGCACCAGGTTGAACAGCTTGAGCACCACCGTCAGCACGCCGTCGAAGTGGCCCGGCCTGAAGGCGCCCTCGACGATCCGGCCCATCTCGCCGGCGCTGACGCTGACCTGGCGGTCGGGCGCGTACATGTCCTCGACGGCCGGGTGGAAGACGACGTCGACGCCTTCCTCCCGGCACACGTCCAGATCAGCATCAAAAGTACGGGGATAGCGTGAAAAATCCTCGTTAGGGGTGAATTGCAGGGGGTTGACGAAGATGCTGACCACGACGTGGTTGGCCCGGACGCGAGCCTGCCTGATCAGCGACCGATGGCCCTCGTGCAGCGCCCCCATCGTCGGCACCAGGGCCACCTCGCCACCAGCACGTGCCTTGACCAGGTCTTCCCGGTTCCTGGCGACGATCAGATCCATGGATGCCCTCCGAACGCGACGGTCAGGTCCATATATTGCCCCCCAGCGCGTCGAGCAGCCGCTCCGCCTCCTCCGGTTTGAGCAGTCCGGCGGCGAGCGCCCGGTCCGCCGTGAGCCTGGCCAGCGCGATGTAGGCGTCGGCCGCCTCGGGTGCGGCCAGGATCAACGCGTCCACGTGCTTGCGTACGGTCCCGGCGTCCCCCCGCACGACCGGGCCCGTGAGGCCGGCGATGCCCAGCCGCAGCACGTTGTCGAGCGCGGCCCCGAGCAGCGGGCCCAGCATCCGCCCCGGATGCTCGACGCCGATGCCCCGCAGCAGGTCAGACGACTCGGCGATGAGCGTGACCATGTGGTTGGCCGCCCCGGCCAGCGCCGCGTGGTAGAGCGGGCGATCAGCGTCGGCGATCCAGACCGGCTCGCCGCCCATCTCGATCACCAGGGCCTCGGCGATGGGCCGCAACACGTCGGGCGCGGTCACGCCGTAGGAGATGCCGGTCAGCTTGTTGAGGTCGTCGTCGCGCCCGGTGAACGTCATCACCGGATGCAGCGCCAGCGGCAACGCGCCGACCTCGGCCGCCGGCTCCAGCACGGACAGCCCGTACGCCCCGCTCGTGTGCGCCAGCAGTTTGCCCTTGAGGTCGGCCCCGGTGGTGGCCAGGCCGTTGACGAGGTCGGGCAGCGCGTCGTCCGGGACGGTGAGCAGGATCAGCTGGGCCGCCGAGACCACCTCGTCGGGCCGCGCCAGCGGGACGCCGAGCCGGTCGGCGGCCCATCGCCGCGAGTTTTCCGACACGCCGCTCGCCGCCACGATCCGGTGCCCCGCCTGCGACAACGCGGCGCCGAGGGCCGAGCCGACCTTGCCCGCCCCGAGCACGCCGACAGTCAGCCGTGCCGGGCGATCACCTGCGTCCATGACGTCACACCCCTGTCGACCTGATGGCACTGCCGACCAGCGTAACGGCCTCTCAGGGGTGCGTACGGCAGGCCGCCCGGCGACCCACCGCAGGTAGCGAAGCGCGCACTCATGGTGGGCCGGATCGGCGGTGCCGCCCTGTGACCGGTGTTTTGCCGCACGTTGAGTTAACGACAAAAGCGACAAGGGCATACAAATCGTGCACCCCCTGTCGGAAGAGATGAGGAGAGGGGCTTCATCGCATGGCGGCGGGCGCCGAGCCCTTCGGCCCGACGCCCGCAATCAGATGGAACCCCTTGGAGGTGCGCCGGCTGGCATCCGCCGACTGACCAGCCGGGGGTCGAGCCCGGGCCGGCTTACACCGGTCCGGGCTCACACCCTTCTAGTGGCCGTGGTGGTGGCTGGGGCCGTGCGTGGACGCGCCACCGTGGCAGCCGGCCTTGGCGGCGCCGGCGACGGCGGCGGCGACGCCGCAGGCGTTGACGGGGACGTTGACCGGCACCTTGACGGTGTTACCGGAGACGGCGCCGTTGGCGATGCCGTTGGCCGAGAGAGTGTTGACGTCCAGGCCGCCACCGGCGTAGGCCGGTGAGGCCAGCGACAGCATTGCGACAGCGCCGGTCATGACCATGACCTTCTTCAGCACGATGAACTCCTTTCACGCGACCGTGGTCGCGGGTGCCTGACCGAATTCCGCCTTTGGTGCTGCCGGAACGCGGTCTCTTGATTACTCACAGTAAACAATAGCGTAAGGAGAACACAATTAGTAGTCACGAGATAACTCTGCGTGCAGGCGAGGAGTCATGAGATAGTCCAGTCATGTGGCTCACGTGGCGCGCCGCGACAGAGCGAGCACTGTACGGTGAGGAAGGCTTCTACCTCCGCGAACGCCCCTCAGGCCACTTCCGCACCTCCGTCAGCGCGTCGGCCGCGTTCGCCGGCGCGGTGCTGGCGCTGCTCGCGCAGGTGGACGACGAGCTCGGTGAGCCTGACGTGCTCGACCTGGTGGACATCGGGGCGGGCGAGGGCCTGCTGGTCACCCAGGTGCTCGCCGCAGCCGACGTCACGCTGCGTGACCGGCTGCGCATCACGGCCGTCGACCTCTCCCCCCGCCCCGAGGGGTTGCCCGCGCGGATCCGCTGGGACACGAGCCTGCCCGCCGGCATCACCGGGCTGGCCATCGCCAACGAGTGGCTCGACAACGTGCCGATCGACGTGGTGGAGCAGACGGCCGACGGCCCCCGCCTCGTCATGGTCAACGTGCACACGGGCGAGGAGCGCCTCGGCGGCCCGGTGCCACCCGCCGACCGCGAGTGGCTCGATCGGTGGTGGCCGCTGTCCCGGGTGGGCTCGCGCGCGGAGATCGGCCGCCCCCGCGACGAGGCCTGGGCCTCGGTCCTGGTACGCCTCACCAGAGGCCGCGCGATCGCCATCGATTATGCACACCCTGTGGATAACCGGCCGCCCTGTGGCACGCTGACCGGTTACCGCGACGGGGCGGTCGTGGCGCCCGTACCCAACGGGACCTGCGACATCACCACTCACGTCGCGCTCGACGCGTGCGCGGAGGCCGGGCGGCGGGCCGGGGCGATATCCACAACCTTGTCCACACAGCGTGACGCGCTCAGGGCTCTGGGGGTCACCGGGGCCAGGCCGCCCATCGACCTGGCCCGCACCGATCCGCGCGGCTACCTCCGCGCCCTTGCCAGGGCCTCGGAGGAGGGCGAGCTGATCGACCCGGCGGGGCTCGGCGGCTTCGGCTGGCTCAGCCAACGCCGCTGACCCGCCCGCCGCCGGGCGCTTTCAGGCGGTGGCCGTCAGATCCAGGGAGCGCAGGCCGCGGATGACGTAGCCGGGTTTCCAGGCGGGCTGCTGCCGGAGCTCCAGCTTGGCGGCCCGGTCCAGGAGCGCGCCGAACGACTCGATGAGCTCGATGCGGGCCAGCGGCGCGCCCAGGCAGAAGTGGATCCCGGCCCCGAACGAGATGTGCGGATTGTCGGCCCGCCCCACGTCCAGCCGGTCCGGGTCCTCGAACACGGCGGGATCCCGGTTGGCCGAGCCGAACAGCAGCGCCACCTCGGACCCGCGCGGAATCTCCACCCCGTGCACCTCGATGTCCTCGAGCACCCAGCGCTCGAACATCTGCAGCGGCGTGTCCCACCGCATCAGCTCCTCGACCGCCGTGGGCAGCAGCGACCGGTCGGCACGCAGGCGCTCCAGCTCGCCGGGGTTCCTGAACAGGGCCCACCAGCCGTTGCCTGTGACGTTCACGGTGGCCTCGTGGCCGGCGTTGAGCAGCAGGACGCAGGTGCCGGCCAGCTCCTCCTCCGTGAGCTCGTCGATCCTGGTGAGCGCGCTGATCAGGTCGTCGCCGGGGTTCGCGCGGCGGTCGCGGGCCAGGGACTTGAGGTAGGCGGAGAACTCCGTCGCCGCGCGTACCGCGGTGTGCTGGGCGTCGGGGGTGGGGTTGAGCTCGTACATGCCGCAGATGTCGGCCGACCACGGGCGGAGCAGGTGACGGTCCTGCTCGGGGATGCCGAGCATCGCCGCAATCACCGTCACCGGAAGCGGCTCGGCGACCTCGGCGATCAGGTCGCCACCGCCCTTGTCCACGTACGCGTCCACCAGGCCGGCGGCGATGGCCCGCACCTGGGGGCGCAGCGACTCGACCATGCGCGGCGTGAACGCCTTGGAGACCAGCCGGCGCAGCCTGGTGTGCACCGGCGGCTCGACGTCGAGCATTCCCGCCCTGATCACCCGCCAGAACGGCTCAAGGAACTCCGGCTCAGGCGGCCTGCCGAACTCCTCGTGCGTGGCCACGTGCAGGTACGACCGGCCCAGGCGGCGGTCTCTGAGCAGGGCGTTCACGTCGGCATGCCGCGAGATCAGCCATTGGCCCGTCGGCTCGAAGTAACTGACGGGCGCCTCGCGCCGCAGCTCGTCGTAGACCCGGTACGGATGGGCGACGAAATCCGGATTCCAAGGATCGAAGAGCACTATTTCATCTTAAGAGTGGAATCCTCCTCCACCGAGATCTTGGCGTGCCTGCCGCGCATCCGGATGTTCAGCAGCTCGACGACGACGGAGAACGCCATCGCGAAGTAGATGTAGCCCTTGGGGATGTGCTGGTCGAGGCCCTCGGCGACGAGCACCATGCCGATCAGCACCAGGAACGCCAGCGCCAGCATCTTGATGCTCGGGTGCCGCTCCACGAACCTGCTGATCGGCCCGGAGGCGAACAGCATCACCAGCACCGCCACCACGACCGCCGCGATCATGACGCCGAGCTCGTCGACCATGCCGACCGCGGTGATCACCGAGTCGAGCGAGAACACCAAGTCGAGGATCATGATCTGCACGATCACCGAGGTGAAGGACACGGCGGCCTTCCCGCCGTCCTTACCGTGCGGGGCGTCCATGCTGTGGCTGATCTCGGTGACGCTCTTGGCCAGCAGGAAGAGGCCACCGAGCAGGAGGATCAGGTCACGTCCGGATATTTCGTGACCGAGGACCGCGAACAGCGGCTCGGTGAGACGGACCACCCACGACAGGCCGAGCAGCAGAAGCAGGCGGCTGATCAGCGCCGCGGCCAGGCCCAGGACGCGTGCCCGATCGCGCTGTTCAGGGGGTAGCTTCCCGGCCAGGATGGAGATGAAGATGATGTTGTCGATCCCCAGGACGATCTCCAGGGCTACCAGGGTGAAGAATCCGATCCAGATCTGCGGGTCGGCCACCCAGTCCAGCATCTTCCTACCTCCATGACATGTGACGGTTTCTCGGAGCAACGAGCCGGATGCCACATAAGTTCGCGTACTTGTGATTCATGGCTGTATGTCGGCAAATGAGAAATCTGCGAAGCGGCAGTGGGATGACCGGGTTGTCGTTGGTATAGTCGCGGCGTAGGTCATGAGTGCCAGCGACAAGCCCCGGCTAGCTGGCCGGCAACCCTCGCGTCCGCGGCGGGGTGCCCCGGGTGAGGACCTGGCTCGCCACGGGGTGTGGCGGGCAAGCGCGGGCTCCGTGGCTGCACCAGGGGTCCGATGACCCCTGGGAGATGTGCCGTGTCCACACTGACGATCTTCAACTCCGCCGACGCCCGGACGCCGGCCGAGACGCCGCAGGAGCGCCCGATCCCGGCCGTGCTCGGCGCCGACCTCGAGGTGCCGGTCAAGGGCGGCAGGCTGGTGCCGTACGCCAACCTCGACTACGCGGCCAGCGCGCCCTGTCTTGAGCCGGTCAACGCCGCCGTCGCCGCCGCGCTCCCGGCCTACTCCAGCGTCCACCGCGGCGCGGGCTACGCCTCACAGCTCACCACCGCCAGGTACGAGCAGGCCCGCCACACGGTACGCGCGTTCGTCGGCGCCCGCCCCGACGACGCCGTGATCTTCACCCGCAACACCACCGACGCCACGAACCTCCTGTCCCGCTGCCTGCCGGCCGGCACGACGACCGTGGTCTTCGACACCGAGCACCACGCCTCGCTGCTGCCCTGGGAGCGGTCCGTACGGCTGGCGCCGCCCGCCTTCCCAGGCGCGGCCGTCCGCGCCGCCGACGAGGCGCTGGCCGGGATCGACGGGCCGAAGCTGCTCGTGGTCACCGCCGCCTCCAACGTCACCGGCGAGTTGTGGCCCATCGCCGCGCTGGCCCACATCGCGCATCGGCACGGGGCCAGGATCCTGGTGGACGCGGCGCAGCTCGTACCGCATCGGCGGCTCAACCTGACCGCGCTCGGCCTGGACTACGTGGCGTTCTCCGGGCACAAGCTGTACGCGCCGTTCGGGGCCGGGGTGCTGGTCGGGCGGGGAGATTGGCTGGCCGACGG
Source organism: Nonomuraea cypriaca (assembly GCF_015645445.1). Taxonomy (GTDB): domain Bacteria; phylum Actinomycetota; class Actinomycetes; order Streptosporangiales; family Streptosporangiaceae; genus Nonomuraea; species Nonomuraea cypriaca. The sequence continues at coordinate 11,136 of NZ_JADOGI010000029.1, read as the reverse complement.
GGAGCCGTACCTCAAGGGCGGGGGCGCGGTGCGCTCGGTGGGGGACACGGCGGAGTGGCACGACGACCCCGAGCCGCGGCACGAGGCGGGCACCCCCAACGTGCTGGGCGCCATCGCGCTGGCCGCCGCCTGCGACGCGCTCAACGCGACCGGGTGGACCGCGCTGGTGCGCGAGGAGGAGCGGCTGATCGCGCGGCTGCGGTCCGGGCTGGCCTCGATCGAGGGCGTACGCGAGCTGTCACTGTGGGGGAACGACCACCCACGGGTCGGCATCGTGTCGTTCACCGTGGACGGCCACTCGGCGCGCGAGGTCGCCGAGATCCTGTCCAGCGAGTACGGCATCGGCGTACGCGACGGCAAGTTCTGCGCCCACCCCTTCGTCCGGCACCTGCTGGACGGCGCCGAGGGCGGTTGCGACGACCCGGCGGTCTCCGCGATCCGGGCCTCGATCGGCATCGGAACCACGCAGGAGCACGTGGACCGGCTGATCGAGGCGCTACGTGACCTGAGCTGACTCAGCGGTTCGGCGGCTTGCGGTGCTGCGGCGGCTCGTCCGAGATCAGCGCGTCGATGTCCCGCATGTCCTCGTCGTTGAGTTTGCTGGACGTCGGCGGGTGCGGCTGTTCGGACGGCTGCCGCGGTTCGGCCGGCTGTTCCGGCTGGGCCGGTTGCCCCGGCTCGGACGGCTCCTTGGACTGGGCCGTCGGCCCGGCGGCCGGCGTGACGTTCGACGGCCCGCCGACCGGCGTCCGGGGCGCGTGCGCGGCGAGCTCCTCCTCGGCGGCGCGGCGTTCGCCCCGCCTGCGGAAGATCGCCCCGAGCAGCCCGTCGAGCCCGATCCGTCCGCCGCCCAACGTCAGGAACAGCAGGCTCAGCGCGCCGAGCGCGCCCGGCAGCTCCCACCCGTTGTCAGCGGTCAGCACCCCGTTCCCGGCGTGCACAAAGACGATCGCGCCGAGCATGCCGATCAGGAACAGCAGCGCCACCGGCCGGACCAGCAGGCCAAGGATCATCAGGATGCCGCCCAGGGTCTCCACGACCGTGGTGTATCCGGCCGTGAGCGCGGGCATCGGGACCCCCATGTCCCTGAATCCCTGCGTCGTCGCGCCAATGCCGCTCTGCCACTTCTGCCAGCCGTGGGCCACGAAAATCACGCCGAGCGCCACCCGGGTGATCAGCGCCACGACATCGAAAAGAGCTCTCCTCATGGTGTTTTCTCCCCCCATTCACGCTATTACTCCCCGTGTCCGGCTTCGGAATGCGTTTCCATACCATTCCTTGACCATCCGCTGCGCTGGATCACCCCTCCACGTGGTGGCAGCATGGCGGTATGACGGAACGTGTGGTCGGAATCGGTGCGGGCGCGAAAGAGCTGGCCACGGAGGACATGATCCTCAACATCGGCCCACAGCACCCGTCCACGCACGGCGTGCTCAGGCTGCGGCTGACGCTCGACGGCGAGCGCATCGCCACCGCCGAGCCGATCATCGGCTACATGCACCGGGGCGCGGAGAAACTGTTCGAGGTGCGCGACTACCGGCAGATCATCATGCTGGCCAACAGGCATGACTGGCTGTCCGGCTTCGCCAACGAGCTGGGCGTGGTGCTCGCCGCCGAGCGCCTGCTCGGCATGGAGCCGCCGGTCAGGGCCGTGTGGGCCCGCACACTGCTGGCCGAGCTCAACCGGGTGCTCAACCACCTGATGTTCCTCGGCTCCTATCCGCTGGAGCTGGGCGCGATCACGCCGGTGTTCTACTCCTTCAACGAGCGCGAGCGCATCCAGGCCGTCATGGAGGAGATCTCAGGCGGGCGCATGCACTACATGTTCAACCGGGTCGGAGGGCTCAAGGAGGACCTGCCGCTGGGCTGGCTGGACCGGGTGGCCGAGGCCGTCGCGGAGACCCGCCGCCGCGTGCCCGACATCGAGAACCTGATCCTGCACAACGACATCTTCATCGCCCGCACCAAGGGCGTCGGTGTGCTGTCACGCGAGCAGATCATGCAGTACGGCGTCAGCGGACCCATCGCCCGAGCCTCCGGCGTCGACTTCGACCTGCGGCGCGACGAGCCCTACCTCGCCTACCCCGAGCTGCCGGTGAAGGTCGTCACCCGGGAGGCCGGCGACTGTCACGCCCGGTTCGAGATCCTGGTCGAACAGCTCAAGGTCTCGCTCGACCTGGCCGAGTCCTGCGTCGACCGGCTGCGCTCGCTGCCTCCTGGGCCGATCAACCAGCGGCTGCCGAAGGTGCTCAAGGTGCCGGAGGGGCACACGTACGCGTGGACGGAGAATCCGCTCGGCATCAACGGCTACTACCTCGTCTCCAAGGGCGACAAGACCCCGTGGCGGCTCAAGCTGCGCTCCGCCTCCTACAGCAACATCCAGGTGCTGCGCGAGATGCTGCCCGGCCACCTGGTCGCCGACATGGTCGCCATTCTCGGCTCGATGTTCTTCGTCGTGGGTGACATCGACAAGTGACAGACAAGTGAGCCCAGTGAAACCCCCCGAACGCGACAAGTATGTGGACTGGCTTCGCGCGCTGAGCCTGATCGTCGTCGTGGTCTGGCACTGGGCCTTCACGATCCTGGAGTGGCGGCCGCACGGCCCCGAACCCACCAGCCCGCTGGGCTTCACCTCGGGGCTGTGGATCCTCACCTGGCTGCTGCAGGTGCTGCCGCTGTTCTTCTACGTCGGCGGCCACGTACACCTGCTGTCCTGGAACCGCGCCAGGGCGCGCGGCGTCGGCATCGGCGCGTTCGTCCTGCGGCGCATCCGCGCGCTGGCGTTACCGGCCCTCTTCCTGTCCGGCGTGTGGATCGCGATCGGGGCGGTGGTCACGCTCACGTTCCAGATCGACTGGATGTGGCGGGTGGTGCTGCTGGTGCTCAGCCCGCTGTGGTTCCTCGGCGTCTACCTGGTGCTGATCGCGCTGCTGCCGGTGGCGCTGTGGCTGCACCACCGCTTCGACGTGCTGGCCCTGATCTGGCTCGGCGGCGCGGCCCTGGTGGTCGACGTCATACGCTTCAGGTACGGCGTCGAATGGGCCGGCTGGCTCAACATGCTGCTCGTCTGGGGCCTGGCCCACCAGGCCGGCTTCTTCTACGAGCGGATCGTCGTCCTGCCCAGGCGCTACGACGTCGCCGTGCTGTGGACCGGCCTGTTCGCCCTCTTCGGCCTGGTCTACTCCGGCATCTACCCGGGCTCCATGGTGGGCGTGCCCGGCGACAAGTGGTCCAACATGGCCCCGCCCACGTTCGTGATCGTCGCCCTGCTGCTGTTCCAGATCGGGCTGGTCGAGGTGCTGCGGCCGGCGATGGAACGCGTACTGGAGAAGCCGGGATGGCGCCGGCTCAACGACTTCATCAACAGGTACGCGCTGCCGCTGTTCCTGTTCCACACGACCGGGATGGCCATCTCACTGGGAGTGTCGTGGTGGGTGTTCGGCAACCTGGGCGCCCGGATCCCGCCGGACGTGATCTGGTGGCTGGAGCGGCCCGTCGCCGTCATCGGCCCCCTGATCTGCACGCTTCCCGTCATCTACCTCTTCGGCCGCCGCCGCACGCCGGTATCGCAAAGACAGGACAAGGAAGTCGGCGGTTCCCTAGGCTCGGGGCATGGCTAGCTTCGACTTCCCGGCCAACGCCGAAGACGAGCGGATCATCCGGGCCGCCCTCCGGGAAGGCGAGCGGCCGAGCGACGTGCTCCGCCGCGCGTTGCGCCTGCTGCAGCGCGAGATGTGGCACGACAGGATGCACGCCAGATCGCGGCCGGCCATGGAAGACCTGACCGACGACAACTAGTCGCGCTTGACCTCGTCGGGGTCCTTCGGGATGCGGCACGCGTGTTCGAGGTAGAGGGCGGCGCAGATGAGCACGACACACGAGACGAAGGACCCCGTCGCGACGAAGAACTCCCCGCGCGGCGTCTGCCGGTCGAGCATCTGCACCGTGTAGAGCGCGAACCCGGCGAACACCCCCGCGAACAGCGCCCCCGCGTACGCCGACGCCTTCGCCAGCGCCGCCAGCCGGGCCACCGCCAGCGGCTCCACGGGCTTGGTGCCGGGCTTCCTGGTGAGCCTGGCCCTGGTGGCCCAGGCGCTGTAGCCCTCGCCGATGGCCAGCAGCAGCACCGTGGGGATCGCGGTCCACGGCATGACGGGCAGCGTGGAGTAGAGCTCCCCGACCGCCAGCCAGGTCAGGAGTGCGGCGACGACGACGACGCCGACCAGGTGGATCGGGTTCGTAGGCTTCAATCCGGCATCTCCAGGGTCAGGTCCGCGCGCAGGCGTACACCTCGCGTGTCGAGCCCTTCGAGCAGGTCGGACACCCGGCCGCGGCCGGGGATCGCGGCCTCGGGATCGGCCTGCGACCAGGGCACGAGCACGAACGCGCGCTCGTGAACGCGCGGATGCGGCAGCGTCAGCTCCGCGTCCGCGCAGACGGTCTCGCCCACGACGATCAGGTCGACGTCGAGCGTACGCGCCCCCCAGCGCTCGGCGCGGACCCGCCCGAAGGCGTTCTCGACGCTCAGCGCCCGCTCCAGCAGCGCGTGCGGCTCCAGGATGGTCTCGGCCACCACGACCGCGTTGAGGTACGGCTCCTGCCCCCCGGGACCGCCGACCGGATCCGTCTCGTAGACCGGCGACGCCTTGACGAAGTTGAGCCCGGGGGCGTCGAACAAGGTGTCCACGGCGCCCTGCAACGTCTGGAACCTGTCCCCCAGGTTGCTGCCGAGAGCGAGGACGACCTTCATGCGCGGCTCCGCTCGATCGTCACGACCACGTCGTCGAACGGCAGCGGGATCGGCGCCGCCGGCTTGTGCACACTCACCTCGACCTTGCTGACCAGCTCGCTGGCCAGGCACACGTCGGCCAGCCGCTGCGCGAGCGTCTCGATCAGCTCGACGGGCTCACCCCGCACGACCCCGGCCAGGGCCTCGGCCAGCTCCCCGTAGTGGACCGTCTTGGTGAGATCGTCACCGGCCGCGGCGGGCGCGGTGTCGAGGAACAGCGTCGCGTCGATCACGAACTCCTGTCCGAGCTCCCGCTCGGCAGCGAGCACACCGTGTCTCCCCCGGGCGCGCAGGCCCTTGAGAGCGATGCGATCAGTGCTCAAGCTCGCCGTCCTCCTCGTCGTCGTCATCATCCCCCTGCAGCACCGGCGAACCGTGGTGCATCCACAGCCGCCAGCCCTGCCCGGTGCGGATGTAGACGTTGCTGGCCACCACCTTGCCCGCGGCGAAGCTGGACTCACCTTCCTCACCCGCGGTGAGGATGTTCTCCACACAGGTGAGCACGGCCACGTCGCCCAGCACGGTCGTGTTGACGTCGGTCAGCACGAACTGGATGTAGGTCGTGTTCGCCATGATCAGCGCCCACGACCGCAGCACCTCCGACCTGCCCGACAGCAGGGTCCAGCCCGGGTGGACGCAGCTCACCTGGTCGTCGGCCGTGTCCTCCGCCCAGACCTCGGTCATCTTGTCGAGGTCGGCGCTCTCGATGGCGGAGTAGAACTCCTGGTTGACCGTCTCGATGGCGGCAGTTTCGACGCTCATGTATTGGCTCCGGCTCTCTTCCATGCGGCGGCCACGCGGACGGCATCGGCATTGGGTCCCACCTGGTGGACGCGTACGCACCACGCGCCGGCGTGCGCGGCCAGCGCGGTCACCGCCACGGTCGCGTCGTCGCTGCGGCTGAACGGCCGGGGTGTGCCGTCGGGGCCTGCCAGCAGCCGTCCCAGGAATCCCTTGCGCGACGCCCCCACGAGCAGCGGGTAGCCCATCTCGGTCAGTCGCGGAAGCCCGGCCAGCACCGCCCAACTGTGCTTGGCGTGCTTGGCGAAGCCGAGGCCGGGGTCGAGCACGATCTGCTCGTGCGACACCCCCTCGGCCAGGACCAGGTCCACGCGCTTGCTCAGCTCCTCACGCACCTCGGTCACCACGTCGGCGTAGACCGCGCGGCTGTACATGTCATGACTGTGGCCGCGCCAGTGCATGACCACGTAGGTCACGCCGGTCGCGGCCACCACGCGCGGCATCTCGGGGTCGGCGAGGCCGCCGCTCACGTCGTTGACCAGTCGCGCCCCGGCCTCCACGGCCGCCCTGGCGACCTCGGCGCGCATCGTGTCGACGCTGACCGTCACGCCCTCGGCGGCGAGCGCCCTGATCACCGGGACGACCCTGGCCAGCTCCTCCTCCAGCGACACCCTGGTCGCTCCGGGACGGGTGGACTCGCCGCCCACGTCGACCATGTCGGCACCCTCCCGCACCAGGTCAAGGCCGTGTCGTACGGCGGTCTCCACGTCGAACCACTGGCCGCCGTCGGAGAACGAATCGGGGGTCACATTGACCACACCCATGACGAGGCACCGCTGCGCACCTCCTGGCGCGTTGATGGGCACGCTAGTCATGGGCCAAGCCTAGGCGCTCCCCCACACATGCAGACATCGTGGGTACCCGGTTCGGACCTCATCGGCCGAGGATCAACGCCATCGCTTCGGAGCGCGTCTTGTCGCTCGTACGGAAACTACCGCGGACGGCCGAGGTGACGGTCTTGGCACCCGGTTTACGTACGCCGCGCATCGTCATGCACAGATGCTCGGCCTCGACCACCACGATCACCCCGCGCGGCTCCAGCACCCGCATCAGGGCGTCGGCGATCTGGGACGTCATGCGCTCCTGCACCTGCGGCCGGCGGGCGAAGACGTCGACCAGGCGGGCCAGCTTGGACAGGCCCGTCACCTGGCCGCGCTCGTTGGGGATGTAGCCCACGTGGGCCACCCCGTGGAACGGGACCAGGTGGTGCTCACAGGACGAATAGACCTCGATGTCCCTGACCAGGATCATCTCATCGTGATCGACGTCGAAGACCTTGGTCAGGACGTCTTCCGGCGTCTGGCCGAGCCCTGAATACTGCTCGGCCATGGCCCTCGCGACCCGGGCGGGCGTCTCGATGAGGCCGTCGCGGTCGGGATCCTCGCCGATGGCGTAGAGGATCTCGCGGACGGCCTTCTCGATTCGCCCCAGGTCGACGTCGTAATGCGTCACGCACTGTCCCCGGAGGGAAGGGCGTCCTGGTGGCCCGACGTGAGCGAGCCGTTGGCGGACTGCTCCTTCGGGGTCAGGATCGGCGGGCGGTCGGAGGGGAGCCGCTTGCCGTAGCCCGCGTAGGACGGGCGGTGCTCCCTTATGACCACCGGGGCGAAGATCTGGAGCACCATGTCACGGGAGAGGGTCTCCTTCTCCATGAGCTCCAGCACCAGGTTGTCGAGCACGTCGCGGTATTCGACCAGAATGTCCCACGCCTGGTCGTGCGCCGTCTCGATCATCCGGCGGACCTCCTCGTCGATCGTGGAGGCGATCTTCTCGGAGTAGTCGCGCTCGTGGCCCATCTCGCGGCCCAGGAACACCTCGGCGTTGCCGGTGCCGAACTTACGGGCGCCGAGCTGCTCGCTCATGCCGTATTCGACCACCATGCGGCGGGCGACGGCCGTGGCCTTCTCGATGTCGTTGGAGGCGCCGGTGGTGGGCTCGTGGAAGACGAGCTCCTCCGCCGCGCGGCCGCCGAGCAGCATCGCGAGCTGGTCCATCATCTCCGACCTGGTGGCCAGGAACTTGTCCTCCATGGGCAGCGTCATCGTGTAGCCGAGCGCGCGACCGCGGGACAAGATCGTGATTTTGTGAACCGGATCGGAGTTGGGTAGCGCGTGCGCCACCAGCGCGTGACCGCCCTCGTGATAGGCGATCATCTTCTTCTCCTTGTCGGACATGACCCGCGTCTTACGCTCGGGCCCTGCCATGACACGGTCGATCGCTTCCTCGAGGATCTCCATCGTGATCAGCTTCTGGTCGGCCCGCGCGGTGAGCAGGGCCGCCTCGTTGATCACGTTGGCCAGGTCGGCGCCGGTGAACCCGGGGGTGCGGCGCGCGATGACGTCGAGGTCGACGTCCGGGGAGAACGGCTTGCCGCGGCCGTGGACCCTGAGGATGCCCTTGCGGCCCTCGAGGTCCGGCCGGTCCACGGTGACCTGCCGGTCGAAACGGCCCGGGCGCAGCAGCGCCGGGTCGAGGATGTCCGGCCGGTTGGTCGCCGCGATGAGGATCACGCCGCCCTTGACGTCGAATCCGTCCATCTCGACGAGCAGCTGGTTGAGCGTCTGCTCGCGCTCGTCGTGACCGCCGCCCAGGCCGGCGCCGCGGTGGCGGCCGACGGCGTCGATCTCGTCGATGAAGATGATCGCGGGGGCGTTGGCCTTCGCCTGCTCGAACAGGTCACGCACACGAGAGGCGCCGACACCGACGAACATCTCGACGAAGTCGGAACCGGAGATCGAGTAGAACGGCACGCCGGCCTCGCCCGCGACGGCGCGGGCCAGCAGGGTCTTTCCGGTGCCGGGCGGGCCGTAGAGCAGCACGCCCTTGGGGATCTTGGCGCCGATCGCCTGGAACTTGGCCGGGGCCTGCAGGAACTCCTTGATCTCCTGGAGCTCCTCGATGGCCTCGTCGGCACCCGCGACATCGGCGAACGTGGTCTTGGGGGTGTCCTTGGTGATGAGCTTGGCCTTGGACTTGCCGAAGTTCATCACCCTCGAGCCGCCGCCCTGCATCTGGTTCATGATGAACAGGAAGATCAGCACGATGAAGACGATGGGGAGGAAGCTCACCAGGATGCTGACCAGGAAGTTTTCCTGCGGCACCTCGGTGGTGAAGCTCTTGGTCTTGCCCGCCTCGACCTGAGTCTGGAGCTCGTCGGTCAGCTTGCTGCCGTAACCGGTGACCCAGTCGGACTCGATGAGCTTGGCCGGGGGGTCACCCGGCTTGACCACGACCGGGTTGGTCAGGGTCACCTCGATCCGATTGTCCTTGTCGATCACCCTGGCGCTGCTGACGTTTCCGGCGCGAATCTGCTGGAGAACCGTGGACGTGTCGGCCGGCTTGTAATTGCCCCCACCACTCCAGAGCTGGGTGACGAGAAGGAGCAGCACGACGATGCCCAGGATCCACAGCAGTGGCCCACGTGTAAATCGCTTGAGATCCATCCGATGCGGAACCCCTTGCGGGCCCGTCCCTTCCTGACCATGGCCTGGAACCCCGGGCTGGCCCGGGGCCGCGGCATCCGACGCCGCGACTTCTGACTACCCGAAGGGGACACGGGGTCACCCTCCCGGAGTCTGAAGGTACACCGGCGACGCGCGCAGGATGCACCCGCCCGCTACACCGGCCTTGCCTTATCAACGTACGTCACGTTGGGCGATGTTCCCGGCCGTGGCCGGGATTGCTACATATAAACGTGTGGGGCGAGAGTGCCGATGAACGGAAGGTTCCGGTATCGCTCCGCGTAGTCGAGGCCATAACCGATGACGAACTCACTCGGAATGTCGAAGCCCACGTATTTCACGTCGATCGGCACCTTCACCGCGTCCGGCTTGCGCAACGCGGTGCAGACCTCCAGCGAGGCGGGATTGCGCGACTTCAGGTTTTCCAGCAGCCAGTGCAGGGTCAACCCCGAGTCGATGATGTCCTCGACGATCAGCACGTGGCGGTGCAAGATGTCGGTGTCGAGGTCTTTCAGCACGCGTACGACGCCGGACGACTTGGTGCCCGCACCGTACGACGACACCGCCATCCAGTCCATCTGCACGGGCACGTGCAACGCCCTGGCCAGGTCCGCCATCACCATGACGGCGCCCTTCAACACACCCACGAGCAGCACGTCCTTGCCCGCGTAGTCCCTGTCTATCCGGCCGGCCAGCTCTTTGATCTTGGCCTGCAACTCCTCCTCGGGGATGAGCACCTTTTCCAGGTCGTGGCCCATGTCGGCAGCGTCCACCTGTGGTTCCTTACGGGATGGGACTGATGGCGAGTATCAGGGTGTCATACCGGCGGATGACGGACAGACCCCCGGGGAGGTCCACGGCCTTCTGCCCCCGCCAGCGCGTGATCAGCCGGTCCGCCGCCAGCACGTGGGTCGCGGACAGAGCACCGGACGGCGCCCCCGCCTCGATGGCCGCGCGCCGCAACACCCGCCGCCTGACGGCGTCGGGCAGTTTTTCCACCTCGGGTACTGCCAGCGTCACCGACCCGCCGATATCGCTAAGAGCGCAATCCTGGTACGCCGATTCCGCCCATCGATCGAGTGCGTCGGCGTCCTCCCGGGCCATGGCGGCGGTCCTCGCGAGCGCCTCCGCCACTCCTGGGCCGAGCTCCTCCTCCAGGACGGGCAGGACCCTTCTTCGCACCCTGACCCTCGTGTAGCGCGGGTCCTCGTTGTGCGGGTCGTCCCAGGGCGCCAGGCCGAGGGCCTGGCAGGCGGCCACGGTGGTGGCTCTGGGGATCGTCAGGAACGGGCGGCGGTATCGGCCGGCCGTGGCGGCCATGCCGGAAAGGGATCGGGGTCCGCTGCCTCTGGCCAGCCCGAGGAGCACCGTCTCCGCCTGGTCGTCCCTGGTGTGGCCGAGCAGGACCGCCGCCGCGGCCAGCCGGTCGGCCGCCGCGGCCAGTGCGGCGTATCTGGCGTCCCTGGCCGCCGCCTCCGGGCCGCCCGCGGCGCCGACCGTGACGGTGAGGACCTCGGCGGGGTCCAGGCCGAGCCCGGGCGCCAGGGACGCCACCGTCCGTGCCCGGTCGGCGGATCCCGGCTGGAGCTGGTGGTCCACGGTGAGCAGGCCGGCGCGCAGGCCCATCCGCGGGGCGGCGAAACCGAGCGCGGCGGCCAGGGCCAGGGAGTCGGCACCGCCGCTGCACGCGGCCAGCACCAGCGCGCCCTCCTGGACGTCGGCCAGCGCCTCACGCACCGCCCTGCGAACATCGGCGACGGCTGGATGTGGGCCCACAGGTCCCATTGTCGCGTCTTGCTGCAGCTTGTCGCACGTTGCTGCCGAGCGCGTGGTCGCCCGGCGCGGGTCCCCCCAGCACGGGATCCCCCAGCACGGAGTCCCCCAGCACGGGATCGCCCAGCACGGGATCGCCCAGCACGGAGTCCCCCAGCGCGGGATTGCCACGGGTTGCCGAGCGGGGGGTTTGCCGAGCGCGGGGGTTGCCGAGCGCGGGCCCCAGCGTGGTGGGCCCGGTTCGGGGTCGCCCGGGATGAGGCACCCCGCCGGCCGCCGGCGCGCGTGCGCGGCCGGGGCCGGGGCCGGGGC
>NZ_JADOGI010000289.1 GCF_015645445.1 Nonomuraea cypriaca | reverse complement strand
TCACGCTGTTGAGCTGGGACTTTACTGGTCCGAGCAGCGTCGCAGCCACCAAGCTCGAGCACGCAGGCACCACTTCAAGCGGCACCTGCGCCTACAGGTCCTACAGATCTAGCTATGTAGTACTAGCCGGTGCCGCTCACTGTGACTGTCCGTGAGTGCGCCGCTATCGGTGAAATCACCGGTCTCGGCAGAACGTCCTCTTTCAGCGGCGACATGTGCGCGTAACACTGAGAGGCGTGTCCCCGGGTCATGATCCTGCGCGCGTGCCCTTGCTGCGTGGTCGCGGCGAGGTGGAGATCGTTCTGTCGCGACTGCTCGACCGCGCCCGTGCCGGTTCCGGCGGGGCGTTGCTCCTGGCCGGAGCGCCGGGCATCGGCAAGACCGCGCTGCTCGACCTGGCCGCCGTGCGGGCGGCTCCGGGGTTCCGGGTGCTGCGGGTGTCGGGGGTGGAGTCGGAGTCGCGGCTCCCGTACGCCGGGCTGCACGGGCTGCTGCGGCCGGTCGCGGCCGCCGCCTCCGCGTTACCCGGGGCGCAGGCGCGGGCCATGATGGCGGCACTGGAGTCCGGTACGGGCGGGGACGGGCTCGCCTTACCCGCCGCCGTACTCGGGCTGCTGTCCTCCGTGGCCGCCCACCAACCGGTCCTGGCCTGCGTGGACGACGTGGACCGGCTGGATCCGGCCAGCCGCGAGGCGCTCTCGTTCGTGGCCAGGCGGGTCGCGGGCGAGCCGATCGCCCTGCTCTTCACGGCCCGCGATCCGGTCCGCTCGCCCGGCGGGCTCGACGGGGTGCCGGTCCGGGCGCTGGACGGGCTCGATGAGGTGGCGGTCAGGGAGCTGGCCGGGGACCTCGCCCCCGGGCAGGTGGCGGAGGACCTGCTGGCCGCCCTGGACCAGATCGCCCGAGGCAACCCGCTGGCCCTGCGCGAGCTCATCGGCGCACTCACTCCGGACCAGCTGGCCGGCCTGGCCATGCCGCCCACCGCCGTACCCCGGGGCGGGCGGTTGTGGCGCGAGCACGCGAACCGGCTGGCCGACCTTCCCGGCGAGGCGCGGCGGCTCCTGCTCCTGATCGCCGCCGATCCCGGCCTGGACGTGACCACCCTGATCCGGGCGGCCGAGCCAGGGTGCGCGCTGGCGGCGCTGGAGCCGGCCGAGCACGCGGGCATCCTGCACTCCACCGGCGACCGCTTCGACTTCCGCGAGCCGGCCATGCGGGCGGTGACGTACTACGGCGCGTCCCTGTCCGAACGCCGCCGCGCCCACCGCCTCCTCGCGACCCTCCTGCACGACGACTCCCTCGACGCGGCCCTCCCGCACGACGGCCCCCTCGACGCGGCCCTCCCGCACGACGGCCCCTTCGACCCTCCGGCGGACGGCCCTCCGGCGGACGGCCGGAGCCACCAGCCGGACGCGGGCGCGCCGGGCGGCGCGGGTGGTGGCGCGGGCGGTGGTCAGGGTGAGGGGGATCCGCGGCGGTTGCGGCGGGCGTGGCATCGGGCGTGCGCGCTCGACGGCCCCGCCGAGGAGCTGGCCGACGAACTGGCCGCCGCGGCACTGGCGACGCGGCCGCTCGGCGGGCACCCGGAGCCGTACCTGGCGCTCGAACGGGCCGCCGACCTCACCGGACGCGGCCCCGCCAAGGCCGAGCGGCTGGCCGCCGCGGCCAGGCGCGCCTGGATCTCCGGACGTCCCCAGGTCGCCCGCTCCCTCCTGGCCAGGCTGCGCTCGCTGACCGCCCCAGGGTCGCTCGGGGAGTTACGCGGCCACGTACAACTTCTGCACGGCAGCCTCGAACTGCTCGGCGGCGAGACCGGCAGCGCCCGCGAGGAGCTGCTGTCGGCGGCCGGCTGGCTGCTGGACAGCCACCGCATGCTGGGGGTGCGCGCGCTCGTCAGGGCCGCCGACGCCAGCTACCGCGCCGGCGACAACCGCGCGTTCATCGCGATCGCCCGCCAGGCCGCCGCCCTGCGCCGCCCGGACGAGACGGTGACCACGCAGCTCATGTTCGAGTACCTCGACGGGATGGCCTCCACCTTCAGCGGCCTGCACCAGGAGGCGGCCGGCCCGTTGCGCCGCGTCGTGGAGCTGGCCGGCTCGGTACGCGATCCCGCCGTGCTGGTGTGGGCGTGCGTGGCCAGCATGCTGCTCGGCGAGGACGCCACGGCGCACCGCCTGTCGGCCCGCGCGGTCGAGACCGCCCGCGTACGGGGCGCCGCCTCCGCCATGCCGCAGCTGCTCGAGTACACGATCTATCCGGAGATCTGGATGGGCCGCTACACGTCGGTGGCGTCGACCGCGGCGAAGGGGTTGCGCCTGTCGCAGGAGACCGGCCAGCTCAACACGGCCGCCCAGCACCTCGCCTGGCTGGCGATCACCGCGGCGGTCGAGGGCGACCAGGAGACCTGCCGGGTACGCGCCGACGCCGCCGTCGACCTGGCCGACGCCCATGACCTGGGCATCGCGGGCGCCATCGGCAACTGGGCGCTGGCGTACCTGGACCTCGCGGCCGGACGTCCGGCCGACGCCGCCAACCGGCTGCGCGCCGAGCGGCGCCACAACCACGTCGTCATCCGCGTCATGGCGACGCCGCACCTCATCGAGGCGTCCGCGCGCACCGGCGACCACGACCGCGCCAGGTCGGCGCTGCGGGTGCTCGAACGCTGGGTCGGCAGCACGCGCAGCCCCGACCTGCGCGCGCTGGTGTCCCGCTGCCGCGCGCTGCTGGCCGCTCCCGGCGAGGCTGAGGAGCTGTTCAGGGAGGCGCTCGAGCTGCACGGGCAGGGGTTGTGCGAGTTCGAGGCGGCGCGTACCCGGCTTCTGTACGGCAGCGCGCTGCGCCGCGACCGCCGCCCGGGCGCGGCCAGGAACCACCTGCACACGGCGCTGGAGACGTTCCAGCGGTACGGGGCCCGCCTCTGGGTCGAGCAGGCCAGGAACGAGCTGCGCGCGTCCGGCGAGCCGGTCCGCCCGGCCGGTACGGCGACCACCCGCCAGCTCACCGCCCAGCAACTCCAGATCGCCCGCATGGTGGCCGAGGGCGCCACCAACAAGGAGGTGGCCGAGCAGCTCTTCCTGAGCCGCCGCACCATCGAGCACCACCTCAGGAACATCTTCACCAGACTCGGCATCCGCTCCCGCGTCGAACTGGTACGCCTCATGTCCTGATCGAAGGACCGGTGATTTCACCGATGCACGGCTGACTGCGCATCCGAACAATGGCCACAGACAGCAGTCACCCCCCTACGAGCAGGGAGTATGACGACGTGCAGCTCTCCACCCCCCAGCGCGGCGCGCGAACGTTCACCAAGCTCGCCCTCACCCTCGCACTGATCGGCGGCGGCCTCGCGACCGCCACCCCCGCCCAGGCGGCCGGCTTCGAGCGCGGCCCCAACCCGACCAACGCCTCATTAGAAGCCGGCCGCGGCCCGTTCGCGACCTCGCAGACGAGCGTCTCCTCGCTGAGCGTCAGCGGCTTCGGCGGCGGCGTGATCTACTACCCGACCGACACCAGCCAGGGCACGTTCGGCGCGATCGCCATCTCACCCGGGTACACCGCCAGCTGGTCCAGCCTCGACTGGCTCGGCCCGAGGATCGCCTCACACGGCTTCGTCGTGATCGGCATCGAGACGAACACCCGCTACGACCAGCCCGCCAGCCGGGGCCGCCAGCTCCTGGCCGCGCTGGACTACCTGGTCGAGGACAGCTCACTCACGGTCCGCAGCCGCATCGACGCCTCCAGGCTCGCGGTGGCCGGGCACTCGATGGGCGGCGGAGGCACACTGGCGGCCGCGGAAAGCCGTCCGTCGCTGCAGGCGGCCGTGCCGCTCGCGCCCTGGCACACGGACAAGACCTGGTCCGGGATCCGCGTGCCCACCATGATCATCGGTGGTGAGAGCGACAGCGTCGCCTCGGTGTCGACGCACTCCCAGCCGTTCTACGAGAGCATTCCGTCGTCGTCGGAGAAGGCGTACCTGGAGCTGAACGGCGCCAGTCACTTCTTCCCGCAGACCACCAACACCACCATGGCCAAGTCGATGGTGGCCTGGCTCAAGCGGTTCGTCGACGACGACACCCGCTACGAGCAGTTCCTGTGCCCGCCGCCCAGCGGACTGGCGATCGAGGAGTACCGTCACACCTGCCCAAGCTCCTAGATCGCTTCCCACAGCCGATGGCGGCCGCCCGCGAGCGGCCGCCATCGGCTGTATTCACCTCGCTTCGCGAGGCGGCCGCAGGCATCCCGTTGACGGGTGGTTGTCCTCTCCACGCCCATGGGCGTGCGGTTCCTCAGACATCCGTAGCTTTCCGTAACCGTTGCCAGCTTTCTCCGACCCGCGATCTGGTCAGCTGAGAAAACAGTTCGATCATGTTGATGAGCAGCGGCTACGCTTGCGGGCGTCTCGCATCCCTTTTCGCTGATTCCGGTGCTCCCACGGAACGGCGACAGAACAAGAGCAGAGCATGGAGGCGGCTGTGGCGATGCCCAAGAAGGGCTCACGGCTCATCACCGTCGACGGCACCATCTACCGCTGGCGTGTCCGGCACAAGCCGACCTACTGCCAAGGCAACGGCTGGACTCCGCTCAGCTTCGCCGTCGAGCGAGCCGAGAAGCCGGGACGCGTTCTTGTGGTGACACTCCCCTGCGCCCGGCCGGACAACTGGCTGGGAGAGCGAACGATCGCGATCCATCCCATCCTCGTCGTGGGATGCATCCGGCGGGCCGTCAAACAAGGTTGGGAATCCGGACAACCGGGCTCAGCCTTCACCCTCACCATCACCGAGGACGAACTGGCCGAACTCCTTGGCGAACCACCTCAATACCTGATCCCCTTTTCTCTGGGGCATGATCCCCGAAGGTGGCGGCATCGAAGACCTCCCTCGATGCACTCAGATTTGGAGCCGAGACAAGCCGAGCACCGACCAGGCACCTTCTGATCCATAGGGCAAGGCAGACGCCTTGTCGATCAGTCTGGGCAGGCTCAGACCCCGTCACCCCCGCGTCGCGGCTGTCAGACTGGACAGCATGACGAACAGTGCCGCCGACGATGCAGTGTCACCCGATGGTCTTACCGTCGGGGCCACGGCATCGCTTGTCGGCGTGACCGTCCGAACTCTCCACCATTGGGATGCGCTGGGGCTGGTCCGTCCGTCCGGGCGCACCATCGGTGGCTACCGGCTCTATTCAGCAGCCGACGTCGCCCGCATCCACAGAGTGCTCATCTACCGCGAACTCGGCCTGCCCCTCGACGGCATCGGTGAACTTCTCGACGCCCCGGCGATCGACGCGACCGTGGCGCTGCGGCAACAGCGCGCACAACTCGTCGAACGCATCTCCCGCTTGCAAGGGATGGTCAACGCGATTGACCGCATGATCGAGGCCACAAGCGCCGGTATCCTGCTCTCTGCCGAGGAACAAGTCGCGATCTTCGGCAAGGACTGGCAACCGTCATGGGTCGCCGAAGCACGCGACCGTTGGGGTGACACGGCTCAGTGGGCGCAGTACGCCGAGCGTACGGCGGGCAGGACAGCCGAGGATTGGCGGCAGATCGCGGAAAGCATCTCAGCTCTCAACGATGACCTGGCCGCCGCGAAACGCGCGGGCGTCAGTCCAGGAAGCGCCGAGGGGAACGCACTCGCCGAGCGGCACCGGGCATCGATCGGCACCTATTTTTACTGCACCCATCCCATGCACGTGTGCCTGGGACGGATGTATGTCGCCGACCCCGGTTTCGCGGGCTACTACGACGCCATGGAGCCCGGCCTTACCCTGTGGCTACGCGACATCATCGACGCCAACGCCCGCGATCGGGGCATCGACCCCGAGACCGCGACCTGGACCTGACGCAGTTCCCCGGGCGCCGCGCGCCACGCCATCCGTCGTCCGATGGCCGGTCGGCACCCGGGCGTGGCCGCCAGCGTCAAAGGCCGTGTCCATGCCCACATGATGCCCGGCTCCCATGCCCGCGCCCGCAAGGCCATCGACAACCTCGCCCGCACAAGGTCGCAGAGGCTACTTGGCCAGGTGGCGGCTGATGACGAGGCGCTGGATCTGGTTGGTGCCCTCGAAGATCTGCATGATCTTGGCCTCGCGCATGTAGCGCTCGACGCGGAACTCGCGTGTGTACCCGTACCCGCCGAACACCTGCACCGCGTCCGTGGCGACCTGCATCGCGAGGTCCGTGGCGACCAGCTTCGCCACGCTCGCCTGCCGGCTGTACGGCAACCCCGCGTCGCGGCGGCGGGCCGCGTCCAGGTACGTGGCCCGCGCGCTGTCCACGCCCGCCGCCATGTCCGCAAGCATGAAGCCGACGCCCTCGTGATCGATGATCTTCTTGCCGAACGTGTGCCGCTCCCGTGCATACGACACGGCCTCGTCAAGCGCGGCCTGCGCGAGACCGGTGGCGCAGGCGGCGATGCCGAGCCGGCCGGAGTCGAGCGCGCTGAACGCGATCTGCAGCCCCTGCCCCTCCTCACCGACCAGCCGGTCGGCGTCCAGGATGGCGCCGTCCCAGTGCGCGCTGGTCGTGGGCACCGCGTGCAGCCCCATCTTCCCCTCCGGCCGCCCGAACGTCAGCCCGTCGGCGGCCCCCGGCGCCAGGAAGCACGAGATGCCCCTGCTGCCCTCGCCCGTCCGCGCGAACAGGGCGTAGAAGTCGGCGATGCCGCCGTGCGTGATCCACGCCTTGTTGCCGGTGATCCGGTAGCCGGTCTCGACCCGCTCGGCCTTGCACGTCAGCGCCGCGGCGTCGGACCCGGCCTGCGGCTCGGACAGGCTGTATCCGCCGATCAGGCGCCCGGCCAGCATGTCGGGCAGCCAGCGGTCGCGCTGCTCGGGCGTGCCGTACGCGGCCACGGGGAAACACGCGAGGGTGTGCACGCTGGTCGCCACCGCGACGGCCGCCCACCGCATCGCCAGCTCCTCGATCACCTGCAGGTACACCTCGTACGGCTGCCCGCCACCCCCGAACTCCTCCGGGTACGGCAACCCGAGCAGCCCTGCGGCGCCCAGCGTGGCGAACAGCCCCTCCGGGTACGTCTCGGCGCGCTCGTGCTCGTCGACCCGCCGCGCGAGCTCCTTGTCGGCGATCTCGCTGGTCAGCTCGATGAGGTCCTTGGCGTCCTGGTCGGGCAGCAGTCGGTTGACGGTCACGGTCACTCCTGGCTCAGGCGGGGTGCGGGGCGGGCTCGTCCAGCCGCGTCATGGCGGTCCTGGCGCGTTCGCGGAACTCGGCCACGCGGGCGAGCTTGATGTCCTCGTACCCCCGGATCAGCTCGGGCAGGCCCGCGAGCTCCTCGAGGGCGGCGGCGTTGGCGGGGGTGAGCCTGGTCAGGGCGGTACGCACAATTTCACGGTACTCGGTGACGAGCGCGCGCTCGACGCGGCGTACCTCTGCGTGGCCGAACAGGTCGAACGCCGTCCCGCGCAGCACCCGGGCGGCTCGGAGCCCGCGGAACAGGGGGCCGGCCGAACGGCGCAGCCTGATCTTGCGCTTCATGCCCATCGCGCGCAGCAGCGGCGGGTGCAGCAGCACCGACACGACCGCGTCCGCGCCGTACTCGCGCTCCCGCCTGGCGGTTTCCACCGGGTCGAGGTGCAGGCGGGCGACCTCGTACTCATCCTTGTAGGCCATGAGCTTGTGCAGGCCGCGGGCGTAGGCGAGGGCGATCCCCGCGCCCGCCGCCGCGCCCGCGCGCTCGGCCGCGACGGCGCACACGTGGCGCACGTCCGCGGCGTATGTACGGGCGTAGGCCGCGTTCTGGTAGCCGGTCAGGTCCGCGACGCGGGTGGCGATCACCTGCTCCAGATCCGTGGCAGGCTCCGGGGCGCCGGAACGTACCGTGTCCGTGGCGGGCTCCGAGGCGCCGGGGACGGCGGAACGTACCCCGTCCGGGTCGGCCACGGCGGCGCGGCCCCAGCGGAAGGCGGCCAGGTTCTGCTCGACAGCGGCCTTGTTGAGCGTGATGGCCCGCTCAATGGACGCGGCGGACACCGGCAGCAGGCCGTGCTGGTACGCGGCGCCGATCAGCAGCAGGTTCGCCGGCATGTGGTCGCCGAACAGGGCTTCCGCCAGCTCGTGCGCGCCCAGGCACACGACCTTCCTGGTGGCGGACTCGACGCGGGACACCGCGGCGGCGTGCCCGGGGACCGGCACGCGACCGGTCACCATGGCGGCCGTGGGCACGATGGAGGTGTTCAGCACGGCGACCGTGCGCTCGGGAGAGGCGACCGCCAGGTTCCCGTCGGCCGCCGCGCCCAGCAGGTCGAACCCGATGAGCACGTCGGCGGCGCCGCTCGAGGCGCGTACCGAGCCGTCGAGCGGACGCGGCGAGATCCGCACGTCGCTGACCACCGGCCCACCCTTCTGCGCCAGGCCCGTCTGTTCAAGCCCCGCCGCGTACAGCCCCTCGAGGTGGGCGGCCATCTGCAGGATCTGCGAGACGGTGACGACGCCGGTGCCGCCGATGCCGGGCATCCTGATCAGCGCCTCGACCGGCCGGTCGGCGGGCTCCGGTGGCCGCGCGGGCGGCGGCGGAGCCTTCCTGGCGGGCTTGGTGCCCGGCTCGACCAGCAGGAACGACGGGCAGTCGCCCTTGAGGCAGCTCAGGTCGGAGTTGCAGGAGGCTTGGTGGATGCGGGTCTTGCGGCCGTACTCTGTCTCGACCGGCTGTACGGACAGGCACGTCGAGACGTCGCCGCAGTCACCGCAACCCTCGCAGACCCGCTCGTTCACCACGACCCGCTCGACCGGGGTGGGCAGTTTGCCGCGCTTGCGCAGCCGCCGCTCCTCGGCCGCGCACCGGTCGTCGTGGATCAGCACGGTCACGCCGTCGAGCGCGGCCAGCTCCTTCTCGACCTCGGCGAGGTCGTCGCGGTGCCGTACGGAGGCGATCCCCGCCAGCCGTACCCACCGGTACGTCTCCGGCTCGGGCGTCGTCACGACGACCCGCCGCACGCCCTCCACGGCCAGCTCCCGCGTCAGCGCGGGCACGTCGAGCCGCCCCTCGGCGCGCTGGCCGCCGGTCATGGCGACGGCGTCGTTGTAGAGCAGCTTGTACGTCATCGTCACGCCCGCGGCGACCGCGGCGCGGATGGCCAGGGAGCCGGAGTGGTGGTAGGTCCCGTCGCCGAGGTTCTGCACGAAGTGCCGATCCCCGGTGAACGGCGCCAGCCCGATCCACTGCGCCCCCTCGCCGCCCATCTGGGTCAGGCCGACCTGGGTGCCGCGCCCGTGGCCGTCCAGCGCGATCATGGCATGGCAGCCGATGCCGACGCCGACCAGGGTGTCGTCGGAGGTGCGGGTGGAGGTGTTGTGCGGGCATCCCGAGCAGAAGTACGGCGTGCGCGCGGCCACCATCGGCAGCAACCGCCTCCTGCTCCCGGTGGAGAGCTGGGCGTTCCCCGTGGAGGGCTGGGCGTTCCCCAGAGACAGCTGGGCGGCCGGGGGCCTGGGCAGCCGGTCGGCGCCCAGGCAGGACGCGATCGCGCCGGCCACGTCGTCGGCGCCGAGAGTGCCGCGGGCGGTGAGCAGTTCGCGTCCCGCCTCGTCGAACCGGCCGACGACGACCGGCGTGTGCTCGCCGCCGTACAGCGCCTGCTTGAGCCCGCCCTCCAGGAACGGCACCTTGTCCTCGACCACCAGCACCCGGTCGAGGCCGGCCGTCATGGCCGCCAGGTCGCCGGACGCGAGCGGGAACGGCATCGCCAGCCTGATCAGCCGCACCCCGAGGGCGTCCCTGGCCGCCTCGTCCAGGCCGAGGTCGACGAGCGCGCGCAGGACGACGGCGTACGTGGTGCCCGAGGCCATGATGCCCAGAGCGGTGTTGCCCGATCCGGACATCACCCGGTTCAGGCCGTGCGTACGCGCGTAGGCGCGGGCCAGGTCGAGCCGGCGGGTGAGCAGGTCGTGCTCGGCGTCGAGCGCGGCCGGGCCGAGCAGGACGGCCGGCGAGCCGCCGCCGGCCCGCTCGGGAACCGGGATCCCGGCGCGCAACGCGCCGAGGTCCACCGTGGCGGAGGCGTCGGCGATGTCCGCGACGATCTTCAGGCCGGTCCACAGGCCGGTGGCGCGGGACAGGGCGACCGCGTGCAGGCCGAACTCGATGATCTCGCCGACCGAGCCGGGCGCGAGCAGCGGCATGCCCAGGCTCTGACACATCGGCTCGCACGAGCTGGGCAGGGTGGAGGACTTGCAGCCGGGGTCGTCGCCGATCCAGGCGACCGCGCCGCCGAGTGGGGCGGTGCCGGCCGCGTTGCCGTGCCTGATGGCGTCGGCGGCCCGGTCGAGTCCGGGGTTCTTGCCGTACCAGAAGCCTGTCACGCCGTCGTGGCTGCGGCCTGGCAGCTGGCCGAGCAGTTGCGTGCCTGCCACGGACGTGGCGGCGAGTTCCTCGTTCAGGCCGGGCTGGAACACCACGCCGGCCGGCTCCAGGAACCGGGCCGCGCGCCCCATCTCCAGGTCCACGCCGCCCAGCGGCGAGCCCTGGTAGCCGGAGACGAACACCCGCGTGTCCAGGTCGCGCGCCTGATCCAGCCGCCGCTGTTCCAGCGTCAGCCGGACCAGGGCCTGGATGCCCGAGATGAGCACCTGGCCGTCGAGTGCCGTGTACTTGTCGTCGAGCGACACATGGGCGGGAGTCACGGGGACCTCCTGGCTTCGTACGTAGGATTCCCAGCACAGCAACGCGGGGAGGACATACGCAAGTATTAGATGAGAAAGTAGGTCGAAGACGCAACTAATGAGAGTGATCGGGCGCGTCAACCCCTGATCTTTGCGCCCGAAGGAGGGGTTCTCACATGCCTGACGTGGACGACGTCGATCATCAGGTGCTGCGGCTGCTGCGGGAGGACGGGCGCAGGACGTTCTCGGAGATGGCCGAACAGGTCGGGCTGTCGGTGGCCGCGGTCAAGCGGCGGGTCGACCGGCTCAGGGACATCGGGATCATCACGGGGTTCACCGTACAGATCGACTACGCCCGGCTCGGGTGGGGTATCGAGGCGTTCACCGAGCTGCGCTATCCAGGGACCACGCCGGTCAGCGAGATCGTCCGCACCGCCACGGACGTGCCCGAGGTGCAGGCGGTGTTCACCATCGCCGGGGATCCGGACGCGCTGATCCACGTACGCGTGCGGGACCTCGGTCATCTCCAGCAGGTCATCGACCGTCTCCGCCGCGCCGGGAACGTCACCGGCACGAAGACGCTCCTCGTGCTCGGCTCCTGGACCAGAGACGCCCTCGCGCCGCGTCCCAGGTGACCCGGCCCCCCGGCGCGACCCCGCCGGCGTCCACCCGGTGTGCCCGCCTTCAGGACGGCCGGTGTGGTCGTGGCGTGGCCGCCGTCAGGCCGAGGTGCGCTCGGCGCGGTCGTGGCGTGGCCGCCGTCAGGCCGAGGTGCGCTCGGCGCGGTCGTGGCGTGGCCGGCGTCAGGGTGTGCGGTCGGTGTGGTCGCGGCGGGAGAAGAAGTTCACGAGCAGGCCGATGGCGAACAGCACCGCCACGCCGAGCCAGAACACCCACATCGACACCCCGGTCATGGGGAGCGTGTCGCGGTGGTGCTCAGGCGGTGGCACACCGCCGCCTGGTGCCGGCCCCGGGCGCGCGTCGGCGCCCGTGATGTTCGGGTACGGCTCATTCCCCGCTTCTGGTCCTTCACCACGCCTTTCAGCACGCCCTTCGCCGCGCTCCTCATCGTGGACTTCGCCGGATCCTTCGCCCGGCCCCGCACCGGGCCACTCCTCGAAGCCCTCAGCGGGTGCTTCGTCCGGCCCGTCGCCTGGCCAGGGCGCCGTGTACGGGCTCGGGGTGGGGCTCTCCGCCGGGCTCGTCGCGGGAGCGGGGTCCGTGACGTCGGGGGT
>NZ_JADOGI010000288.1 GCF_015645445.1 Nonomuraea cypriaca | reverse complement strand
GGGGATGTGGCGGTAGAGGGACGCGAGCGGGCGGGCGGTGAGGGACGGTTCCGGCGGCAGGCCGGGGTGGCCCTGGTGCTGCTCGGCGTCGTGATCCTGGCCGTGGCGGCGTTCAGCACCCCGTGGCGGATCCTGGCCGCAGGGCCCTCCGACCCGGCCCGCGACTTCACCGCCGCCCAGATCGCGAGAGGGGAGGCGTTCGACGCGGCGACGAGCCTCCCGAGCTACCTCTCGCTCGCTCTCACGATCATCTTCGCCGGGCTCCTCGTCGGCACCACGTTCGGCGCCAAGGTGCTGGGCCGGCTCAGGGGACCGTGGTGGCTGCGGGTGATCCTCGGCGTTGTGGTCATCACCGCGATCAACGAGGTGTTCAGGCTGCCGCTCGCGATGTGGTTCGAGACGGTGCTGCGCGACTACGGCCTGTCCACCCAGGACTGGGCGAGCTGGGCGGGCGACCGGCTCAAGAACCTCGGCGTGGAGACGTTCCTGCTCGGCGTGATGCTGCTGGTGCTCGTGGCCCTGGCCCGCAAGGTGCGGCGCTGGTGGATCCCGGCCGCGATCGGCGCGTTCGCGCTGACGGTGGGGACGTCGTTCGTGTATCCGGTGGTGTTCGAGCCGCTGTTCAACGACTTCACGTCCATGCGCCAGGGCCCGCTGCGGTCCAACCTGCTCGCGTTGGCCCAGCGCGACGGCGTTCCGGTCGAGGACGTGCTGGTGGCCGACGCCTCACGCAGGACGACGGCGCTCAACGCGTACGTGTCGGGCTTCGGCGCCACGCGCCGGATCGTCGTCTACGACACGTTGCTCAAGGCCCCGCAGCCCGAGGTCGAGCTGGTCGCGGCGCACGAGCTGGGCCACGCCAAGTACAACGACGTCTTCTACGGCACCCTGATCGCCGGCCTGGGGTCGGGCCTGGGCGCCGTCCTGCTGTTCCTGGTCTTCGCCCCGGTACGACGCCGCACCGGCGTCACCTCGATCACCGATCCTCGCGCGGTCGGCGCGCTCATGGGTCTGCTGACCTTCGGCTCGCTCCTCATGGGCCCCGCCCAGAACCTGATCAGCCGCCAGATCGAGGCCAGGGCCGACGTGCACGCGCTCGACCTCGTGAGGGACCCGGCCACGTTCATCGCCATGCAGAAACGCCTGGCAATCGCCAATATCGCCGACTTGTCGCCGAATGCGGTGGAATATGTGCTCTATGCCTCCCATCCGTCGACCCCCGAGCGCATCGCCCTGGCCCGCTCGTGGGCGAAGCTGAACGGCGTACCCGAGCCGTGACCAATGTGGTCATCATCACGAACGACTTCCCGCCCAGGCCGGGCGGCATCCAGTCGTTCGTGCACGGGCTCGCGCTGCGCACGCCGGGCGTGGCCGTCTACGCCCCCGCCTGGCCGGGCTGCGAGGAGTTCGACCGGCGCCAGCCGTATCGGGTCGTACGGCATCCGACGCGGCTCATGCTGCCCACCCCGGCCGTCGCGCGCAGGGCGGCCGGGCTGGTGGCCGAGCACGGCGCGGACACCGTGGTGTTCGGCGCGGCGGCGCCGCTCGGCCTGCTGGCGCCGCGCCTGCGCCGGGCGGGGGCGCGGCGCGTGGTCATGCTCACGCACGGCCACGAGGCGTCGTGGGCGGGCGCGCCGGGCTTCCGCGCCGTGCTGCGCAGGATCGGCGCGCACGCCGACGTGGTGACGTATCTCGGCCAGTACACGCGCGAGCGGCTGGTCGCCGCGATCCCCCCGGCCAAGCTCGTACGGCTCGCGCCGGGCGTGGACACCGGCCGGTTCCGTCCCGGGGGGCCCAAGGCCGAGCTGGGGCTGGCCGGCCGGCCGGTGGTCGCGTGCGTGTCCCGGCTGGTGCCGCGCAAGGGCCAGGACCAGCTCATCAGGGCCTGGCCCCGCGTGTTGCGGGCGGTGCCCGACGCCGTCCTGCTGCTGGTGGGCGGCGGCCCCTACCGCCGGACGCTGGAGCGGCTGGCGGCGGGGCACGAGTCGATCAGGTTCACCGGCACGGTGCCGGCCGCGAGCCTGCCCGGCTACTACGCGGCATCGGACGTGTTCGCGATGCCGTGCCGTACCCGGTGGAGCGGAGTGGACGTGGAAGGGCTCGGGATCGTGTTCCTCGAGGCGTCCGCGACCGGGCTGCCCGTGGTGGCCGGCCGGTCGGGCGGCGCGCCGGACGCCGTACGGCCCGGCGAGACCGGGCTCGTGGTGGACGGCGAGGACGTGGCGGAGATCGCCCAGGCCGTCGTCGAGCTGCTGAGCGACCCGGGCAAGGCCCGCAAGATGGGCGCGGGCGGCCGCGACTGGATCGCCCGCGAATGGTCGTGGGAGCAGGTGGCGGCCCGCTTCCACAGCCTCCTGTGACGTTCGCGGAACACGCGGCCCGCTTCCCGAGCCTCCTCTAACCTTTGGTGGACCCCAGCGTGAGCCCGGCGACGAACTGCTTGTGCAGCAGCTGGAAGACGATCAGCGTCGGCAGCGCCACCAGCATCGACCCGGCGGCCAGCAGGTTGTAGTCGGTGAAGAACTGGCCGCGCAGGTTGTTCAGCGCCGAGGTGACCGGCAGCTTGTCGCCCGACGACATCAGCACCAGCGCCCACAGGAAGTCGTTGTACATCCAGGTGAACTGCAGGGTCGACAACGCCGCCAGCACCGGCCGGCACAGCGGCAGCGTCAGCCGCCAGTAGCGTTTCCACACCCCGGCCCCGTCCACCAGCGCCGCTTCGGTGATCTCCTCGGGGATCGTGCGCATGAAGTTCGCCATGACGAACACGCAGAAGCCGAACTGGAACGCCACGTGGATGAGGATCAGCCCCAGGTAGGAGTCGTAGAGCGACTGCGAGTCCGACAGCCACGCGGGCAACGGGACCAAGGTGTAGAGGGTGTAGAGCGGGGTGATGAGCACCTGCGGCGGCAGCAGGTTCCCGGCGGTGAAGACGATCAGCAGCACCTTGCGCCCGGGAATGCGCAGCCGGGCGATCGCGAACGCGGTGAACGACGCCAGGAACAACGTGATCACCACACCAGGCACGACGATGATCAACGTGTTCAGGTAGTAGCGGGGAAGCTCGGCCTGGCTCCACGCCTCTCCGTAGTAGTCGAGTGTGAGGCTCTCCGGCAGGGAGAAGTAGCCCAGCCGCGCGGTCTCCTCGTACGGCCGCAGCGACGCGTACACCGCCAGCACGAGCGGCAGCAGCCACCCCAGCGCCACCAGGCCGAGAAAGACGTGCAACAGGACGCGCAGCGGACGGACGGGCCGCCGCGCGGGCGCGGGCCGCGACTGGGCCGGGGGAGCGGAGGCGGGTGCGGTGAGCGTCATCGTTCCTCCCTGAAGAGCTGCGACAGGTAGGTGACGATGAACCCCAGCGAGATCGCCAGCAGGATCACCGCGATCGCCGAGCCGAACCCGATCCTGCTGGCCTCGCCCACGATGTTCTCGGTGACCAGCACCGACAGCAGCTCCAGCCCGTTCCTGCCCTTGTTGATGGCGTAGACGATGTCGAACGCCCGCAGCCCCTCGATCACCGTGATCACCAGCACGATCACGTTGACCGGCCGCAGCGTCGGGAACACCACGCGGAAGAACGCCTGCCGCTCGTTGGCCCCGTCGATCGCCGCCGCCTCCTTCAGCGCCGGATCGACCGCCTTCAGCCCAGCCAGATAGATGATCATCACGTAGCCGACGTGCCGCCAGGCGGCCGCGACCATGACCACCCAGATGTTGATCGAACTGTCCCCCAGCCAGTCCACGGTCAGCCCGGTCACCGAGTTGAGCACGCCGTAGTCGGAGGAGTAGACGAGCTGCGCGATGAAGCCCACTACGGCCAGCGATAGTACGACGGGCATGTAGAGCGCGCTCTGGTAGACCCGCGACAGCCGCAGCCGCCGGTCCAGCAGCACCGCGCAGAACAGCCCGAACGGGGTCGCGATCAGCCCGAGGAAGCCCAGCCACAGCAGGTTGTTGCGGACGGCCGACCAGAACGGCGGATACTCGGCGGACAGATCGTGGTAGTTCTGTCCGCCCACCCACTCGATCGGCCCGATGCCGCTCCAGTCGGTTCCTGACAGCCCGATGGAGGCCAGTGTGGGCCCCCAGATGACGGCCACGTTGACGACGATGGCCACCCCCAGCCCGATGACCAGGACGGTCACGTCGCGGGCGGAGTAGCGACGAGTTTTGATGGCCATCAGCGGAAGATGTTGGCCTTCTGCTTCTCTATGTTCACCAGTAAGGGGTCGATCTCGTTCGGTTTGCCGACGAACGTCTGCAGGGACGGGATCATCACGGTCGAGGCGAAGTCCGGCCGCGTGTCGCGGTCGAGGAACTGCGCGATGTGCGTGGCCTTCGACACCAGCTCGGCGCCGCGTTTCTGCAGGGCGCTGTAGCCGGAGGTGTCGGCCTTGGAGCTGGCGGCCAGTGTGCCCGGGTCCAGCTCGGTGGCGATGTTCTGCGACGAGGCCTGTGCGAAGTGCTTGAGCAGGGCCTTGGCGCCGTCCACGTTCTTGGCCTTGGCGGAGATCATGTAGCCGTCGATCGGGGCGTCGATGGAGTCGGTCCCGTACGCCGGGTTAATCTCGGGGAAGGTGAAGAAGTCGAGGTCGTCGCGGTCGGCCTCGGGGAACTGCTGGGCGACGAACATGCCGAGCAGGTACATCCCGGTCTTCTTCTGCGCCAGGGACTGCCCGGCCTCCTGCCACGTACGGCCCAGCGCCGCCGGCTGGTGGTACTCCATCAGCCCCCGCCAGGTGTCGAACACCTGCTTGACCCTCGGGTCGGTCCACGACTCCTTGCCGCCCATGAGTGAGATGTGGAAGTCGTAGCCGTTCGTCCGCATGTTGAGGATGTCGAACGTGCCCATCGCCGGCCAGCCGTCCTTGTCGGCGAACGCGATCGGGATGATCCCGTCGGCCTGCATCTTCCTGGCCAGCGCGGTGAACTCGTCCAGCGTCGCCGGCGGCTCGTACCCCTTCTCCTCCCAGAGGCTCTTACGGTAGAAGACCGCCCACGGGTAGTACGTGAACGGCACGAAATACTGCTTGCCGTCGACGCCCGTCGACTGGTCCTTGAACGCCTGCGTGTAGTCCGCGCCGATCTCCTGCCACACGTCGGAGATGTCGACGGCCAGGCCCTGCTCGGCGAAGAACTGCATGCGGTTGCCCGCGAACCAGGTGAACACGTCCTCCGGGGTGCCCCTGAGGTAGCGGTTGATGTTCTCCTGGAACGTGTTGTGGTCCACGGTGTTGATCCTCGTGGTCGCCTGGGTGAAGCCCTTGACCACGGTGTCGAGTGACCTCTTCGGGATCTCGTCGGAGGCGTTGGAGCCGATCGTGACCGTGCCGAGGTTGCCCGACGCCTGGCCGGGCGCGGGGGTGGGAGCGTCGGAGCCGCAACCGGCGAGTACGGCGGGCACGCCGAACGTGGCGGCGGCTGCGAGCAGGAGGTTGCGGCGGGAGATCGGCAGTCGATGGTCCATGGTGGTTCCTCCTTGCCGGACCCTTCAGATTCCCCCGAGTTCGCGCATCTTCCTTCATCTCAAAGCCAACATTTCGGACTGTCAACGCCCGGTTTCATGTCAAATTGCCGACGATTGTGACCGCGTCGTCATGTCATGATGCGATCGGGAAGGTGTCGGAACCTGTTGGGATCTGGTGATGCGATGCTCGCCCCGCAGCGTCAGCAGGCGATTCTGGAACTCGTCCGGCAGAACGGCGGCGTCCGGGTGATCGAGCTGGTGCGGGCGTTCGGCGTCTCCGACATCACGATCCGGCGCGATCTGGAGACGCTGGCCGGGCGCGGCCTGCTGGCGAAGGTGCACGGCGGCGCCACCGCGATCGGGGCCACGAACGAGCCCGGCTTCGCGGTGAAATTCGTCCGCCAGGAGCAGGAGAAGCGGGCCATCGCCCGGCACGCCGCCGCGCTCGTACGTCCTGGCACGGCGGTGGCGCTCTCGGCCGGCACCACCACCTGGGCGCTCGCGCACTGCCTGGCGGTGGTGCCCGCGCTGACCGTGGTGACGAACTCGGTGCGCATCGCCGACGTCTTCCGGCGCTCCGGCCGCCCCGACCAGACGGTCGTGCTCACGGGCGGCGTGCGTACGCCGTCGGATGCGCTGGTCGGCCCGGTGGCGGTGGCCTCGATCCGCCGGCTCAACGTGGACCTGCTTTTCCTCGGCGTGCACGGCATGACGATCAGGGCCGGCTTCACCACGCCGAACATGATGGAGGCGGAGACCGACCGCGCCCTGGTGGAGGCCGCGAACCGGCTGATCGTGCCAGCCGACCACACCAAATGGGGCACGGTGGGCATCAGCACCATCGCCCAGCTCGGGGAGGCCGACATCGTGATCTCGGACGCCAGGCTGCCGCCACCGGCCAGGGACACGCTCGCGGAACACGTGGGGGAACTGGTGATCGTGGAGACCGCCGCGCCCGGGACTTGAGCCCGGTGGCGGACTCGCGCCTTCCTCTGCGTGGACGTTCGTCTCTTTCGGCCGCCGCCCCGGCTTCTTGTCCATCGGCGGCAATCCTCTTCTTGGAGCGTTCCAGAAGGGGAGCACTTCGGTGTGATCCACTTCTGGAAGGGCCACCCTAGTTGACGTCCAGCTTGCGCTGGATGGCGACGAGGATGTGCATCATTTCCGTCTGGGTCGCCAGCATGGCGGTCTGGCTGTCCTGCATGGCGGTCTGGGTCGCCAGTATGGCGGTCTGGCTGTCCTGCATGGCGCGCATGTTTTCCTGCATGGCGGTCTGGCTCTCCTGCATGACGCGCTGGCCCTCCTCCAGGGCGGCGAGCCGCTTGTCGACCTTGGCGAACTTCTCGTCGACCCTGGTGAACCTCTCGTCGACCCTGGCGAAGCTCTCGTCCACCTTGGCGTCCAGGTTCTTGAGGCGGCCTGCAACGCCGTTGATGCGCTCCGTGAGGTCCTGTGCGAGCTCGCAGTGGTCGGCGCGAACCTGGATCAGCTCGTTCTCGATCTTGGTGCCGAGTTCGACACAGGTGTCCTTGATAGTCATGGTGGCCTCCCTTACCTTGGGGTAAGGGACCGGGGATACACCACATCTCCGGTCCCGCTTCTTTGCCAAGAGAATACTCCTCGGATCGGCTCCGGCGAGCCGAATCGAAAGGGGATTCCCCTGATCAGGTGGCGCGTGGGTGCTTAAATCCGGAATGATCCACCTATGTCAAGGCGACCTATTGTGGCGGCCATAACTCTATTTTTCGCGATCTCCGCCTGCGAATTAGGCGCGGGAAATTCCGCCGCCCCACCTCCCTCCGCAAGCCCCTCGACCGCGGCCCCCGCGGGCGACTGCTCCAAGGCGAGCGCTCGGGATTTCGACGGGGACGGGCAGGACGACGTCGCCGTCGGCAACCGCATCCTCCTCGGCGGCCAGGTCTCGTTGCTGACCGCCGGTCGACTCGTCCCCCTGACCATTCCCGACGAGGCCGCCGACGCCATCGGCGGATCGGTGGCACTGGCCAGGGTCAACGCGGACGGCTGCGCGGACCTGATCGTCGGAGCTCCGTACACGAAGGTGGACGGCAAGGGCACCGCGGGCGCCGTCTACGTCCTGTACGGCGGGAACGCCCTGCCCGCCAGGAAGATCGTCTCGCCGCGGCCGCAGGAAGGGGCCAGGTTCGGGACGTCGGTGGCCGCGTACGGCGATCTGATCGCGGTCGGCGCGCCGGAGGAGGACGACCACGGCGCCGCGCAGGCCGGGGCGGTCTACGTGGTCGGAGAGGGGACCGAGCCAATCCGCGTCACCCAGGACACCGAGGGCGTGCCGGGCAACAGCGAGCAGTATGACGGCTTCGGCAGGACGATCGCACTCGGCCCCCTGGCGGGCGGGAGGATCGCACTCGTGGTCGGCGCCCCGCGGGAGCGGCAGGACGGCAGCGGCAGGCAGCGCGGCACGGCGGGCGGCGGCTTCGACGGCGCGGTCACGGTGATCCCCGACGTGCGGGCGAGCGAGCTCGAGGCAACCAAGCACGACGGCCGCCCTGGCTGCGCGTACGGTGACGCCGTCGCCTACCTGCCCGGCGGCAGATGGGCGGCCACGGCGGGGCGCTGCGGGGAGGTGTACGTCCACGACCACGCCGGAGTCGTCGACTCCTTCCAGTGCCGGGCCTGCGTCGTGTCGGGTACGTCCAGGTCCGCCCTGGCCGCCGCGCCCGACGGGCGGCTCGCGGTGGCCTGGGGCGACTCGGCGCTGGTCATGTCGCCCGAGGAGGG
This sequence comes from Nonomuraea cypriaca, assembly GCF_015645445.1. Lineage (GTDB taxonomy): Bacteria > Actinomycetota > Actinomycetes > Streptosporangiales > Streptosporangiaceae > Nonomuraea > Nonomuraea cypriaca. The sequence goes on along the minus strand of NZ_JADOGI010000288.1, from coordinate 3,862 downwards.
CGGGCGGGACCTGGTCGTACCGACGCTGCCGGGCGGCAACTGGCCCGTGGCCTTCTACGGCACGCGCCTGGTGTTCGGTACGCCGCACGAGACCCCGCCCCAGGGCGTGACCGTCTTCGACCCGGCCACCGGGAAGAACGAGTCGCTCAAGAGCCCGATCGGCGACGTGGAGGGCATCGGCGAAGCCTTGGGCTGAACCGGACACGGCCGGTCCCCCACCCCAAGTTCACGCCCATCCCGCCACCGACATCCGCCACGTCGCAGGCCCGCAGGCACCTCAGGCACTGCAGGGGCCGCTGAGCCGGGCACCCGGCCCGAGCGTCCCGGGTCCGAGCGTCCCGGGGCCCGAGCGTCCCGGATCCGAGGGGCCCGGTCTCAGGAATCCCGCGGGGCTGAATCGGAGGGCCCCGCTCCTTGGGCCCTACGGGGGCTGCATCCAGCGACCCGGTCCCAGGGCCCTGCGGAGCTGGATTGAGGGGCCTGGTCCCAGGGGTCCTGCGGGGCCGGATCGAGGGGCGGGGCGCGCGGCCGCGTGTGTGTCCCCGGGGCCCTGGAGGGCTGGATTGAGGGGCCTGGTCCCAAGGGTCCTGCTGGCTGGAGCGAGGGGGTTGGTCGGGGTGGCAGGGTCAGGGTGCGGTGGACAGTTGGTGGACGTGGGTGTCCGTGAGTTCGAGCGACAAGGCGGCCACGTTCTCTTCCAGGTGTGCGATCGAGGTGGTGCCGGGGATCGGGATCACGGTGGGGGAGCGGTGCAGGAGCCAGGCCAGGGACGCCTGCGCCGGCGTGATGCCGATCTCGGTCGCCACCCGTGCCAGCGGGCTCCCGGGGCCGGCGTGCGCGCCCGCCGCGACGGGGAAGTAGGGCAGGAACGCGATCCCGTGCTCGGCCGTGTAGTCCACGACGGCCTCATGGTCGCGGGCGGCCAGATTGTACGCGTTCTGCACGCTCGCGATCGGCGTGATCTTCGACGCCTGCCGCAACTCGGCCACGCTCACCTCCGACAGACCGACGTGACGCACCCTGCCCTCGTCCTTGAGCAGCTTGAGCACGCCGATCTGGTCGGCGAGCGGGTAGGCGGGGTCGATCCTGTGCAACTGCAGCAGGTCGATCCGGTCGACACGCAGACGGCGCAAGGCCGGCTCCGCCTGCTGGCGCAGGTAGGCGGGGTGTCCGTGGGTCACCCACTCGGTGGGCGACGGGCGTACCACGCCGACCTTGGTGGCCACCGTCACGCTGCCCGCGTACGGATGCAGCGCCTCGGCGATCAGCTCCTCGTTGGAGCAGGGGTTGCTGACGTCGTACCGCGGAGGGGCGGCCACCGCCGCTACGGCGGGGACGCTCCTGCGGTGGTGCGTCGCATCCGCACGTTGCTGGCGGCCGGCCTGCCGAGCAGGGTCATCAGGGAGGTGCTCCCGTGCGTGTCAGGATCCGGGGAGGGCACACCTACTAGTGGCCGTCGTAGAGCTCGTCGATCTCCTTGGCGAAGTCGCGCGTCACCAGGTTGCGCTTGACCTTGAGTGTGGGGGTCAGATGCCCGCTGTCCTCGGTGATGTCCGTGTCCAGGATCGTGAACTTCTTGATCTGCTCGGCCTTGGAGACCATCAGGTTCGCCCGGTCCACCGCCCCCTGGACCTCGGCCAGCACCTTCGGATCCGCGCGCAGGTCGGTCACCGAGGCACCGGCGGGCATGGCCTCGGGGTCCAGGGTGACGAGGGCGGCGACGAAGGGCCGCCCATCGCCGATGACCATGGCCTGGGAGATCAGCGGATGGGCGCGCAACGCGTCCTCCAGCGGTCCAGGCGCGACGTTCTTGCCGGCCGCCGTCACGAGGATCTCCTTCTTGCGGCCCGTGATCCGCAGGTAGCCGTCGGCGTCCAGTTCGCCCACGTCGCCCGTGTGGAACCAGCCGTCGGGGTCGATCACCTCGGCGGTCGCGACGTCGTTCTGCCAGTAGCCGGGGAAGATGTTGCGGCCCTTGGCGAGGATCTCGCCGTCGTCGCCGATGCGCAGGGTGACTCCGGGGAGCGGCTTGCCCACGGTGCCGATCTTGTTGCCCCCGGGCATGTTGACGGTGCAAGGAGCCGAGGTCTCCGTGAGGCCGTACCCCTCGAAGACCTCGATGCCGGCGCCCTTGAAGAAGTGGCCGAGCCGGTCGCCGAGCGCGGAGCCGCCGGAGATGGCGGCCGCGAGGCGGCCGCCGGTGGCGGCGCGCAGCTTGGCGTAGACGAGCCGGTCGAAGAGCGCGTGCCGCAGCCGCAGCCCGAGCGGCGCCCCGCCGGAGCTCTCCGCCCGGCTCCAGGAGATCGCCACGTCCACCGCCTGGGCGAAGATCTTGCCCTTGCCGCCGGAGATGGCCTTCTGCTCGGCGCTGTTGTAGACCTTCTCGAACACGCGCGGCACGCCCAGCAGGAACGTCGGTTTGAAGTCCTGCAGGTCGGGGGCGACGTTCTTCATGTTCGGGGTGTGCGCGAGCACGGCGCCCGACTCGACCAGGACCACCTGGATGATCCGCGCGAAGATGTGCGCCAGCGGCAGGAACAGCAGCGTGGCCGGATCCTGGCGGGCGAACAACGGCTCCATCGGCCCGCGCAACACGTTGAGCCCGGTGAACAGCAGGTTGTCGTGCGTGATGTGGCAGCCCTTGGGCCGGCCCGTGGTGCCGGAGGTGTAGACGATCGTGGCCAGGTCGGAGGAGACGACCCGCTCCCTGCGCTCGTCCACGGCGGAGCGGCCGATTCCCCCGGTCTCCAGCGTGCCGTCGATCCGCCAGACCGCCTCCAGCTCCGGCGCCGCCGCGCGGACGGCCTCCTCGTGCGTGTCCAGCTCGACGAACACGGCCTTGGCCGAGCTGTCGGACAGGATCCACCCGATCTGCTCGACCGACGACGTCTCGTAGATCGGCACGGTGACCGCGCCGATCGACCAGATCGCGTAGTCGACGAGCGTCCACTCGTAGCGGGTGCGTGACATCAGCGCCACCCGGTCGCCGTGCTCGACGCCCGCCGCGATCAACCCCTTGGCCACCTCGACCACCTGGTCGCGGAACTCCGACGCCGTGACCGCCGGCCAGCCGTCGCCGCTCTGGCGCCGCATGATGACGGTGCCCGGCTCCTGCTCGGCCCGGCTGAAGACCGTGTCGGTCAGGCTCGCCGAGTGTGGTACGTCGACCAGGACGGGGACGCTGTACTCGCGCACGAATGAACTCCTCTTCGAGGGACCGCCTGGACGCTACCGCCTCAAATTACGCGCCGGTAGCTCCGTCATTGAGGCGTTATGAAGGGCCTTCATCACGCTAGCAGTCGCGACTCGTAGGATTTCCCTCATGAGGGTCCATGTTGTGAGCGACGTGCACGGCAGGGCCGACGCGCTGGCGAGGGCGGGTGACGGGGCCGACGCGCTGGTGTGCCTCGGCGACCTGATCCTCTTCATCGACTACGACGACCACGCACAGGGCATCTTCCCCGACCTGTTCGGGGCGGAGAAGGCGGCGGAGTTCATCGGGCTGCGCACGGCCAAGCGGTTCGACGCGGCCAGGGCCCTGTCGGCCGAGCTGTGGGCCACGCTCGACGGCGACCCCCGGGAGCACATCGAGCGCAACGTACGCGCCCAGTACGCCGACCTGTTCGCCGCCATGCCCACCCCGGCCTACCTCACCTACGGCAACGTCGACCTCCCCCGCCTGTGGGCCGACTACCTCAAGCCGGGCCAGCAGGTGCTCGACGGGCAGGTGGCGGAGATCGGCGGCCTGCGGTTCGGATTCGTGGGCGGAGGGCTCAGGACGCCGTACCGCACCCCGTACGAGATCAGCGACGAGGCGTACGCCGCCAAGGTCGAGGCGGTCGGCGAGGTGGACGTGTTGTGC
>NZ_JADOGI010000287.1 GCF_015645445.1 Nonomuraea cypriaca | reverse complement strand
GTATGGGTCGTCGGGGGCCGGCTGTGGGGCTGCTGGCCGGGACCGGGTTCCTGGCGATGGCGGCGTTCGCCGGGATGGAGACCACGCTGGCCTTCCTCGGACGTGATCGCTACGGCTGGGACGCCACCTCCATCGGCCTGGCCCTGGCCGCGGCCGGGCTGGCGATGGCCGTCGTCCAGGCAGGGCTGGTGGCCAAGCTGGCCCGCCGCTGGGGCGACGCCCGCGTGGCCGCGGCCGGCGCGGTCACGATGGCGGTCTGCATGGCGGCCGTCTCGGTGGCGGGAACCTGGTGGCTGTGCCTGGCCGCCGTATGCCTGCTGGCCGCCGGGCACGGCCTGCTCACCCCGACCGTGTCCAGCCTGCTGGCCGCCGCCGGGCCGGCAGAGCGCAGAGGGGCGCGGCTCGGGGCCGGGCAGTCCGCCTCCGCCGCGGCGCGGATCGTCGGCCCGGCCGCCTCTGGGTTACTGTTCGACGTCGGGACGGCGCTCCCGTACCTGGCCGGGGCGGCCTCGGCGGCGCTGGCGGCGGCAGCCGTGCTCGCCGTACCCGCCGTGGAGCCCACAGGAGGTGAGGAGGAGGCGTGAACAGCCTCGGCGAGCTGGAGCGCTCGATCATGGAAGTGCTGTGGAGCACCGACGACTGGCTGACCGTGCGCGAGGTCGTCAACCGGCTCAGTGGCCGCGAACCGGCCTACACCACCGTGATGACCGTGATGAACCGGCTGGTCCGCAAGGGCTTCATGCGGCGCGAACGCGACGACGACGGCCGTACGTGGCGCTACCGGCCCGCGGCGGGACGGGAGGCGTACGTCGCCGAGTTGATGCTCTCGGCGCTCAGCGAGACCGGCGACCGGCTCGCGGCGCTGGGCCACTTCGCCCGGTCGGTCACCCATGAAGAGGCCGAGGCGCTGCGCCGGGCGCTGCCTCACGGTGTGGAGCCCTCGTGACCTATGCCGCGCATCACCTCCTCACCTTCGTGGCGGCGTCACTGGCGATGGCGGCGATGCCGCGCTGGTCGTGGGCCTGGCGGGCGCCGCGCACCTCGCTGCTGATCTGGCAGGCGGTCGGCTCCTGCCTCGTCCTGTCGGCCGTCGGCACGGCTCTCGCGATCGGGCTGGCCCCGTACCGGCTCGGCATCGTGCCCGCGCTCGTCGGCCTGGCGGGCGACCTGGCCCGTGGCCGGCTCCCGGCCACGCTCTCGCCCGTCCATCTCCTGCTCGTCGCCTGCGGGCTCGGCGCGACCGCGTGGCTGGCCGTGGCCTTCGCGCGCAGCGCCGCGTCCGTGGCCGCGCTGCGGCGCAGGCAGCGGACCTTGCTCGGCCTGATCGCGCGGCCCCATCCCGATCTGCGGGAGGCTCTGGTGGTCGAGCATCCCGCGGTGGCCGCGTACTGCCTGCCGGGGCGGAAGGCGGCGATCGTCGTCAGCACCGGCAGCCTCGACCTGCTCACCGATCGGGAGTTGCGGGCCGTGCTGGCGCACGAGCGCGCGCACGCGCGGGAGCGTCACGACCTGGTGATCCTCCCGTTCGCCGCCCTGCACCGCGCCCTGCCGGGCAGCCGCCTCGTCCACGCGATGCTGGAGGCGGTCGCGCTGCTGGTCGAGATGCGCGCCGACGACCGCGCGGCCGCCGACACCGGCCATCTGACCCTGGCGACCGCGCTGCGCCGCTTCCGCGCGTGCGACCGCGTCGCCACACCGCCCGGCACGCTCGGCGGCGCCGGGCACGACCTCGACGCCCGGATCGCCCGGCTGACCGCACGGCCTCGCCCGTCATGGCCGGTACGCGCGCTGCTGCTGATCGTCGCGTCGACGGTGGCCGGCACCCCGCTCAGCCTGTTCCTGCTCCCCCTGTAAGGCCAGGGGAGGGCGTCAAGCGGCAGGCTGGGGCGTGCAGGGCCTGGAGGAACCAGTGGAGTGACGGGGTCAGGCTTCCGGCGGGCGGCCAGCCGTTGATCACGGCGAGCAGCCGGAGGTAGCGCTCCCTGCGCGGGTCGTTCGCGGCCTCCAGCCGGGCCGCCAACCGGCGCCGCAGCCCGGCGTCGTCCGGCCGGCCCAGGGTGCGCGCGTACCGCGCCGTGACGGCCGTGACGACTGCGCCGGCCTGGGGCGAGACGGGGTCGATGCCCGCCGCCAGCGCCGCTCCGACCGGCCCGCGCACCATGGCGGCGGCGTCGCGGTGCACTCGCGCGGGGTCGCTCTCGGCGCGGTCGGCGGCGGCCACCGCCGTCAGCACCGCGCGCCGCTGCCGCAGCGTACGGATCCGCACCGCGAGCGCCTCGGCGTGCGCCGCGGCGACCTCGGCCAGCGAGATCTCCCTGTCCACGACCCTGCGGATCGTGGACAGGTCCACTCCGAGGTCGCGCAGCGTCCGTACGAGGTCCAGGCGGGCGACGGCGTCGACGCCGAGCAGGCGGTAGCCGGCGGGGCTCCGGTCGGTCGGCGGCACGATGCCGCGATCGGCGTAGAAGCGGATGGCCTTGACCGTCAGCCCGGTCCGCCGCGCCAGTTCGCCGATCGAGTAGAGCGTGTCACCGTTCATGTCTCTCACCTTCGGGTCTCCCCTTACCGGAGACTCAAGCCGGCCGGGGTTCAGCCGAGGATCACCCGTTCCTCCGGCAGTTCGTAGCGGCGGGTGCGCTGCTTCAGGGCGAGCGCCGAGCCCAGGGTGAGCGGGCCGATGCGGCCGATGAACATCAGCAGGCTGAGCACCACGTGCCCGGCCAGCGGCGTGTCGGCGGTGATGCCCGTGGACAGGCCGTTGGTGGCGAAGGCCGAGATCACCTCGAACAGCACCCGGTCCAGGCTGTGCGGGGTGATCACCAGCATGAGCCAGGTGGCGAAGGTGACCAGGAGGAGGCCGAGCAGGCTGATGGACAGCGCCTGACGCTGGGTGGCGGCGGGCAGCCGCCGGTGGCCGATGTTGACCTGGTTCTCGCCGCGCAGCTCCGACCAGACGATGAACAGCAGGAACCCGAACGTGGTGACCTTGATGCCGCCCGCGGTGCCGGCGCTCCCGCCCCCGATGAACATCAGAACGTCGGTGACGAGCAGCGACGGGGAGGTCAGCTGGCCGATGTCGAGGCTGTTGAAGCCGCCGGAGCGCGGCATGACGGCGGTGAAGAACGCCGACAGCAACTTGCCGGAGTCGGACAGGGGACCCATCGTGGCGGGATTGCGCCATTCGGCGAGAAGGAACGCCAGCGTGCCGGCTCCGAGCAGCAGAGTGCTGAGCCCGACGGTGATCCGGGTCAGCAGGGTCCAGCGCCGGGGACGCCGCCAGGTGCGCAGGAGTTCGAAGACGACGGGGAAGCCGAGCCCGCCGGCGATGACGGCAAGCGCGATGGTGAGACAGATCCAGGGGTCGGTGACGAAGCGCATCAGGTTGTCGGGCCACAGGGCGAAGCCGGCGTTGTTGAAGGCCGACACCGCGTGGAAGACGCCCAGGTAGGCGGCGCGGCCGAGCGGCTCGGCGTACCCGGTGAGGAATCGTACGGTGAGGACCACGGCCACGGCCGCCTCGCAGACCAGGCTGAAGACCACCACCTTGCGCAGCACCTGGCGCAGGTCCGCGGCGACGACGGACTTGGTCTCCATCTGCGCGGACAGGCGGGCGCGCAGGCCGAGCCTGCCCGACAGGACGACCATGATCAGTGTGGCGAGCGTCATGATGCCCAGCCCGCCGACCTGCATGAGCGCGACGATGACCACCTCGCCGAACACCGACCAGTGCGCCGCGGTGTCGACCACGACCAGGCCGGTCACACAGACCGCCGACGTCGCGGTGAACAGCGCGGTGAGCCAGTGCGAGGCGTCGCCGTCGGTCGTGGCCAGCGGGGTGCCGAGCAGCAGCGTCCCGATCAGCACCGCGGCGCCGAACCCGGTCGCGATCACCACCGCCGGATGCCGCCCACGCCCTGACAGAGCCGGTCTGGCGCGCGTCATCCGGCTTCCGGGCAGCGGTGGGCGTCGTGGTTCATCGGGGGCCTCCGTCGAGTCGCACGGCCAAGGAGCCGCCGACCAGACTTCCCGGCACACCGGGCCATACGGTAGCGCAGTCCACCACGCCGCCGCCAACCGGCCGGCACCGCCCGCGAACCGCCCGACCGGCTCGGTCGTCACCGACGCCAACGCGTCCACCAGCGGCTGAATGGCTTGGAAAGAGCCGGGTAGGAGCAGAAAGTCAGGGCATGGGCCATCGTTTCGGGGGTTGCGATGCTTGGCGATCCTTCGTGACGCCAGGTCGCGGAGACGACCGGCCCGATCATGCCCGAGCTGGCGAAGACGACCCTCATTTCTCATCCGAGGGAAGGAACAACATGTCCGGCAACAAAGCCGTGGTGTACGAAGGCCCAGGCAAGGTCGAAGTACACGACACCGACTATCCCGGCTTCGAACTGAAGGACGGCCCGGGGGTCAATCCAGCCAACGTGGGCCGCAAACTGCCGCACGCCGCGATCATCAAGTCCGTCGCGACCAACATCTGCGGCAGCGACCAGCACATGGTCCGGGGCCGCACCACGGCTCCGCAGGGTCTCGTGCTGGGGCACGAGATCACCGGCGAGGTGGTGGAGACCGGGCCAGGCGTGGAGTACATCAAGACCGGCGACCTCGTGTCCGTGCCGTTCAACATCTCCTGCGGGCGTTGCCGCAACTGCAAGGAGCGCAAGACCGGCATCTGCGAGAACGTCAACCCCGACCGGCCGGGATCGGCCTACGGTTACGTGGACATGGGCGGATGGGTGGGCGGCCAGGCCGAATACGCCCTGGTGCCGTACGCGGACTGGAACCTGCTCAAGTTCCCCGACAAGGACCAGGCCATGGAGAAGATCCTCGACCTGGCCATGCTCGCGGACATCTTCCCGACCGGTTTCCACGGCTGCGTGACCGCGGGCGTGGGCCCGGGATCGACCGTCTACATCGCCGGCGCCGGCCCGGTGGGGCTGGCCGCGGCCGCCTCCGCCTTCCTGCTGGGGGCCGCCGTGGTCATCGTCGGTGACCTGAACAAGGAACGGCTGGACCAGGCCCACAGCTTCGGCTGCGAGACCATCAACGTGGCCATGGGCGACCCGAGGGACCAGATCGAGCAGATCCTGCGCGTGCCGGAGGTCGACTGCGCCGTGGACGCCGTCGGCTTCGAGGCCAAGGGCCACGGGCGCGAGGCGTCGGAGGAGCGTCCCGCCGCGGTGCTCAACACGCTCATGGGCATCACCCGGGCGGGCGGCGCGCTGGGCATCCCCGGCCTGTACGTCACCGGCGACCCGGGGGCGCACGAGGAGGCCGCCAAGCACGGGTCGCTGTCGATCCAGATCGGCCTCGGCTGGGCCAAGTCGCTCAGCTTCGCCACCGGCCAGTGCCCGGTCATGAGCTACAACCGTCAGCTCATGATGGCGATCCTGCACGACCGGGTGCAGATCGCGAAGGCGGTCAACGCCACGCCGATCCCGCTGGAGCAGGCGCCGCAGGGCTATCACGAGTTCGACGAGGGGGCCGCCCGCAAGTACGTGCTCGACCCGCACGGCATGCTGGCCAAGGCGGCCTGACGCCGTCCTTCACCGCGAGCGGCGGCCACGACGCCGCTCGCGGCGTCTCGCGGGCGTTTCAGGGCATCTCGCGTCTCACCGCGTCTCGCGGCGTCTCACCACGTCTCATTGCGTCTCGCGGCGGCTCGCGACGGCCGTGAGCACGGCGTCAGGCGATTCGGTGGAGGTCAGCGGGGTGAACCGGCCCGCGTAAGGGGCGGCCGCGGGAGAGGCGCTCGACCTCCGCCACCGCGAACTCGCCCAGCCGCCGCAACTCCCGCCCCCGCGCCCCGCTGATGTGCGGTGTGACCAGGACGTTGGGGAGCCGGAGGAGAGGGTGGCCGGGCGGCAGCGGCTCCGGGTCGGTCACGTCGAGCACGGCGCCGATGCGACCGGTGGCGCAGTGGCGTACCAGGGCGTCGGTGTCGATGAGGGCGCCGCGGGCGGTGTTGACGACCACGGCACCGTCGCGCAGCAGCGCCAGGCGGCGCTCGCCGAGCAGCCCGCGCGTCTCCGGCAGTTCCGGCGCGTGCACCGTGACCAGCTCGGCCCTGCGGCACAGCTCGTCGAGCGGCACCGGCCGCGCCCCCAGCGCGGCCGCCTCCTCCGCTTTCGTCTGCGGCTGGCGCTGCCCAACTCCGGCGCGCTGTTCGCCTCACTCGGCATCCTGTCCTTCATCGAGCACTGGAACGCGTTCCTGTGGCCGCTGGTCATCGGCCAGGACCCGGAGTACTGGACGGTGCAGGTGGCGCTGTCCACCAACCTCAACCAGCGGCCGTCAACCTGCCCGCGCTGTTCGCCGGCGCGCTCGTGGCCATCCTGCGCCTGGTCGCGCTCTTCCTCATCGCCCAGCGGTGGATCGTCAGGGGCGTCCTGCTCACCGGCATCAAGGGCTGCACCCCGAGAGGAGTCCGTACGCCATGTCCCGAGTTCTCACTCTCCTGGCCGGGCCGTCCCTGACCCTGGCCCTGTTACCCGCAGGAACAGCCGGCGCGGCGCCCGTCACCGTCCCGGTCGGCGCGCCGTTCACCGACACCTCAGGCAACCCGCTGCACGCCCACGGGGGCGGCGTGCTGAAGGCCGGCGCGTACTACTACTGGTTCGGCGAGAACCGCAACAGCGACGGCACCTTCAGGTACGTCTCCGCCTACCGCTCCACCGACCTGCGCAATTGGGAGTTCCGCAACCACGTGCTGACCCAGTCCAGCGCCGCCGAACTCCAGGTCGCCAACATCGAACGCCCCAGGGTGATCTACAACGCCGCCACCGGCCGGTTCGTCATGTGGATGCACAAGGAGAACGGCCGCGACTACGGCGAGGCGCGCGCGGCCGTGGCCGTGTCGGACACGGTCGACGGCGACTACACCTACCTGCGCAGCTTCCGCCCCCTCGGGCACATGTCACGCGACATCACCGCGTTCGTCGACACCGACGGCGCCGGCTACATGATCTCCGCCGCCGACGAGAACTACGACCTGCACATCTACCGGCTGACCGCCGACTACACCGACGTCACCACGCTGGCGCGGATGTGGGACGGCGACCACCGCGAGGCGCCGGCGATGTTCAAGCGCGACGGCGTCTACTTCCTGCTCACCTCGGGCGCCACCGGCTGGCAGCCCAACCAGGCCAGGTACGCCACCGCCACCAGCATCACCGGCCCCTGGAGCGGCTGGCAGGACGCGGGCGACTCGCTCACGTTCGGCTCCCAGCCGGCGTACGTGCTGCCGGTCCAGGGCACGTCCGGCACGTCGTACGCCGGCGGCTACCTGCGACTGGTGGCCAGGCACTCGGGCAAGTGCGCGGACCTGCCGTCCTCGTCCACGGCCAACGACGTGCAATTCAAGCAATATCCGTGCAACGGCGGGCAGAACCAGCAGTTCACCAGAACCCCGCTCTGAGGTTCCCCGCCCGCCCGCGAGGGAAATCGGCTCGCGGACGGGCCGCCGACTTGGCTAGATTCGCAGTCGGTGGTCGAGATCGGATGTGACGAGTCTGGGTCGGAGGGCGAGAAGCTCGTCGGCGGCAACACCGACGTGTTCGCGCACGCCAGCGTCCTGATGGACGCGGAGTCCGCCGCCGCCTGCATCCGCGAGCTGCGCGCCAGGGCACCATCCCCGGCCACCCAGTACAAAGCGGGCCACATCCTGCGCGAGAAGCACCGGCCGGTGTTGCGGTGGCTGCTCGGGCCGTCCGGCCCCGTCCTCGGCAGCGTGCACGTCTACCTCGCCGACAAGACCTTCCTGGTCCTCACCAAGGTCGCCGGCCTGCTCGCCGGGAATCCCGACCCCCGGCCCCTCTACCGTGAGGGCGAGGCCGTGTTCGGGGCCGGACGGTGGGCGGCCTTCCTCGACGCGGTCAACTACCTGCTGCGCGCCAAGAACGGCCAGGGCGTCACCATCTCCGTCGACGACGTCTTCCGCCTGGTCGGCGAGCTGCGCGAGACCGGCGCGGGCAGCGCGGCGGGCGCGTTCATGGAGCTGCTGTGGCAGGCCCGGCCGCGCGTCGCGGACTTCCGCGCGCGGCTGCTGGCCGACCCGCACGTCTTCCCCGCGCTCGATCCGCTCATCCCGGGCATCGTCCACGCCGTCGCCCACTGGGGCCGCGGCGGCGAGCCGGTCACCGTCGTGCACGACCGGCAGACCACGCTGACCGAGGAGCGCGTCGCCGAGCTCCGGCACCTGCTCGGCGGGCGGCTGGCCGGCCTGCGGCTGGTCGAGTCCACCCTGGACGCGCGGGTCCAGGTCGCCGACGTCATGGCCGGCGCGGCCCGCAAGATCGCCTCCGACGAGCTCAACGGGCGGGGCGATCCCGGGCTCACCGCGCTGCTGCGGCCGTACGTGGACGGGTCCTCCATCTGGGGGGACGACAGGAGCGGGGCACTGCTCGGGCACAGGTCATGACGGGGTAAAACACCCACCCCTGCCTCTATCGCTACAAAATGTGACGATAGAGTGACATACTGTGAACGAATCGAAGCGTGTGGAAATCACCTGGCCCGGCCTCGGCATCACCGTGGCCGCCGAACTCGACCAGCGCAACAAGGCCCTGGCCCAATGCCTGTGGGACGCGCTGCCGTACCGCAGCCTGCAAGGCCACGCCCTGGTCGCGGGATATCACCTGTACCACGTCGCCCCGGTCCATTCGCTGCTGCACACACCCGCGGAATACCGCGTGGACCGGCGCACCGTGCCCGACGGCACCCTGTTCTGCTCCCGGCTGCAACACCTCGGCATCAAGTACGGCGAACTCACCGAACCCATGACCGCCACCCCGATCGGCCAGGTCGTCCCAGAAGACCTCGACGCCCTGATCGAGGCCGGCCGCGAGGTCTGGAGGTCCGTCTACACCACCAAACAACCCATCATCGCCGAGGTACGCCGCGCCGGCGAGCCCAGCGGCCACCAACTGCCGCGCCTGCCCATAGGCGACCCCGAACTCAACACCCTGATCACCGAAGTACACGCGGAAACCGAACGCATCTGGCTCAGCCCGCCACAGGAACTGCTCAACCTGCACGCCGGCCGCATCCCGTCCGGCGCGGGCAGCTACGAGACCGTCCTGACCACACTGCTGTTCGTCAACGGCGAGACCCGGCCGCTCGGCTACAGCTGCTACGGCGGCCTCGTCCGCGCCGCCATGGACGGCATGCCGCTGCCCTGGCTGCGCCAGATGACCCACATGCTGGCCCACACACCCGCCGAATTCCTCGGCTACTGCGGCCTCGACACCCTGTGGAACTTCACCCAGCGACTCCTGGACGGCATCAGCCGCCTGAACAACCACAACGACTTCATCTCCGCCATGAACCACATGGCCCTCTACACCAACTGCCTCGGCGGCTGGAACCTGCACCTGTTCCCATGGGAAGCGGGCGAGCACCTGCGCCGCGTGGGAGGAACGACATGACCGGCACCCGCGTCGTCGTCATCGGCGGCGGCGTGATCGGCCTGTCCATCGCCTTCCACCTCGCCGAGGCGGGCGTCGACACCACCGTGCTCGAACGCGGCACCCTCGGCTCCGGCGCCTCGCGCGCCACCGCAGACGTGGTCCGCTCCTACTTCGCGGGCAACCCGCTCAGCTCGGCCCTGGCCGTCCGCAGCCTCGACGCCTACCACGCCTTCCCGAACCGGCCCGGCGCCGACCTGCCGCTGCGCCAGGTCGGCTACCTCGTCCTGTTCACCGAACCCGACCAGGTCGCCGCCTTCGAGGCCGACCTGCCCGCCCAGCACGCCGCCGGCGTCGACGTCGCCCTGATCACCGCGCAGGAGGCCAGACAGCGCAACCCGCTCATCGGCGACGACCTGCCGGTCCGGGCCGCCGCCTACTCGCCGCAGGCCTACATCTCCGACACCACCGCCATCGTCACCGCCTACGCCATCGCCGCCGAGCAGGCGGGCGCCCGCCTGCGCACCGGCTGCCCGGTCACCGGCATCGACGCCCAGACCGGCCAGGTACGGACCCCGGACGGCACCATCACCGCCGACGCCATCGTGTGCGCCGCCGGCGCCTGGTCGGCCTCCCTGGTCCGCAGCGCGGGCGTGGACCTGCCGCTCACCGAGCCGATCGAGCAGGAACTCCTCACCACCGACCCGCTGCCGCCCGGCACGCCGGACCTCCCGGTCACCCTGCACGCCGCCAGCGGCCTGCTCATCCGGACCCGCGGCGACCGGCTCCTGATCGGCATGGGCTACCCGGGACCCGACCGGGCCGCCTGGCGCCGCGACGTGGCAGAACAGCTCGCGACGACGTACCCGAGCCTGGCCGGCCTCCCCCTGCACACCGCCGTCACCGGGCTGCGCGACGCCAGCCCCGACCGCACCGCCTTCATCGGCCACCAGCCGGGACCCCCGGCCTTCCTGTACGCCACCGGCTTCTCCGGCCACGGCCTGTGCAACGCGCCCGCCGCCGGAGAGCTGGTCCGCGACCTCTACCTCGACCAGGACCCCCGCTTCGACGTGACCGCCCTGGCCATGAGCCCACGACGGACGGGATGAACCATGACAGAAGACAGCCGCTTCGTCCTCGACCCGGCCACCCACGACCTGCACGGCGACAACGCCAAGCTCCGCGAGGCGGGCCCGCTCGTGCCGGTCACCGCCGAAGGCGTGCCCGCCTGGGCCGCCACCCGCCACGCCACCCTGCTGACCGTGCTCACCCACCCGAGCCTGTCCAGGGAACTGCGCCACTGGTCACCCGACGCCCGCGACCGCATGCCGCCTGGCACGGCCATCGACCGCATCGTCACCGACACCTCGCTGCTCAACGCCGAGGGCGAGGTGCACCGCCGCCTGCGCGCCCCGCTGGCCGCCGCGTTCGGCGCGCGCCGGCTGGAACGGCTGCGCCCCAGGATCGAGGCGCTCACCGCCAACCTCATCGACCGGCTCGCGGAACGGCCGCCGGACGAGCCGGTCGACCTGCGGCTCGAGTTCGCCTACCCGCTGCCGCGCGAGGTCATCTCCGAGCTCATCGGCATCCCGGCGGCCCACCAGGACGAGCTCCACCGCCTCACCGACGCCGTCGCCCAGGTCGGCGGCAGCCCCGACGACACACCCGACCTCCGCAAGGCCCTGCTCGATCTGCTCGACCAGATCATCGACGAACGCCGCGACACGCCCGGCGAAGACCTGATCACCGACCTGTTCGCGCTCCGCGAGCAGGACGGCGGCCGCCTGTCGGAGGACGAGCTGTTCGCCACGATCGAGCTGCTGTTCATCGCCGGGCACGTCACCACCGTCAACCTCATCACCAACGCCATCGGCGCCCTGCTCAACGTGCCGGGCCAGCTCGACCTGCTGCGTTCCGGCCAGTGCCCGGTCAGCGCGGCGGTGGAGGAGACGCTGCGGTGGGACTCGCCGATCGCCTACTTCCCGATGCGCTACGCCGTACGCGACATCGAGATCGACGGCGTCCACCTGCACGCCGGCGAACCCGTGCTCGCCTGCTTCGCCGCCGCGGGCCGCGACCCGGACCAGTACGGCGACGACGCCGGCCGGTTCGACCTCACCAGGCCGCCGTCCACCCACCTGTCGTTCGGGCACGGGCCGCACTTCTGCCTCGGCGCGCCACTGGCCAGGCTGGAGGCGGAGGTGGCACTGACCGCGCTGTTCGAGGCGTTCCCGCAGATCAAAGCCGCCGCGCCGGCCGAGGAACTGGCCCCGCTGGACACCCTGCTGGGCAACAGCACCCGCAGCATGCCCGTCCTGCTCGGACCCCGCGCCCGCTGACGACCCGCCGCCGGCGCGCGCCCACTTACGTAGTGCCGGCCCACCGGGCCGTCTCATTGGGCCGTCTCATTGGGCCGTCTCATTGGGCCGTCTCATTGGGCCGTCTCATTGGGCCGTCTCATTGGGCCGTCTCATTGGGCCGCCTCATAGGGCCGGCCATTTGGGCCGCCTCCGCGCGCCGGTTCCGGTTACGCATGTCCGCCGCTGGCGGTCTACGCTCCATGAACGACGATTGGAGCCGACCGCCGTGCCACAGCCCGCCCCCATGCGCCTGGCCACCACCATCCGCCCCTACGACTGGGGCTCGGTGACCGCGCTGCCCGAACTCTTCGGAACCGAGCCAACCGGCCGCCCGCAGGCCGAGCTCTGGAT
>NZ_JADOGI010000286.1 GCF_015645445.1 Nonomuraea cypriaca | reverse complement strand
CCACCGGTAATGCTCCGAGCATCTTCTCGACACTGGCCTGGCCCCACTGCGCACGCTGTCTCACCAGCCCAGGTCATACCGCGCAACGATCACCACAGCAAACCCAGCGATCTTCACTTACCTCGACATGCGGAAAACGGGGCTAGCCGCGTGAGGCGAGGTCCACCACATCCGGGGGCAACTCCTCCACCCGCGTGGCGTCCCACGGCTGCGCCAGCCCGGCCGCGCGCAGCACCGAGTCGAGCACCATCGCCGTGAACCCCCACACCAGCATCCCCCGCACCCGGAACGCCGGCCCCGCATGCCCGCTGGGATGCCGCAGCATGATCCGGTTGGCGGGATCGACCAGCTCGGCGATCGGCACGCGTTCGACGGAGTCGACCTCGTCGGGCGAGGCCGCGTGCACCGCGCACGGCTCGCGCCACCAGCCGACCACCGGTGTGACGCGGTTGTCGCTGTAGCTGAGGTAGAGCTCGGACATCGTGCACAGCACGTCGACCCCGGCGGGGTCGAGCCCGGTCTCCTCCTCGGCCTCGCGCAGCGCCGCCTCGACCGGGCCGCCGTCCTCCGGGTCCACGCCCCCGCCGGGGAAGGCCGGCTGGCCAGCGTGCCTGCGGCCGCGGGTGCTGCGCTGGATGAGCAGCACGTCGGGGCCGAGCGGCCCCTCGCCGAACAGCATGAGCACCGCCGCGAGCCGTCCCCCACCGGCGGGCGGGCGCAGATATCGGGGCACTGACGTACTTTCGGCCTGCGTCGCGAGTCTCTGGAGCCAGTCGGGCACTTGGGTCACGCATCCTCCAACATGCGGGGGCGCCGGTCACTTCCCAAGGTCAGGAGAAGGGGCCGGACTTGATGAGCTTCGCGGCCTCGTTCGCGTCCGTGGGGCCGGTGCCGTACGAGGGGCAGAGCGCGGCCAGCGGGCAGGCGCCGCAGGCGGGACGACGGGCGTGGCAGATGCGGCGGCCGTGCCAGATCACCCGGTGGGAGAAGATCGTCCAGTCGCGCCTGGGCAACAGCTCGCCCACGACGTGCTCGATCTTGACGGGGTCGGTCTCCTCGGTCCAGCCGAAGCGGCGTACCAGCCGCTGGAAATGGGTGTCGACGGTGAGCCCCGGCACGCCGAACGCGTTGCCCAGCACCACGTTGGCGGTCTTGCGGCCCACGCCGGGCAGCGTGACCAGGTCCTTGAGCCGGCCGGGCACCTCGCCGTGGTGGCGCTCGCAGACCGCCTGGGCCATGCCGATGATGCTGTTGGTCTTCGCGCGGAAGAAGCCGGTCGAGCGGATGATGTCCTCCATCTCGCCACGATCCGCCGCCGCGTAGTCCTCAACGGCCGGATATTTCGCGAAGAGGATGGGGGTCACCATGTTGACCCGCTTGTCCGTGCACTGGGCGGACAGAATGGTCGCGACCAGCAGCTCCAGCGGGTTGCCGAAATCGAGCTCGCAATGGGCGTCGGGGTAGGTGTCGGCGAGGATGCGGTTCATCTTGCGCGCGCGCCGCACCAGTGCGAGCTGGGTCTCCGGCTTGCGCCCCGCCGCGTTCTTGGCCATGTCGCAAGAGTAGGAGCTTTGGGGAACCGTTGAACCAGGGACCGCCCGATCGCGTACAACCTGACGCGTGAAAGGGGGCCCTCCATGGGCGATCAGGGCGCGACACTCACGGAGTTCGTCCGCAACGGAGGGCCGCTGCGCGGCCGGGCGCTGCACCGGCTCGCGGTGAGCTCCGTGGCGGCCCTGGCCAAGCTGCACGGGCGCGGCACGTCGGGGCTGCGGCTCGTCCCGGAGAGCGTGGCGCTCGGCAACCGCGGCCAGGTGCTCATCGGCTGGCGGACGGGGTACGACGGCGCCCCGGCCGAGGACGTACGGGCCTGGGCCGACCTGGTGGTCTTCGCGGCCACCGGCGCCGCGAACGGCGATGCCGCCCTCCTGCCCCCGGCACTGAGACTGGCGGTGGAGCAGTGCCGCCGCCCCGACCCGGCCTGCCGTCCCGAAGCCGTGGACGTGCTGCGCGTTCTGCTAGGCCAGTCCGTGGCGGCGGCGGTCGCCTCGGTGGACGGCCTGCTGTCCGGGACCCACCGGCGCGCCGGGTAACCGAGGTCGGCTGCCGCCTCGAAAGGGGCGTCGGGTACCTTTCCCCCGAGATGCGGCTCACCTCGGCATAAGCCGACGAGCCAGACCACTCTGGCATTCCCATAACCTGTGTGTGCCACCCGGAGTGGGGTGAGTCACAATGGCAGCAGAGGAGGCAGAGTGAACACCGAAGATGTGCTGGGCAAGGCCCCCCTGTTCGCCGCGCTGGACCGCGAGAGCGCCGCGGCGCTGCGTACGAGCATCACGGAGGTCCAGCTGTCCAAGGGACAGACGCTCTTCCACGAGAACGAGACCGGCGACAGGCTCTACGTCGTGCTCGAAGGCAAGATCAAGCTCTCTCGCACCTCGCCGGACGGACGGGAAAACCTGCTCAGCGTGCTGGGGCCGAGTGAGATGTTCGGCGAGCTGTCGCTGTTCGACCCGCGGCCGCGCACGGCCACGGCGACGGCGCTGACCGAGGTGCGCCTGGCCGGGCTGGGCCACGACGACCTGCGCCCCTGGCTGACCGGCCGCCCTGAGGTGGCTCTCCACCTCCTGCGCGCGCTGGCCCAGCGGCTGCGCCGCACCAACGACGTGCTGGCCGACCTGGTGTTCACCGACGTGCCTGGACGGGTGGCCAAGCAGCTGCTCGACCTGGCCGAGCGGTTCGGCACCAAGACCGAGGACGGCCTGCGGGTCCACCACGACCTCACCCAGGAGGAGCTGGCCCAGCTCGTCGGCGCCTCGCGGGAGACGGTCAACAAGGCGCTCGCCGACTTCGCGCAGCGCGGCTGGCTGCGGATCGAGGCCAAGGCCGTGGTCATCCTCGACCTCGACCGGCTCTACAACCGGTCCAGGTAGTCGAGCTGGGCCCGCACCGACATCTCGGCGGCGGCCCACAGTGATCGGTCGACGTCGGCGTACACGATGCGGACGATCTCACGCGGCGTGCGCGCGCCCTGTGCTCGCGCCGCCCTGATCTGGTCGAGCCGTTCGCGCCGGTGCGCGATGTAGCCGTCGAGCGCGCCGATCGGGTCGGGCAGCACCGGGCCGTGGCCGGGCAGCAGCGCCCGCGCGTCCAGGCTCTCCGCGGCCGCCCTCAGCCGGTCGAGGCTGCGGAGGTAGTCGGCCAGGCCGCCGTCGCCGGCGATGATCGTGGTGCCCCGGCCGAGCACCGTGTCACCGGTCAGCATCGCGTGGTCCTGCGGCAGCCAGAAGCACAGCGAGTCGAATGAGTGGCCGGGCGTGCCGTACACGTGGATCTCCAGGCCCGCCACGGTCACCACGTCGCCGTCCGCGAGCCCCTCGTCGCCGAGCCGGTGGCGTGGGTCGAGGGCGCGCACGGGCGCGCGCACCATCCCGGCGAAGCGCCGCGCGCCGCCGCTGTGGTCGAAGTGGCCGTGCGTCAGCAGGATCTCGGTGACCCTGCGCTCGCCGAGATGGTCCTGTACGCGGCGCAGATGCGCTTCGTCGTCAGGCCCTGGATCGACCACGACCACCTCGTCCCCGTCGCCGACGACCCAGGTGTTGGTGCCGTCGAGCGTCATGATCGAGGGGTTGGGCGCGAGGAGGTTCTCGGCGTGGTCGGTACGGGATCCGTCCGGCGTGCCGATCGGGATGTGCAGGCCGCTCATGTGTTCACCAGCCGCATCTCGCCGTCGATCTCCACGGCTCTCGGCATGATCGTCACGATCTCCCGGTGCTCGGCCAGAGCGCCGGCCACGGTGTCGTACGCCGAAAGCTCACTCAGCGTGCGGTGGGTGGGCGGCATCAGGAAGATCTCCCCCTGGCGCGCCAGCTCCAGCGCCTCCGCGGGCCGCCGCCAGGCCACCTGGTCGGCCTCGCCGCCGACGTCGCGGGTGCGCTGGCCGTCGGGGAGCACCGCGACGAAGAACCGGGTGTCGAACCGCCGACGCTCGATCTCCGGCGTGATCCAGTGCGCCCAGGGCTTGAGGAGGTCGGACCGGAGCACCAGCCCGCGCCCCGCGAGGAAGTCGGCGAAGGCCAGGCTCCGGTCGATCAGCGCCAGCCTGTCGGCCTCCCAGGCGTCCCCCGTGGTGTCGGCGACCACGGAGTCAGGCCCGGGACCGGCCAGCAGCACGCCGGACTCCTCGAACGTCTCCCGCACGGCCGCGCACACCAGGCCGCGCGCGACCTGCTCACTGGCGTGGAACACCGCGCCCCACTCCGCCGGGGACGGTCCTGCCCAGGCCACGGCGGAGTCGGCGTCGCGCGGGTCCACCGAGCCGCCGGGGAAGACGTACGCGCCCGCCGCGAACGCCATGGTGGACTTGCGACGCAGCAGGTAGACCTCGGGCCCGCGAGCCCCGCCGCGCAGGATCACCACGGTGGCGGCGTCCCTCGTGGGGACCGGATCGGCCCGTCCGGCGAGTATGTCCCGCGCCCGCGCGGCGAGCTCGGCTGGAAGCGGCAACCCGGTCACATGACCTCCTCTTACAACATCACCCGGCCATGGTGACATATCCCGCTTTCAGGAGACCTCGGCGGGTTTTAGGAGCCCTGGGCGATTTTTAGGAGATCTTAGGAAACCTCGGCGATCAGCTCCACTTCCACGGGCACGTTGAGCGGGAGCGCGGCCACGCCGACGGCGCTGCGCGCGTGCCTGCCCGCGTCGCCGAACACCTCGGTCAGCAGCTCGCTGGCACCATTGCCGACCTGCGGCTGCTCGGCGAACGACGGATCGCCGGCCACGAACACCACGACCTTGACAATGCGTACGACCCGGCCCAGGTCGCCGATCTCCGACTTGACCGCGGCGACGGCGTTGAGCGCGCAGATGCGGGCCAGCGCCGCGCCCTCCTGCGTGGTCAGGTCGGCGCCCAGTTTGCCGGTGCCGGCCAGTTTGCCGTCGACGAAGGGCACCTGGCCCGAGGTGTAGACGAGGTCGCCGGTGCGCACGGCGGGCACGTAGGCCGCCACCGGTGCCGGGACCTCGGGCAGCGTGAGGCCGAGCTCCTGGATCTTCTGCTCAGGGGTCACTGCTTCTCCCTCTTGAAATAGGCGACGAGCTGCTCGGGCGTGGCGCCCTGGAGGATCTGGACCAACTCCCAGCCGTCGGCCCCGAAGTTGTCGAGGATCATCTTGGTGTTGTGGACCAGCACCGGGGCCGTGAGGTACTCCCATTTCTTCATGACTGAAACCTTCTCACAGGAAACCCGCCCACCCGCCTGCCAGACCGCCGTCCCGCCTGGTCACGACGGCGGTGCCGGATCCCTTTTCCCGCGAGGTGTGAGCAATCTCAAAGGGTGGCCGTCGGGTTCCGACAAGTGACCGTTCGGTAGCCTCGAAACGTGGACTCTCCGGACACGGATTGGGACGGCGTGCGACTGCACGTGGTCACCGGTAAGGGCGGCACCGGCAAGACGACCGTGGCCGCGGCCCTCGCCCTGGCCCTGGCCTCGGGCGGCCGCAAGGTTCTCCTGGTCGAGGTGGAAGGCAGGCAGGGCATCGCGCAGATCTTCGACCTGCCACCGCTGCCCTACGAGGAGCGCAGGATCGCCGTGGCGCCATCGGGCGGCGACGTCTACGCGCTCGCCATCGATCCCGAGGAGGCGATGCTCGAGTACATGGAGATGTTCTACGGGATGCGCCGGGCCGGGCGCGCGCTGACCAAGATGGGCGTCGTCGACTTCGCCACGACCGTGGCCCCGGGCTTTCGCGACGTGCTGGTCACCGGCAAGACGACGGAGGCCGTACGCAGGCGGGCCAGGAACGGCCGCCGGGTCTACGACGCGGTCGTGCTCGACGCGCCGCCGACGGGCCGCATCGCGCGCTTCCTGAACGTCACCCAGGAGGTGGCGGGCCTGGCCAAGGTCGGGCCGATCAAGAACCACTCCGAGCTGGTCAACGGGGTCGTGAAATCTCCCGAGACGGCGGTGCACTTCGTCACCCTGCTGGAGGAGATGCCGGTACAGGAGACCCTCGACGGCGTCGCCGAATTGCGTTCCGCCGGACTTCCGCCCGGCGGGATTTTCGTCAATATGGTACGCGAGTCGCTGCTCCCGCAGTCGGTCCTTGACACAGCTGTCAAGGGCCGATTCGACACCGGGGAGCTCGCGCTCGGCCTCAAGGCGACCGGGGTGGCCGACGGCGCGCAGGCCACCGCCCTGGCCGAGGCTCTCGCGGAGGAGGTGGCCGAGCACGCCCGCCGCACCGAGCTCGAGCGCGCCGAGCGGGAGTCGCTGGCCACGGCGGCACTGCCCGGCTACGACCTGCCGCTGCTGGCCGACGGCGTGGACCTGGCCGGCCTGTACGAGCTGGCAGAGAGCATGCGCACGCAAGGAGCAGCGTGAAGAAGTCCGTCGCACTCGACATCGACGCGATCATCGACGACCCGGGCACCAGGATCATCGTCTGCTGCGGCGCCGGCGGCGTGGGTAAGACCACGACCGCGGCGGCGCTCGGGCTGCGGGCGGCCGAGCGGGGCAGGTGCGCGGTCGTGCTGACCGTGGACCCCGCGCGGCGGCTCGCCCAGTCGATGGGGCTCACCGAGCTGGACAACACCCCGCGTCTGGTCAGCGAGTCACCGGACGGCGGCCAGCTGTACGCCATGATGCTCGACATGAAGCGTACGTTCGACGAGATCATCGAGGCGCACGCCGACCCTGAGCGGGCCCGCCAGATCCTGTCGAACCCCTTCTACCAGTCCCTTTCCTCCAGCTTCGCCGGCACGCAGGAATACATGGCCATGGAGAAGCTGGGCCAGTTGCGCCGCTCGGACGAGTGGGACCTGATCATCGTGGACACACCGCCCTCGCGGTCCGCGCTCGACTTCCTCGACGCGCCCGAGCGGCTCGGGCGCTTCCTCGACGGCCGGTTCATCCGGCTGCTGACCGCGCCCGCCAAAGCCGGAGGCCGCAACGCGTTCCGGCTGCTCAACGCCGGGTTCGGGTTGATGGCCGGGGCGATGACCAAGTTGCTCGGCGCGCAGGTGATCAAGGATCTGCAGACGTTCGTGTCCGCGCTCGACGCCGTGTTCGGCGGGTTCAGGCAGCGGGCGGAGATGACGTACCGGCTGTTGCAGGCGCCTGGTACGGCCTTCCTCGTCGTGGCCGCGCCCGAGCGGGACGCGATGCGGGAGGCGTCCTACTTCGTCGAGCGGCTCGCTGAGGAGCGCATGCCCCTGGCCGGCCTGGTGGTCAACCGGGTGCACATGGCGCCCGCCACCGCGCTCTCAGCGGCTCGCAGCGCCGCCGCAGCGGAGGACCTGGAGTCCAGGGGCGAACACGAGCTGACCGCCGCCGTGCTGCGGCTGCACGCCGGGCGGATGCAGCTCACCGCCCGCGAAAGTCGCGAGCGGGAGCATTTCGTCTCGGCTCATCCCACCGTGCCTGTGGCACAGGTCCGCGCCATGTCCGAGGACGTCCACGATCTGGCCGGTCTGCGGCAGATCGGGGAGTTGCTGGCGAGCTTATAAAAGTACGGCCGGCGGGCGGCGCCGGCCGTACTTCGCTCGCGGGCCTGGATCAGCCCGCGATCAGCTCATTCGTGCGTTCGTACTCTTCCTTCGCGGACTCGAGCAGCTCACGCCACGAGTCCACATCGGGCCGCCGTCGAAGCAGCGCACGCCGTTCCCGTTCGGTCATACCGCCCCAGACCCCGAACTCGATGCGATTGTCCAGCGCATCGGCGAGGCACTCTGTGCGGACCGGGCAACCCCGGCAGATGAGCTTTGCCCTGTTCTGCGCGGCGCCCTGCACGAACAGGGCATCCGGATCCGCACCCTTACAGGCGGCACGGGAGGTCCAATCCGTGATCCACATTTTTCGACCCCACTCCCCTTAGGTGGTCAGTCGTCATTTGGGGCCGACGGGCGCGGGCGCCGAGCCTCCGTATTCAGTTGCCGCAGAGGAGAACGTACGCAACTACCCGTTCGGGCCGACAGACCCCAGAGGACCAATTTCTCGGCGTAGTCTTGACCGGGAATGACTAGTCACCCCCGCCAGTCAAGGTGAAATGGCGCGCGGCTACCGTTAACATCAGGCTTTCGACGTACTCTTGGTAGCGTGCAAGCGCAGCGCAAAGATCGCTCCAACCCCATACTCAGCGTCCTGCGACTGATCATCGCCGGGACCGCGGCCGGGGTTCTCACGGCCGCCGTCGCCCTGCCCGCCGTCGGCGGTGCCGGGGTGTCCGCGAAGAGCGCGGTGGAAGGGCTCAACCTCAAGCCCGAAGACCTCGACGAACCTCCCCTGCCCGAGCGCACCGAACTACTCGACGCGGGCGGCAAGCGGATCGCACAGTTCTACTTCGAGAACCGTCAGTCCGTGCGGCTCGACCAGGTCGCCCCGATCATGCGTACGGCGCTGATCGCGATCGAGGACTTCCGTTTCTACCAGCACGGGCCGATCGACGTGGAGGGAACGGCCAGAGCGCTGCTGAAGAACTTCTCCAGCGGCGGCGTGATGCAGGGCGGCTCGTCGATCACCCAGCAGTACGTCAAGCAGGTGCTGGTCAACAAGGCCGAGACGCCGGAGGAGCAGCAGGCGGCCATCGCGCCGACGCTCTCCCGCAAGCTGGCGGAGCTGCGCTACGCCATGGCGATCGAGAAGAAGTACACCAAGGACCAGATCCTCGAGAAATATCTCAACATCGCCTACTTCGGCGCCGGCGCCCACGGCATCCAGGCCGCGTCCAGGCGCTTCTTCGACAAGCCCGCCTCCGAGCTCGACCTCGTCGAGGCCGCCACGCTGGCAGGCGCGGTGCAGAACCCGGCGAGGACCGACCCCAACGTCGGCCCCGAGTCGCGCGATCGGCTGCTGGAGCGGCGCAACCTCGTGCTGGACACGATGGCCAAGCTCGGCAAGATCAGCCCTCAGGAGGCGGCCGAGGGCAAGGAGAAGAAGCTGGGCTACGAGGACACCGAGGTGTCCGGCGGCTGTGAGGCCAGCAAATACCCGTACTTCTGCCTCTACGTCCAGTACGAAATCCTTAACAACGAGGAGTTCGGCAAGGACCCCGACGAGCGCAGGAAGCTGCTCCAGCGGGGCGGTCTGCGCATCAAGACCACGCTCGACCCCAAGATGCAGGCGGCCGCCGAGCGGGCCATCAAGGACTATGTGAGCTCCAAGGACAAGCCGGTGGCCTCGCAGGCCATGGTCGTTCCCGGCACCGGGGAGATCAAGGCGATGGCGGCCTCGCGGACGTTCGGCCAGAGCAAGAAGAAGAACGAGATGAGCTACAACATCGTGGCCGACGGGGCACACGGTGGCGGGCGCGGGTTCCAGCAGGGGTCGACGGCCAAGGTCTACACGCTGGCCGCGGCGCTGGAGGAGGGCCTGAAGTACAGCGACGGCTTCCCTGCCCCCTCGGGCTACACCGCCGGCGGTTACAGCTCGTTCAAGAACTGCAAGGGCCAGAACGTCGGCGACCCGTCCCACACCGTGCGCAACTCCAGTGAGGGCGGCGGCGGCTTCAAGACGCTGGAGACCGGCACCTGGGGCTCGGTGAACACGTTCTTCGTCAAGCTGCAGGAAGAGGTCGGGCTCTGCGACGTCGTCAAGATGGCCAAGAAGCTCGGGGTCAAGCGGGCCGACGGGCAGAAGCTGTCGGAGGTGGAGACGTTCACGCTGGGGGTCAACGAGGTCGACCCGGTGACGATCGCCAGCTCGTACGCGGTGTTCGCCTCGCGCGGGCAATACTGCAAGCCGCTGGCCATCACCGAGATCAAGGACAGGAACGGCAAGGCCAAGCAGTACAAGCCGAAGTGCTCGCAGGTGCTGGACGAGGATGTCGCCGACGCGGTCACCGGCATCTTGTCCGGCGTCTTCACCAAGGGCACGATGACCGAAGTGGGCGGCATCGGCCGGGACGCGGCCGGTAAGACCGGGACGACCGACAACTACATGTCGGCGTGGTTCGCCGGTTACACGCCCAACCTGTCCTCCGCCGTCAGCATCGGCGACCCGCGCGGCACTTCGGCGCACAAGCTGATCGGCATCACCATCGGCGGCCAGTACTACTCGTACGTGTACGGCTCGTCCATCTCGGGGCGGATCTGGAAGGACTCCATGATGGACGCCCTGAAGGGGATCGAGCCGACGGAGTTCGCGCCGGTGGACCGGTCGCGGTTCGGCGGGTGCACGGACAGCTGCGCGCCCAAGCCGAAGAAGGAGAAGGACGAGGGGCCCGGGGGCGACGGGGATCCGTTCGACCTCTTCGACCCGGGCGACGGCGACGATCGCTGGGGCGGGCCCCCTGACGACGGCGGGCGTGGCGACGATGGCGGGCCGGGCAACGGACGGGGACGCGGCGGCGACGCCGGCCCGATCACCCCGGCCGGCTGAGGGCGCCTTTGGGCCGTTACTGCGCTGAGGGTGCTTTAGAGCCTTGATTGAGGTTGAGGGCGCTGAGGCCTCCCCCGCTGCGGGAGGAGGCCTCTCAGAGCCGCCTGGCCGGGCTCACGCTCAACTAGCTAGCCGGCCAGCCGTGCGCGGACGGCGGCGGCGACGCGGCCGCCTTCTGCCCGTCCGGCGACCTTCGGATTGACGGCCTTCATGACCTGCCCCATGGCCTGCGGCCCGGAGGCGCCGGTCTCGGCGATGGCGGCGTCGACGAGCGCGGCCAGCTCCTCGTCGGACAGCTGCGCCGGCAGATACTCCTCCAGCACCGCCTGCTCGTCCAGCTCCGCCTGAGCCTGCTCGGCCCGGCCCGCGTTGCCGAACGCCTCCGCCGCCTCGCGCCGCTTCTTGGCCTCCTTGGTGAGGACCTTGATGATCTCGTCGTCGGTCAGCTCCCTGGCCGCCTTGCCGGAGACCTCCTCGACGTTGACCGCGGCCAGTGCCATCCGGACGGTCCGGAGGCGTACCTCGTCACGGCTCTTCAGCGAGGCCGTCAGATCGGCCTTCAGCTTGTCCTTCAATGCGCTCATGCGCTCCATCTTGCCGTCTCGCGGACTACGCGGGCGCCCCGCGCCGGATGTCGGGCATCATGAGTACGTGAGGAAAGCCGTCGCAGTGCCACTGTCCATGCTCGGTCTCGGCCTGGCCGGGCTGGGTTACGCCACCGTGGTGGAGCGCAACTGGTTCCGCCTGCGCCGCTTCGACGTACCCGTGCTGGAGCACGGCCAGCGTCCGGTGCGCATCCTCCACCTGACGGACCTGCACCTGACGCCGCGCCGCACGATGCTGATCAACTGGGTCCGCTCCCTGGGCGCGCTGGAGCCCGACCTGGTCGTCAACACCGGCGACTCGATCGCGCACCCGGAGGCCGTCCCGTCGCTCCTCCACGCCCTGGAGCCCCTGCTGTCCCGCCCGGGCCTGTTCGTGTACGGCTCCAACGACCTCTACGCCCCGAAGCCCAAGAACCCGGCACGCTACCTGTGGCGCACGTCCAAAAACGAGCGCCGCCAGCACGTCCCCAGCCTGCCCTGGGAGGAGCTGGGGGCGGGCATGGCCGCCGAGGGCTGGCTCGACATGAACAACACCACGGCCCGCATCAAGGTGGGCGACCTGGACGTGGCGGTGGCGGGCATCCACGACTCCCACATCTCGCGCGACCGCTACGACCTCGTGGCCGGCCCGGCCCCCGCGGACGCCGACCTCCGCCTGGGCGTCATGCACTCCCCCGAGCCCCGCAACATGAGCCTCTTCGCCGCGGACGGCTACCAGCTCCTGCTGGCCGGCCACACCCACGGCGGCCAGCTTTGCATCCCGTTCTACGGCGCCCTCGTCACCAACTGCGGCATCGACCGGGGCAGGGTGAAGGGCCTCAGCCGGCACGAAAGCGCCTGGCTGCACGTCTCGGCCGGCCTCGGCACCTCGCCGTACGCCCCGGCCCGCTTCGCCTGCTTCCCGGAGGCGACGCTCCTCACCCTGGTGCCCCGGCGATAAAGGCGGTCACAACCACCTTGGGAGTCCGCTAGACTTTTCCAAGCACGTGCAGGACGGCGTGCACCGGGGTGTAGCGCAGCTTGGCAGCGCGCTTCGTTCGGGACGAAGAGGTCGTGGGTTCAAATCCCGCCACCCCGACCCAGCTAGAAGGCCACTTCCGATCTTCGGAGGTGGCCTTTTTGCATGTCGTACAGCAACAAAGTACAGCTACAGCTCCCCGAGCGGGCTGATCCACGTCCGCCAGCTGGCGAGCGCCACGGCCGCGGACGGGTCCTTTTTAGGGGGCCGTGACAAGTCGCGTGTCACGGCCGGGGGTCGGGGGTGGGAGTTACAGGTCAGCAGGGGCGTGACAGCGTGACAAGGGCCCCGTGACAACGGGCGTGACAAGTGCCGTGACAGCCTCGCGACAAGATCGCGTGGCACCCCCATGGGG
>NZ_JADOGI010000285.1 GCF_015645445.1 Nonomuraea cypriaca | reverse complement strand
CTCCCCCACCTCACCGACCACGCCGCCGACCATGTCACCGTCGCCAGGCACCTAACCGCCACATCACCAGGCAACCAGACCCGCGCCCGGTCCGACGCCTCATAGATCCATGGAACACGGCGGCGACCACCAAGCCCATCCCGCCGGCGGTGTGGGAGGTGGGGCTCAGGTTTGAGTCGCCGGGGTTCCGCGAATGGCTCATTCGTTACGACCGGCGCTGGCCAGGACGGCTTGGCCGGCTCGTCAGCGTGCCGTCCAGGATCGCACCGGTCAGCGAGTGTCTGCGGAGGGTCACGCTGAATCGAGGACCGGACGCGAGCGACAGGGCGATGGCAGAATGTGACCATGCGGCCACCCCGAGCGAGATACTTCAACACCACCGGCCCGTGCGGCCCCCAGCACCACTACATGCTGCCCCCCACACAGCGGCTCCCGCAGGCACGCGAACTTATCGAGATGGATCGTTACTTCGTGCTGCACGCCCCCCGGCAGACCGGTAAGACGACCGCGCTGCGCACCCTGGCATCCGAGCTGAATGCCGAGGGCGACACCGCCGCCCTGATGTTCTCCTGCGAGCGTGCCAAGGCGGCCGGCGACGACGTCGGCTGGGCGGAGTCGCTTCTGCTGGATTCCCTCCGCGAAGCCGCCTCGCGGTCGGGATGGCCGGAGAAGCTGCTGCCGCCGGATGACTGGCCGCGCGTCACACCGGGCAGCCGGTTCGGCGCGGCGCTGAGCGAGTGGTGCCGCCGCTGCCCGCGCCGGCTGGTGCTCTTTTTTGACGAGATCGACGCCCTGCAAGGCAACAGCATGGTCAGCATCCTCAGCCAGCTCCGCGACGGCCACAACGCGCGGCATGAGGGACATCCGTTCCCCACGTCCATCGTGCTGTGCGGGTTGCGCGACCTGCGTGACTACAAGGTCGCCTCGGGCGGCGAACCCGATGGGTCCAACCCGGCCAGCCCGTTCAACATCATCCGAAAGTCGCTACGCCTGAGCGACTTCACCGCCGAACAGATCGCCGAGCTGTACGGCCAGCACACACAGGCGACCGGCCAGGAGTTCACCAAGGACGCGGTGGACCGGGTTTTCGAGCTGACCCAGGGACAGCCGTGGCTGGTCAACGCCCTCGCCAACGAGGTCATCACCGAGATGGAGGTGAGCAGCACCATCAACATTGCACAGGTTGATGAGGCCAAGGAGCGGTTGATCCGGGCGCGCGCCACCCATCTGGACGCGCTCGTGGCCCGGCTGCACGATCCCCGGGTGGAACGGGTGATCGAACCGATCGTGGCGGGAACGTGGCCAGGCACGGACACTTCTTTCGACGATGACGTCTCCTACGTCCATGATCTGGGCCTCATCCGGGGGACCAGGGAACTCGAGATCGCCAACCCGATCTACCGAGAGGTCCTGCTACGGGTCCTGGGCGATCGCACAGAGCGGTTCGTGAAGGCCGATCCGCACAGCTTCATCCTGGCCGACGGCCGTTTCGACCTGCCGCGCCTGCTGCAGGAGTTCGTCGTGTTCTGGCGCGAGCACGGCGAGGTACTCATCCGGCAGGAGGGCTACCACGAGGCCGCCTGCCAGATCATCCTCATGGCCTTCCTCCACCGCCTGGTCAACGGCGGCGGCCAGCTCGACCGGGAGTACGCCGCCGGCACCAAACGCCTGGACGTGCTCGTCCGCTGGCCCTACACCGGCCCCGACGGCGAGCGACTGATGCAGCGGGAGGCCATGGAGCTGAAGGTCTGGCGAACGAACGAAAACGACCCGACGCCCGACGGCCTCGCGCAGCTCGACCGGTATCTGGACCGCCTCACCCTTTCCACCGGCGTGCTGGTGATCTTCGACCGGCGCCCCCAGGCCCCACCCTGGAAGGAACGAGGCGGTTTCGAGCAGGCGACCACACCGTCCGGCCGCCAGGTCACCGTTCTGCGGGTGTGACGGGTGCGGGCCGGCCGGGCGCCGAACCCGGCTCAGCCGCAGTTGCCCCAGTCCTTCCAGCGCGATTTGCCTTCGGCGGCATCGCGTCCGTCATCCCGAATCCTCCCCATGTAGCTGACGCACCGGCCCTTGCCGTAGGTCTTCACCGGTCCCAAGTAGTGTTTGACGCTCCGGCCCTCGTTCTCGCCGCCCGTGCGTGAGTTGGCCCCCCGCGTCTGCGTCGTGATCGTGGCCATGGTGAAGGTGGGGATGCCGACATTCGAGGTCTTGATCGTGGTGACGCAGTTGTAGCCGGTCCTGCGGTTGTACAGCAGGTAGACGTATCCGAGGACACGTTTGGAGTGAGTCTTCACGGCCTGCTTGCTGTGGGCGACCCGGGCGAAGCCGGAACCGCACACCCGCTCCGGGGTGACGGCGGAGGCGGCCGCGTACGCAGGATTGACCATGATCCCTCCGATCGACAGTGCCGCGCCAAGGATGATCGTCGTCGTTGACTTGCGCATTCAGCCAGCCCTTCTCAACCGTCGCCCGCCATCCGGGGGACCAACAGTTGATCATCTTGCCGGATGATTCCACATCCAATGACCGAATGGTCAAATTTGTGCGCCCGCAGTTGCCGGCGGCCCTCACCTTGGGCCGGTCAAGGAGGCATCGCACCAAGCATCGCCCGCATCGAGATGACCCTCCGGCAGGTAATGATCAGCCGGACCAGTCGGTCATGCGGGCGTCGGCGCGGAAGCGGAGCGCGGGGTCGGCGTAGCGGGCCTCGGGCACCGCGTACAGGGCGTCGACGCCGGCCCGCTGGAGGGCGTAGCCGGCGGCGAGCAGCTCGATCTCGTTCTCGGGCACGGTCAGGCCCGCGGCGGCGAGAAGCCGGCCGACGGTCTCGGTGGGGGTGCTCATCATCGTCTCCTTCAAGGGGTTCCTGGATCAGGCGGCGGGCTGCGGCGCGGCGGCCAGTTCGGGGACGCGCAGGTGCCAGCCGGTGACCTGCTGGTACGCGTCTCCGGCGCGCAGGATCACGGACTCCTCGAAGGGACGGCCGGCGAACTGGACCGACAGCGGCAGCCCGCCGGCGGTGAAGCCCATGGGGACGGCCAGGACCGGGTTGCCGACGCAGTCCCAGTACTGGGTGAAGACCTGGGTGAACATCGCCTCCACGTCGATACGCCCCTCGGCGTCCGTCAGGGACTCGTACGTCGGAGCGCCCGCCGACGCCGTCGGGCAGACGATCACGTCCACGGAGTCGAACAGCCGGCCGACGGCGTCCTGCGCGACCCGGCGTACCCGCTGGGCCTGTACGTAGTCGGCGCCGCTGACCAGCGCACCGCGGGCGAGCAGGGCACGGGTGGCGGCGAAGTAGTCGCCCCAGCGGGCCGCCGCGTCGTTGCGGTGGTAGGCCAGCGCCTCCGCGCACATGGTGACGAGGTCGGCGGTGAGCATCTCGTTCCAGTACGGCAGATCCACCTCGACCAGGGTCGCGCCGAGCCCGGTCAGCGTGGTCAGCGCGGCGTCGAAGGCGGGTGCGGCGGCCGGATCGGCGCTCTGGGGGAAGTGGTGGGCGCGGGCCACGCCGATCCGCAGCCCGTCCAGCGAGCCGCCGCCCTCGAACGGGTCGAGCGGCAGGTCCACGCAGTCGGGGTCGCTGGGGTGGTGGCCGGCGATCACCTCGAGGACGGCCGCGCAGTCGCGGGCGCTGCGGGCCAGCGGTCCGACGTGGTCCAGCGAGTAGCCGAGCGGCGCGACGCCCGACTTCGGCACCCGGCCGAACGTCGGCATCAGGCCGCTCACGCCGCAGAACGCCGCCGGGATGCGGATGCTGCCCGCGGTGTCGGTGCCGAGCCCGGCCAGGAACATCCCGGCCGCCACACCGTTGCCGGTGCCGGAGCTGGAGCCGCCTGGCCAGGTCCGCGGGTCCCACGGGTTGCGCGGGGTGGGGAACGGCTTGCTCGGGTCCACCATGCCGCAGGCGAACTCCATGGTCGTGACCTTGCCGGTGATCACTGCTCCCGCCGCCTTGAGCCGGGTCACCACCGGCGCGTCCCGGCCCGCGCCCCAGGCCGGATCGAGGATCAGGCTCTGCGCGGTCGTGGGGCCCTCGGCCACCGCGATGATGTCCTTCACGCCGAACGGGATCCCGTGCAACGGCCCCCGATCCACGCCGGCGGCCAGTTCCTCGTCCGCCTTCCCGGCGGCGGCCAGCGCCGTCTCGTCGAACCTGGCCAGATACGTGCCCAGCTCGCCGTCCAGCCGGTCGGCCTGGGCGATGGCGTGCTCGGTCAGCGCCACGCTGGTCACGTCGCCGGCGCGCAGGGCCGCGGCGGCGTCGGTGAGCGTCACAGGGGGATGCATTGTCGCTCCTTCGGAGAAAGGTCAGTGGCGGCGGGCCGCGCTGGAGACGAACAGGAACCTGTCGCCGCGTACATGTATGTAGGCCAGGTTGAACGGCCGCCCGCTCGCGTCGCTGATCACCTGCTCGATGGTGATCAGCGGCGACCCCTCGGCGATGCCGAGCAGGGCGGCGGTGGCCGCGTCGGCCGGGGCGCAGCCGCAGACGAACTCCGACTGCTCGTAGCCGACGCCGGCCTCGTTGAGCAGGGCGTACCAGTCGTGGACGAACGGCTGGTCCCGCATGCGCCCGGCCTCGGGGTTGAGCACGTAGTTGGTGGCCATGCCGTGCGGCTCGTCGCCGAACAGCGACACGTACTCCAGCCGCAGGCAGGGCACCCCCGCGGGCACGCCGAGCCGGTCGGCGGCGAGGTGGGGCAGCGGGATCATGGACCGGTCGAGCTCCCTGGCGCGCAGCCGCCGGTTCAGCAGGCTCTCCTGGCCCGGCGGCTCGACGCCGTGGGCCTCCACGAGTTGGGTCATCACGGCCTTGACCACGACGTGCGTGCCGACGCCAGGCCGGCGGTCGATCAGACCCTCGCGGCGCAGCACCGCGAGCGTCTCCCGAACGGTGGCCCGCGTCGCGCCGTACGACGCCATGAGCTCGGCCTCGGTGGGCAGCACGCCGCCGGGGAAGGTGCCGCGCAGGATGGCGGAGCGGAGCAGGTCGCGCAGGCGGCGCAGGTCCGCCTCGCGTTCGACGCCCGGCTGGTGCGATCGGGGGGAACGAGCCGCCATGCCGCCGGACGTTACGAATGTGCCGTTTCCCGCGGGTTCCAGAACCGTTTCCAGCGGGTAACCCATGCCGCCTCCTCGTGCGAGAGTGCCTCGCAGAAGGAAGCTAGGAAGCGGGTGTTGCGGTGCGATGTCTGCGCGATTGCGCCCGGTTACGCCGTCACGCGGCACGTACGCACGCAGGCCGGCCTGCGCGGACGGCCACGGGCCAGGGGCGTTGCGCCGGACCGCGCGCCGATCCGCCGCGTGTCCGGCCTCTTGATCTCTCCGGTATGCCGTCTACCATCTTCAGTATTCGGTATGGAGCTGGTGCGCATGGTCGATCTTGCCAATCCGCCACTCGAAGAGTCCGTCCGGCTGGAAGCCGTCTACAAGGCGTTCGTCCCCCGGGGCCGCTCCGCGCAGCCGCTGCTGGCCCTCGAAGACGTCACGTTCGCCGCCCGGCCCGGCGAGTTCATCAGCCTGGTGGGGCCGTCCGGCTGCGGCAAGTCCACCGTGCTCAACCTGCTGGCCGGCCTCGCCCAGCCGTCGGCCGGGCGCGTGCTCTACCAGGGCGAGCCGGTGTCCGGGGTGAACACCGAAGTCGGCTACATCACCCAGGACGACAACCTGCTGCCGTGGCGCTCGATGCTGCGCAACGTCGAGTACGGCCTGGAGCTGCGCCGCGTGCCCAAGGACGAGCGCCGCCGGCGGGCCAGGGAGTTCATCGAGCTGGTCGGGCTCGCCGGATTCGAGAACCACTACCCCCACGAGTTGTCCGGCGGCATGCGCAAGCGGGCCGGCATCGTGCGCACGCTCGCGTACGACAGCGACGTCGTCCTCATGGACGAGCCGTTCGGCCCACTGGACGCGCAGACCCGGGTCATCCTGCAGGACGAGTTGCTCAAGCTGTGGGAGCTGCGCAGGCCCACGGTCCTGTTCGTCACCCACGACCTGGTCGAGGCCATCGCGCTGAGCGACCGCATCCTCACCTTCACCTGCCGCCCCGGCCACATCAAGCGGGCGTACGAGACGGATCTGCCCCGGCCGCGGGACGTCTTCCACATCCACGACCAGCCGCGCTTCAGGGAGTTGTACGACGCGTTGTGGGAGGACATCCGCATGGAGATCGCGGCGACATGACCCTTTCCACGGTGCGCGGCGAGCCCGCGGCGGTGCTGGCCGAGGCCGCCGCCCGCGCCCGCGCCGCCGAGTCCCGCGAGCGGCTGCGCGTCCGCGGCGGCATCGCGCTGCTCGGCGCCGCGCTCCTGCTCTTCTGGGAGTACGGCCTCGGTTTCCTCGTCGAACCCCGCTACGTCAGCAGCCCGTCCGAGGTCGCGGTGCGCCTGGCGGAGCTGGTGGCCGACGGCCGGCTGTGGGGGCACATCGGGGTGACCCTGGGCGAGGCGGGCGCCGGTTACCTCATCGGCATCGCGGTGGGGCTGGCGGCGGCACTGCTGCTGGTGGCCGTGCCGGTGCTGGACGAGATCGCGGGGCCGTTCCTGGCCGCGTTCTACTCGATCCCGAAGATCGCGCTGGCGCCGATGTTCATCATGTGGTTCGGGCTCGGCCTGCTGCCGAAGGTGCTGCTGGCCGCGCTGATGGTGTTCCTCATCGTGCTGGCCAACACGATGGCCGGGGTGCGCGGGATCGATCCCGGTCTGATCGAGGTCTCCCGGGTGCTGGGCGCGCGGGGGCCGACGCTCGTCCGCACGATCGTGTTGCCGGGCGCGGCTCCCGCGGTCGTGGCGAGCATCCGGCTGACCTTCTCGCGGGCCATGGTCGGGGCCATCCTCGGCGAGTTCATCGCCGCCACGCAGGGGCTCGGCTTCCTCATCGTGCGCTCGTCGCGCCAGTTCGAGACCGCGACCGTCTTCGCCGGGATCGCCGTGGTCGCGGCGCTGGTGATGCTGGTCAACGCCGCGATCCGAGCCGTGGAGGCGCGCGCGTTGCCGTGGTCGGCGGGGAGGACACGCGGATGAGCGAAAAGAGCGTCGGTGACGTCGGGGCGCTGGTCGTCGGGAGGGTGCGGCGGCGGCAGGTGCGGCGGAGGCGGGGGCTCAGGGCGGTCGTGTGGGCGAGCCGGATCGGCGTCGCCGTGGCCGCGATCGTCGTCTGGGACCTCGTCTCCGGCACCCTCGTCAGGCCGTTCTTCGTCAGCAGCCCGCAGGCCGTGGCCGACCAGCTGCTCGACTGGTTCGGCTCGGCCGATTTCTGGTTCCACGCGCGGTTCACGCTGACCTCCAGCGGGCTGGGGTTCCTCGCCGGGGCCACGCTCGGTGTCCTGCTGGCCTGGCCGCTGGCGTTGCGCCGGGTGGCGTACCGGATCGTGGAGCCGTACTTCCTGATCGCGTACTCGATCCCGGCGGTGGCGCTGGGGCCGGTGTTCATCCTCTGGTTCGGGATCGGGCTGACGCCGAAGGTCGTGCTGGCCGCGTACTTCGTGTTCTTCGTGGTCTTCATCAACACCGTCGAGGGCATCAGGCAGGTGCCGCAGGGGCTGATCGACGTCACCCGGGTGATGGGCGGCACCCGGTGGGCGGCGATGCGGTCGGTGCTGCTGCCCGGCGCGCTGCCGTACATTCTGGCGGCCCTGCGCATCACCCTGCCGGCCGCCATGATCGGTGCCGTGGTCGGCGAGTTCATCGCCTCCAACCGCGGCATCGGCTACCTGACCAGGGCGGCGGCCGGACGCTACCAGACCGCGGGGGTGATCGCGGGGACGATCGTGCTGGCCGCGATCGTCCTGCTGCTTTCCCTGTCCTTGCGGCCTTTGTCCCGCGTGCTGCGCTGGCGACCCGAGGTCAGGCTGCGTGGAGACAACGCCCTATGATCCGAGGAGGTCGGTATGAGAGCCAGGCTGGTGGCGATCACGGTGCTCCTGCTGGCGACCGGCGGCTGCGCGGGCGGCGGCGGTGGCGGTGGGACGGCGGAAGGGGAGCGGACGATCACGATCGCGTCGGCGCCGAACGTCTTCCTGTCCGCCCTCTACGTCGCCAAGGACGACGGCCTGTTCGCCAAGGAGGGCCTCACGGTCGAGATCGTGGAGGTGGAGAGCGGCAACGACAGCGTCGCCGCGCTCGCCTCGGGTCAGGCCCAGTACGCCGACGTCGGGTTCGAGGACCTGGCCGAGCTGAGCACGGCGGGTGACGACTCGGTCGTCATGGCCCATGACATCCTCAACCGGGTCACGCTCACGCTCGTCATGCGCAAGGAGGTCGCCGACAGCAAGAACGTGACCGCCGAATCACCGTTGCAGGACCGGCTGCGCGCGCTCAAGGGTCTCAAGATCGGCATCACCTCGCCGGGCTCCCCCACCGACACGTACATGCGCTACTACCTGGGCTCGGTCGGCCTCGACCCGGAGCGCGACGTCGAGCTCGTGCCGCTCGGCGGCGGGTCCGCGTTGCTCGCCGCCCTGGAGCAGGGCCAGATCGACGCGTACCAACTGTCGCCGCCGACACCGTACGTGGCCGCCGAGCAGGGCTTCGGCGTCGTCCTCATCGACGGGCCGAAGGGCGAGGTGCCGGAGCTGGACCAGTTCGACTACACCGCGTGGGCGACGTCACGGCAGTGGGCCGAGGAGAACACCGCCACCGCCACCGCCTTCAGCCGCGCGCTCACGCAGGCGACCACGAAGGTGAAGCAGCAACCGGACGCGGTGGCCGACCAGATCATGGACGATCTCGGCAGCACCGACAGGGCGACCGTGCTGCGGACGGTGCGGGCGATGTCGACGGCGCTGTCCGACCGGGGCTGCTTCGACGCCGCGATGGTCAAGCGCACGCTCGACGTCATGGTCAGACTGAAGATCCTCGAGAACCAGGCGGACGCGACCGAGGGCCGCCTCTGGACCAACGACTACAACGGCTGCTGAGGAGCACGATGCGCATCATCAGGTACGACGACGACGGCACGACGCGCTGGGGGGTGGCCGGCCCGGACGACACGGTACGCGGGGCTGAGGGCGACCCCTTCACCGAGGAGGGGCTGCGCCCCGGCGCCCCCGTGGGCCACCTCGGCGAGTTGCGCCTGCGCGCCCCCCTCACCCCGAGCAAGATCCTCTGTGTCGGCAGGAACTACGCCGACCACGCGGCCGAGTTCGGCAACCCGGTGCCCGAGGAGCCGCTGATCTTCCTCAAGCCGCCGTCCTCGATCGCCGGCCCCGGCGACGACGTCGTCTACCCGTCGCTGTCCGGACGGCTCGACCCGGAGGCCGAACTCGTCGTCGTGATCGGCCGCCGGGGCCGCCGCATCCCCGCCGCCGACGCCATGTCCCACGTGTTCGGCTACACCATCGGCAACGACGTCACGGCCCGCGACATCCAGAAGAGCGACCCGCAGTGGACCCGAGGCAAGGGCTTCGACACCTTCTGCCCGCTCGGGCCGTGGGTGGACACCGCGTTCGACCCTTCGGACGTCCGCGTCACGTGCACGGTGGACGGCGAGGTCCGGCAGGACGGCCGTACGCGGGACTTCATCTTCGACATCCCCACACTCATCGCGTACGTCTCGGGCTTCGCCACGCTGGAGCCCGGCGACGTCATCATGACCGGCACGCCGCCGGGCGTGCGCCCGGTCCAGCCGGGCGACACGATGACCGTGGCCGTCGAGGGCCTCGGCGAGCTCAGCAACCCGGTGGTGGCCGAGAAGGCATGAGCGAGGAGCGGGACTGCCGGCCGGTATGCGCTCGGGCGGGGCTGCCGGCCGTAGACGGAGCACCAAGTTCTGATTACATTGAGTAGATCTATTGATGCTCTCCGTAATCAGAACTTCAGGAGTTCACCATGCGCCGCAGCTCGCGTCCGCTCATCATCGCCCTCATGGCAGGTGGCCTGCTCGCCCTGACCGCCCCCGCCGCGTCCGCCAAGCCCAGCCCCGACTCCCTCGTGTCCAAGGTCACCGACATCGCCGGGGAGAATCCGGTCAGCCACTTCGTCGGCCAGATCACCGGAAGCGGCGGGACCCTCGGAACGCTCGGCGACGGCGGCGGTCTGGCGCTCCAGTGACGCTCGTGGCCGGGCGCGGCCCGGCCACGCCCGTCAGCCGGGTTTGGGTTCACTCTCGTCGTACTCGACCGCGTAGTCCACGTGTGAGCGGTCCTTCAGGGCGTACGCGGCGCCGATGCTGATCAGCGAGCAGACCGCCATGTAGACGGCGATGGCGAACGAGCTCTCGTAGGTCGCGTACAACCAGACGGCGATCAGCGGCGCCGGGCCGCCGGCCGTCACCGAGGCGAGCTGGTAGCCGAGCGAGGCGCCGCTGTAGCGCAGCCGGCCGGTGAAGCTCTCGGCGATGAACGTGGCCTGCGGACCGTACTGGATGTCGTGGATGGGCGCGGCCAGCACGATGGCCAGCAGGACCAGCGCGGGCACGCGGGTGTCGAGCAGCGGCCAGTAGATGAAGGACCAGACCACCATGAGGGCGGCGCCGATCATGTAGAGGCGTCGGCGGCCCACGAGGTCGGAGATGTAGCCCCAGAAGGGCACGGTGATCAGGGAGACGAGGCCCGCGATGATGACGTACGTGTAGACGTCGCTCGGCTCGAAGCCGAGGGTCCTCGTGGCGTAGGTGAGGACGAAGACGGTGAAGATGTAGAACGGCGCCTGCTGCCCGGTACGCAGCAGCGCGCTCAGCACGATCTCCCGCCAGTTCCTGACGATGACCTCGCGCACGGGGACGCGCTCGACCCGGTTCTCCTCGAGGAGCTTGGTGAAGACCGGCGTCTCCAGGATGCCGAGCCTGATGTACAGGCCGACCGCGGCCATCACGATGCTGAGCAGGAACGGGATGCGCCAGCCCCAGTAGGGGTCGAGCGGCTGGAACACCTGCAGGGCCAGGTAGCCGAGCACGAGGCCGACGGGGACGCCGAACTGCGGCCAGCTCCCGAGGAAGCCGCGACGGCCGCCGCGTGACTTGCCCCACTCGGTGGCGAGCAGCACGGAGCCGCCCCATTCGCCGCCGACGCTGATGCCCTGCAGCAGGCGCAGGAGTGTCAGCAGGATGCCGCCCCAGATCCCGATCTGCTCGTAGGTGGGCACCAGGCCGACGAGCGCGGTGGCGATGCCCATGCTGAGCAGGGTGATGATGAGGGTGGCCTTGCGGCCGATGCGGTCACCGTAGTGGCCGAAGATCGCCGCGCCGATCGGGCGGGCCGCGAAACCGCCGAAGTAGGTGCCGAGGGCGAGCAGGAGGCCCGTCGTCGGATCGCTCGTCGGGAAGAACAACTGGGCGAAGATCGTGGTGGCGGCGAAGCCGTAGAGGAAGAAGTCGTACCACTCGATCGAGGTCCCCACGGCGGAGGCGATCACCGCCCGGACCAGCTGCCGTCTCTTCTCTTCGCCTGTCGGGTTGGGTCGCTGCTGCTCCTGAACCATCTACCGCACCTCCGGTAGTCCCGCGTTAACCGTGACGGTACATGACGTATCACCGATGGTCACGAGGCATTTTCCGGCTCGATCTGGAGCTCCGGGACGGTCCTTCACAGCGGTGGCCCAAGTGGTGTGCAGTGAATCCGCTTCCTTTACGCTTTACCCGCGTTTTGGCTGCTCTTTACTGACAAGGACCCCCCATGTCGATCTCCCGTGGCCCGTTCACCGGGCGTACCCTCGCCGGCCTCGCACGGGACCTGCGCACCGGGCGCACCACCTCAACCGAGCTGGTCGAGCAGGCTCTCGACGCGATCGCCGAGCTCGACCCCGCGCTCAACGCGTTCGTCACCGTGGACGCGGAGGGGGCGCGCGCCGCGGCCCGGCGGGCCGACCAGGAGCCGGACGACCTTCGCGGCCCGCTTCATGGCGTCCCAGTCGCCGTGAAAGACCTGATCATGGTGGCAGGGTTGCCCTCGACCATGGGATCGCGGCACTTCGCCGACTATGTGCCGGAGGTGGACGCCTGGTGTGTGGCGCGGCTGCGCCGGGCCGGCGCCGTCATCGTGGGCAAGACCACGACCCACGAGTTCGCGTACGGTCCCACCGGCGACCGCTCCGCCGCCGGCCCTTCGCGCAACCCCTGGGATCCTGCGCGCATGTCGGGCGGCTCCAGCGGTGGGAGCGCGGTCGCCGTGGCGGCGGGGATGGTGCCGCTCGCGCTCGGCACCGACACCGGTGGCTCGGTCCGCATCCCCGCCGCTCTGTGCGGGGTCGCCGGGTTCAAGCCCGCGTACGAGGCGATCCCGGCGGACGGGGTCTTCCCCCTGTCGCGGTCCCTTGATCACGTCGGGGTGCTGGCGGGCGACGAGCACGACTGCCTGACCGCCTACCGCTGCCTCACCACCTCCGAATCCGAGGGAGACGGAGCCGCCGACCCCGCAGGGGCCGGGCCCGTGCGGGTGGGGTGGCTCGATCCGGCGGGGCTGTTCGCGTGCGATCCGCGGGTGGTG
>NZ_JADOGI010000284.1 GCF_015645445.1 Nonomuraea cypriaca | reverse complement strand
GGCTGCTCCCACCCTCCCCGGCACCACCCGGATCAGGCTGCCCTCAGCTCCGCCTCCCTGCTGCGACAGGGTCAGCGGTGAAGGTCTTTCACCTCCACTCAACTCACAGCGCCTCACGGCGCACCCACGACCTCAGGCACTTCTACGCGTCGAGCCTCATCGCAGCCAACCTCAACCCGAAGGTCATCCAGTCTCGCCTAGGCCACGCCACGATCGCAGAGACCATGGACACCTACGGTCATCTCTTCCCTGATTCCGATGACCTTGGCCGAGGTGCGATCGAGAACATGTTCAACACTCTGGCTATCCCTCTTGGCTCCGGGCTGGCATCGCTATGACTCCGCCTCTGGCTCCGTCTCCGCTCCGCTATAGCTCCGTCTGAGGGCCTATCTGAGGTCTTCCGGTCGATAGGTTTCCCCAGGTCACGCCCCGACTTCGCACGAAGGAACAGAACCCGGCCTACAGGCCGGCTCGTCCCCCAACCCCTGCTGACCGGCGAGGCGCCCAGCGTTTTCGCGGTGGTGACCAACGCGGTCGCGTACTACGCACACGACCCCCGGATTCCCCGACCTGCGCGTCGGGCGGCCAGTTCGTCGAGCATGGCGGCGGTGGTCGTGGCGCCGAATCGGCTGGCCCCTGCTGCTGTCATCTCCAGCAGCACGTCCAGTGTGCGCACCCCGCCGGCGGCCTTGACCCGTACGCGGTCGGTGACGTTGGCTCGCATCAGTCTTACGTCTGCCAGAGTCGCGCCGGAGGGGGCGAAGCCGGTCGAGGTCTTGACGTAGCCGGCGCCGGCCTGTTCGCTCAGGCGGCAGGCCCTGATCTTCTCGGCGTCGGTCAGGTAGGCGTTCTCGAAGATGACCTTCACCACCGCCCCGGGCGCGGCCTCGACGACCGCCCTGATGTCGTCGAGCACGACATCGTCCTGGCCGCCGCGGAGCCGGCCGATGTTCAGCACCATGTCCAGCTCACGCGCGCCCTCCGACAGCGCGGCCCGCGCCTCGGCGGCCTTGACGCGTGCGGTGGCCGAGCCGTGCGGGAAGCCGACCACGGTGCCCACCAGCACGCCGGTCCCCGCCAGGCGCTCGACGGCCGCTTCGACATCTGCCGGTTTGACGCACACGGAGGCGACGGCGTACTCGGCGGCCAGATCACATCCGGCGAGTACGTCGTCCAGGGCCAGCTCCGGGCGCAGGAGGGAGTGGTCGATCATCTGGGCGACTTCGGCGACGGTGGGCAGGTTGCTCATGAGGGTAGGTCCTTTGCCGGTGGGGATTCGACGGTGAAGGCGACGTCGAGCGTGTAGCGGGCGGCGACGTAGCGGGAGTCGGTGAGCTCCAGGGGGTGGTCGTGCTGGTCGAGAATCAGGCGGTGCTCGACCAGCAGGGGCGCGCCCACAGGCACGGCCAGGGCCGCGGCCTCGCGCTCGTCCGCCACGGCCGCGCTGATCTTGGCGTGTCCCCGTGACGGGATCCGGCCGAGCCTGATCAGCTCGGCATGCAGCGAACCGTGGCGCAGATCGGAGTCGAGCAGGCCCTTCAGCGCCCCGGGAAACGCCGCCTGCTCCAGTGCCACGGGCACGTCGTCGGCGAGCCGGACCCGTTCGACGACCACCACCCGTCCACGCCTGGCCAGCCGCAGCCGATCGGCCTCCCGCGCGTCCGCCGCCCGCATGGTGGCCGACAGCAGGAGGGAGGAGGGGACCTGGCCGCGGCGTCGGGTCTCCTCGCTGAAGCGCACCAGGCTCTCGGCCCGCCGGCTGTCCGCCGGGACGGCCACGAACGAGCCACGACCCGGCCTGCGATGGACCAGCCCGTCGGCGACCAGGCGTTGCACGGCCGCGCGCGCGGTCATCCTGCTGACGGCGAACTCCTCGCTCAGCTCCGACTCGGACGGCAGCGCGTCGCCGGGCCGCGCCGCCGCCACCCGGGCGCGCAGCGCCTGCTCGATCACGTAGTAGCGGGGCGCGAAGTCCTCAGGTCGCTTGTCCACACACGCCACGATAGCACTATCTGTATATACAACTAGATGGCCGACCCCAGTACCCGTCCTGGCCTGGTTTCGTGTCACGCAGGCCGATGGGAGAGGGGCGGAGGCGTCCAGGCCTCCGCCCCTCCGGCCCCTGGGAGTCAGGACCGGCGTCACGAGATGCACCGGGAGCATCTCGCTGGCACCGTGACCCTAACCCCGCACGCGACGCCCGGTCTGTGGAGGATTACTCAGATCGGCCCGCCCACGCGGCCGGGATGGCCGGTCATTTCTTCGCCGGCGGTCACCCGCTGATCGAACCTCTTCACGGAGAGGGTGGGACGCAGCGGCGGGACCATGTGGACCCGCGCGGACCCGATGTCGAAGTACAGCCCCACCAGTTCCAGCTTGCCCGCCCTGATCTGCTCGTCGACCTTGCGGTAGGTGCGCAGGTTCTCCAACTGCTGCTGCACGTTCACCCGGCAGAGCACGTCCAGAGCACCGCTGTGCAGCCGGTCGCCCTCGGTCTCGATGAACGTGGCCAGGCTGTGGTTCCCGTGCCGCAGCCACCGCCTCAGCCCCGGCAGGCTGCCCGCCTGCACGCCTCCGCTGAGCACGCCCGCCATCGCGCCGCAGCCCGAATGGCCGCACACCGTGATCGTGTGCACCCCGAGCACCTGCGTGGCGTACTCGATCGCCGCCACCACCGAGTCGTCGTGCGGCTCGGTGCCCCTGCGCGGCACCAGATTGCCGATGTTGCGCACCGTGAACAGGTCGCCGGGGCCGCTGGCGGTGATCAAGCTGGGCACGATCCTGGAGTCCGCGCACGTGATGAACAGGTGTGACGGCTGCTGTTTGCGCGCCAGTTCGGTGAAAATGGGCTTCACGAGCGGTGCCGTACGGCGGTGGTACTCGCGCGCTCCCGCGGTGAGCTGGCACTCGGGCCGCGCCGCGGTGTCGGTGGGAAGCTCCACCTGGAGCGGGCGGCGCCGGTGCGCCCACGGCAGCCACCACCGGTCCGGCGCCTGGGGCGGCGACTTGACCGGGAACATGCGCACCCCGTTGGCCGCCAGCGCGTACCACTCGTCGTGCAGTTCGTCGATGTCGACCGTGCCGCCCATGCGCTCGTGGTGCAGCCGCCACGAGTGGATGGCCTCGAAGGCGCCGTTGTCCATGAAGTCGATGTTCAGGTCGAGGTCGACGGGGGTGCCCGCGGCGATCGTCCGCAGCTCGTGGGTCAGCCTGGGCACCCCCAGGAACGTCAGCGAGCCAGAGATCGTCACGTGCAGCCGGCCGTCGATTCCCTCGCGCTTCAGCACGGTCACCCAGGTCAGGCGGCGCAACGCCAGCAGCGCGGCCAGGGCCAGGCCGGCCAGCACCCCCTCGGCGAGCCCGAGCAGGATCACCGCCGCCATCGTCACCAGGTAGACGGGCACCTCGCCGTGGCCGTGCACCTTCCTGATGTGACCGAGGTTCACCATCTGCACGCCGATGAACACCAGCAACGCCGCCAGCGCCTCCAGCGGGATCAACCTGATGGACCACCCGAACCCGAGCGCGAACACCAGCACCCACACCCCGTGCAAGATCGTCGAGCAGCGAGTACGCCCGCCGGCCTGC
Organism: Nonomuraea cypriaca; assembly: GCF_015645445.1. Taxonomy (GTDB): domain Bacteria; phylum Actinomycetota; class Actinomycetes; order Streptosporangiales; family Streptosporangiaceae; genus Nonomuraea; species Nonomuraea cypriaca. The sequence continues at coordinate 8,917 of NZ_JADOGI010000284.1, read as the reverse complement.
ACGTTCGCGGAGCTTCGTACGATGACCCCGGCCACGGGCAGGCCGCCCAGCGCGCCGGCCACCATGTTCGCGACGCCCTGGCCGGACAACTCCTGGTCGAGGTTGGCGCGGCGGCCGCCGTGCATGCCGTCGATCGCCACCGAGCACAGCAGGGACTCGCAGCCGGCCAGCAGCGCCACGAGCAGCACCGCCGCCACGACCAGATGCCAGTCGCCCTGCGGCAGCACCGGGAACGCCCACTCGGTGACGCTGTCCGACAGATCCACGCGCGTGACGTCCCAGTTGAACATCCACGCCGTGATCGCCGCCGCGAGCAGCGCGGCCAGCGGCGCCGGCACCGCCTTGACCTTCTTCGGCAGCCGCGTCCACAGCGCCAGCACCGAGATCGTCAGCAGGCCGACCGCGACCTTGTGGCCGTGCAGATCGGCGATCTGCCCGGGTAGTTCGATCAGGTTGGCGATGGCCGAGCGCTGGGAGCTGCCGCCCAGCACGACGTGGAGCTGGGAGAGCGCGATGATCACGCCGACGGCCGCCAGCATGCCGTGGATCACCGCCGGCGACACCGCGAGCGCCGCCCTGGCCGCCTTGAACACCCCCAGCACCAGCTGTACGGCTCCCGCCATCAGGGTGATCATGCACGTGGCGCGCCACCCGTACGTCTGCACCAGGTCCACCACCACGAGGGACAACCCGGCGGCTGGGCCGCTCACCTGCACGGCCGAGCCGCCCAGCGCGCCCGCGACGATCCCGCCGACCACGGCGGCGATCAGCCCGGCGGCCAGGGGAGCCCCTGAGGCCATCGCGATGCCCAGAGAGAGGGGCACCGCGACCAGGAAAACCACGAGAGAGGCCGGCACATCATGGCGGAGGGTGCTCAGCCAGCTACGCTGCGTGTCGCGGAACATGGAAGAAACCCTATTGCTCCGTCGACCCCGCTTTAGTGCTGCCCCACGCGGGTTTTACCCATTAATGGGGCCAATGATCAGCGATGTGATCAGCGGTAATAGTCGTGGGGGTAGTCCTGCTCCTGAGAGCGCCGGTGGTTGCCCGCGCCGTTGGCCTGCTCCTGGCCGCCGTACGCGGGCGCGGGCGCGGGCCAGCCTGCGCCCCCGGGCCCGCCCGCGGGCGGCTCCGGCCAGCCGGGGGCCGCGGGGCTCGAGGTGACGTCGCCCGTCTCGTACGCCATCGAGGACTGCGGTGCCGGGGCCGACAGGATGTCGTCGTAGCCACCGACCGCCCGGCCGGGCACGGTCGGCGTGCCGTGGGCCGGGGAAGGGCCGGTGAGCGGGCCGGTCAGTGGGCCCGTCAGCGGGTCTGAGTCGTCGGCCACCGCCCAGCCGGAGCGCACTTCGTACGAGCTGGGGAAGGAGGAGCGTGCGGCGGGCTCCTCGAAAGCCGGCCAGGAACTCCCCGAGGCATACGAGGGGGAGGAGGGCACCGGGTCGTCGAGGATGTCGGGCGAGGCGGCGGCGGCCCAGGAGCCGGACGTCGTCGCGGCGGGCTGGTTGGTCCAGGTGGTGTCGAGCGGGTCTGCCGCGCCGTTGTAGGCGGGGAACGGGTCGCTCGTCGGGGCGCCGTGGATCGGCGCGGGCGGCGCGGCGGGGAACGAGCCGCTGCTGTTCGGGCCGGTGGCCGGGAACGAGCCGCCGTTGGTGGTCGGGGCGGCGGCCGGGAAGGAGCCGCTGGACGTCGCGGGGAAGGAGCCGGTGCCGTTGGCCGGGGAGGCGGGGTAGCCGCCGCCCGCCGCGGGGAACGAGTTGCCGGAAGACAGCGGGTCGGGGCGCGGCGAGGGGACCGGCTGGGCGCCGGCGCCGAGGATGCTCATCACGTCGCCCGTCGGCGCCGCGAACGTCACGGTCCGCTGGTCGGCCAGCTCGGACTGGGCGGGGGCGCGCTTGGCGGGCTCGACCAGATCGGCGAGACCGGCCGCCGCGGCGGCCGGGACCGGGCGCTGCGGCAGCGGGGCCTGGACGGTGGTCGCGTTGGGATCGGCGGTCGCGGCCACGGGCTGCGGCTTGGCGCGGCGCTCCGACCGCCGCGTGGCGGGCCGTTCCTTCCTGCGCTCGGCGGGCTGCGCGGGTTGCTCGGGTCGCACGGGCTGCTCGGCGGGTCGCTCCGCCGGCCGCTCGGCGGCGGGCCGCTCGCGCTCCACGGGGCGGGAGGCGCCCTTCCTGGCCGCCACCGTGCCCCCGGCGCCGAAACCGCCCTCCTCCGCGTCACTGCGGATGTTGGCCCAGAACTCCTCGTCCTCGTCGTCCGAGGTCGGGTTACCCCACTCGTCGACGCCACGCTTGCCACGCTGACCGGTGCGCACCGGTTTGGGTGCCTTGGGCTGGTCAATCGGGGTGAAGTCTGGACTGAAATTGTTCATTCGCGGTTCGTGCGCGGCGAACTCATCGGTGGAACGAGCATGTCTCGTCTCCTCCTTCTCGGCCATCTCCTTCAGCCGTTCCGGAGGGAGAGAGCTCTCCCGGCGGTTCATGGAACGCATGCCCAGTGCCACGACGACAAGCACGAGGAGCACGACAGCGACCAAGCTCACGACGACCGGGATCATTGCACCACCCTCAAAGCCTTGGCCTCTCTTCGGCACCGGTGAGATCGCGCGGCCATCGACGCGACCTGCCCCCTTTGATCACCAGTACCTAACAATTGGATCTGATTGTGTCGGACCACTATGAGCGTTGTCACACCCTAAGTGAAGAATTGGTACACCGTACTACCTGCAGTGATCGGCCTCTCACTGGATGTTCACAGCGGTGAGGCGGCCACGGGCGATGGTCTTGTCCGCGATCTCCTTCAGGATCTCGGGGAGGGGGGCGCCCTCGCGGAGGTCGACCTTGCCGTTGAGCGTGTAGACGGTGAAGCGGTAGTTACCGCGGTCCTTGCATGGGGGCTCGTAGCCCTTCTTGCCACTGGTCACCGTCGCCTGCCCGGCTCCCTCTGGGGGGTCCTCGGCGGCGTTGGGGCCCAGCTCGGTCGTGGTGGCCGGGATGTTGTAGAGCACCCAGTGCACGGCCGATTCTGATGATGTATGGGAATCGACCACGATCGCGATCGACTTCGCCTGGGACAGCGGTTGACTCGACCAGCGCAGCGGCGGGCTGCCCTCGGTGCCCTCGCAGGAGTAATCGCGCGGCAGCGCTTTGCCCTCGCGCAACTCCGGGCTCGAGACGTTGATCTCCGCGATGTCCATGGCCTGGGATCTGCCGACGAGGCTGCCGCAACCCGACAACGCGAACGCGGCGGCCACCACCGTCACACCGACGGCGATGCGTCGCATCCGTGATGCCGTATTGCACAGCCCCATGCCGGACGATGCTACGCGGCTCCCGGCGGTGCGCAGACCGTTTCTCGATGGTCGGTGGCAGGTAAAGGATCCGAAACCATCCGGAATCGTGGCATCCGGGTAGTGAGCTTGGCCACATGCGTGGCCGCCGCCGGTCCGCGGACCCGAATCACGCCGTACCGGGGGACCCTTTCTGGCCTGGTGCTTAGCCGTGTGGGGACAGGCGGCGGGATCTCGTACGGTCTTCCGACAAATCGGACACCTTTTCGGTTGTGGGCCCCCGCGAAAATCAGGTGCGCCAGCTCGCCGCGAGATGTACGACGCACGGCCGCCCGCGCGGCCACTTCGGAGGGCCCGCTCGCGGGTCATCGGACGGCCGCCGTGGGCGGACGGGGCCGTGGATGCGGCCGGGGCCGTGAGGCGTTCGGGGTGTGAGGCGTACGGGGCCCTGGTGGACGGCGGCTGCCACGTTGCGTGAGGCGCTCGCGCTGCGGTGCGGTCCCGCGCTGGCCGGGCCTGGCTGGCACGAACGTGGCGCCGCCGACGTGGCCAAGCTCGACAGCCTGCGGCCGGCCGCCACCGAGCATCGCACCGTGGGTGAGCGGGCCGTCGGCAGACACGCCGGGGCGGCCGGCGGATCTTTGCCGTCCGCCGGCAGATCACCTTCCGGGTTTCGCGCCCTAAGCTGGCCTTGTGACGTCAACAGGCCCGCTGCGCGATCCGGCGAACCGCGTCTCGCCCAAGGCCGTCCGTCTGTGGCTGCTCGAGGCGCTGGTCGCGTTCGCGTTCTTCCTGGGCGGCTCGCTGCTGGTGTCGCGGTGGGTCGGCGGGAGCGGATGGGCGTGGGTGCCCGGCTGGTTCGCCGACAACTCCTGGTCGCTGCCGGTGGCCGTCGTGGTGGTGGTCCTGCCGTTCCTGGTGGCCGAGCCGTTCGTACGCTATGCCGTGCATCGCTGGGAGCTCTCAGGTGACGTCGTCTACGCCAGGTCGGGGTTCCTGACCAGGGAGTGGGTGTTCGTGCCCGTGAGCCGCATCCAGACGGTCGACAAGGGGCAAGGGTGGATGGAGCGGCTGCTCGGGCTGGCCACGCTCGAGATCCGTACCGCGTCCCATGCCGGCTCCTCGACGATCAAGGGCCTCGACTACCTGGTGGCGGCGCGGCTGGCGGAGGAGCTCGCGCACCGCGCGGAGGCACTCAGGGACGACGCGACATGATCCCTCCCCACCACGGCCCCTCCTCTCCGCACGGCGGCCCCTCCGGCGAGAGTGCCTCCCCGCACAGCGGCCCCTCTGATGGGAGCGCCCCTCCGCCAGGCGGTCCCTTTGATGGGAGTGCCCCTCCGCCGCCGCCCTTCCCTCCGTCCGGCGCCGGGCCTGGCGGGCCACCAGGAGGTCCTCCGCCGCCGGTCAGGGCGCCGCTGCGGCTGAGTCCGAAGGTGCTGCTCATCGATCCGGTACGCATGCTGCCCTCTCTCCTGCTGCCCCTCGTCGGCGTGCTGTTCGTGGGCGGTTTCTCGGCCAGGTCGTACGGCTGGGCGGCGGTCGGCGTGGTCGGCACCGTGGTGTTCGCGATCATCAGGTGGGCCACCTTCACGTACGAGATCGTCGGCGACCGGCTGGAGACCAAGCGATCCCTGATCAGCCGCTCGGTCCGGACCATCCCGCTGGAGCGCATCCGGGGCGTCGACGTGTCCACGCCGCCCATGCACCGGCTGCTCGGCCTGTCCGTACTCAAGATCGACACGGGGGCGAGCGGCGGCGACGAGGAGGCCGAGCTCGACGGGGTCACGCTGGAGGAGGCCGAACGCCTCAAGTCGCTGCTCCTGCACCGCGCCGCCCGCTCCCAGGCCCAGGCGCACGCGCCCGCCGCCGCCGCAGGGCCCTCCGAGCAGGAGCTCATCCGCGTGCCCCGCAGGTGGTTGCTGTACGGGCCGCTGTCCGGCGCGTACCTGCTCACGCCGTTCGCCCTGGTCGGCGGGGCCGTGGGGCTGGCGTTCCAGTGGGGGGACGAGCTGGGGTTCGGGCAGGACGCGGCCTGGAGCCTGGGGGAGTGGCTCTGGGCACATCCCTATCTGTTGCTGGCCGTGGCGGTGCTGCTGGTGGTGGCGATGCCGTTCCTGGGCGGACTGATGTACGCGGTCTTCAACTGGAACTTCCTGCTCAAACGCCGCGACGGCTACCTCGTGGCCGAACGGGGTCTGATCAACCGGCGCAGCGTGTCGCTGGAGTCCGGGCGGGTGCGTGGCTACGAGATCGTGGACGGCCTCGTCGAGCGATGGGCCAATGTCGTCCGCGTCTGGGCCATCGTGACCGGCCTCGGTGATTCACAGACGAGAGGGCAGTTGCTGCCCGACGTGCCACGTACGGTGGCCTTCCAGGTGGCTGCGAACGCGATCGGCCCCTACCGCGCCGACCTCCGCAGCCACCCGCCCGCGGCCCGCAACCGCCGCCTGTTCCGCGCCGTCTTCCCTTGGCTCGTGCTCGCCGGGGTGAGCGCTCTGGCGGCCTGGGCCACCGGTGCGTCACCGTGGTGGATCCTGGTGGTGGCGGCGCTGCTCCTGGCAGGTGTGGGCGTTCCGCTGGGGCTCGACAGATACGCGTCGCTGGGGCACGGCTACGACGGCGTACGGCTGGCCGTACGGTCGGGGTCGTTGCGGCGCTCCCACGCCGTCATCGAACGCCGGGCCGTGGTGGGGTGGCGGTTGCGGCAGACCTGGTTCCAGCGGCGCGCCGGGGTGCTGACGCTGATCGCCGGGGTCGGTGCCGGAAAGGGGGGCTACTCGGCGCTCGACGTCTCAGAGGCCCAGGCGGCGCAGTTCCCCGCCGAGGTAACCCCGGACTGGCTCGCCCCCTTCCTCCAACCACCCCCAGCCCACCCCCAGCCGTCCCCAACCGAGTGATCCATCCCCGTGCGGGCTGATCTCCTGTTGTTGTGAACCAGCGCCGCACGGGTGGCCTCGTATGGAGTTGGCCGTGCCCGTGTGGGTGGTTTCTTGTCGGGGTGAGCGGTGCTTGCGCGGGTTGTTCCCTTGCGGGGTGGGCCGTGCCCGTGTGGGTGGTTTCTCGTCGGGGTGAGCGGCGCCGGTGCCGGCTGTTCCCTTGCGGAGTGGCGTGGCTCGTCTTCCCGCGGTGTCTGCGGCGCCGCGCGGGCGGCCTCTTGCGGGCTGAGCGGTGCCCGCGCGGGCCTCCTGAGGGGTGGGCCACATCATATGGGTCGTCTTGTGTGAGGTGGGCCGCGCGGCTCGGGTTCTCTTTCTGCGGTACGAGCGGCGCGGCTCTGGTTTGTCTCCTGCCGGAGTGGGTTGTGCATGCCCGACGCGGCTGGACATGCACGTACGCCGTCGTGATGACTGAGTTCTGGTGGCTGGAGCGGTCAGTCCTGGCGGCGGGCGCCGAACATGATCTCGTCCCAGGTCGGGACCGAAGCCCGGCGGCCCCTTGAGCTCTTGCGTCCTTGGCGGGCCGGGGCAGGAGGCGGGGACGGCACCGGCACCGCCGGGTCCTCCTTGGCGTCGTCCTTGCCTGGCCGCGCCGCCGGAACCTTGGTCGCCGCAGGGACGGGCTTGGGCTTGGGCGCCGGCGGCTTGGCCTCCCGCACGGGCTGCTCCGGCTCCGACCGCTTCTTCTCCGGCTGCTCGGCCTCCGCCTGCTTCGTTTCGGGCTGCTCGGGCTCGGACCGCTTGGTCTCCCGCACGGGCTGCTCGGACTCGGAGGTCTTCGTCTCGGCCCGACCCGGCTCAGACCGCTTGGTCTCGGCCTGCCGAGGCTCCGACTGCTTCGTGCCGACTTGCGCGGGCTCGGACTGCTCAGCATCGGCCCGCTCAGCCACGGGCTGCTTCGTGCCAGTCTGCGTGGGCTCGGATGCCTTGGTTTCGGTCTGCTCGGCCTTGGTCTGCTTGGTGATGCTCTGGTCGGGTGCGGAGGCCTCTGCTACGACCTTGGCAGGCTCTGACGCCTCGGTGTCTCCGGGGGTGGCCGTCTTGACGTCCGCAGCCTTCGGAGCATCGGCAGGCGAACCGGCGTCCGCCTCGGTGGCCTCTGCCTTGGGCGTCTGCGCCTCAGTCGCATTCGGCGCCTGGGCCTGAGCTGCGCTGGCCGCCTGTGCCGAGACCGGTGCGTGAGCTTCGGCGTCCTTGGTCGCCTCGGCGATTGCGGCAGGGGTTTCCACCGCTGCGGGCGTCGCCTGCGCGGTTGCCACCGTCTCACGCTCGGTCGGCGCGGTCTCGGTCTGGGCGTGTGCGGGTGCCACGTTCCCGGTCTGGGCCTGTGGGGCTGCCACGGTCTCAGGCTGGGCCTGTGGGGTTGGCGCCGTCTCGGTCTGGGCGTGTGCGACTGCCGCGGTCGCGGTCTGGCTCTGCGCGGCCGGCGCGGTCTCGGTCTGGGCCCGTCGGGCTGCCACGGTTTCGGCCTGGGCGTGTGCCGGTGTCGCCGTTTCGGACTGGGCCTGCGCGGGAGCCGTCTGAGGCTTCGCATCCGGTGTTTCGGGCTCCGCGTTGGCCGCGGGCTGGGTGGCGGTCTCGGTCGTGACGTCCGCCGTCGGCCGCGGGGCGGTCGAGGGGCCGGACGTGTTCACGACGGAAGACTCAACGGCGGAGGGCGCCGTGGAGGTGGGCGCTGTCGAAGTGGGCGCGGTGGTGCTCGACTCAGCGCCGGGTGCCGTTGCGGTGGTGCTCGGTTCGGCGACCGCCTCGGCCGTGCCGGGTGACGCGGCTGCGGGCGCTGTTGGTGCCGGGCTTGCGGCCACGCTCGGCGCCGCGTCCCGCGTGGCGGCCGTTTCGGTGCCGGTCGCGACATCTGCGGGCGACGCCGCAACAGGCCGGGCAGCGGCCGGGCCGGACACGCCGGTCTCGCTCGGGCTGGGCGTGGCAGTCGGGGTCGGGCCGGATGTGGTGCTGGTGGATGTGGCTGGGTTGGTGGTGGTGGGTTGAGTGGCGGGGTTTGTGCTGAGGGTCGCTCGCGGAGTCGGCGGTGTCTTGGCGGCAGGTGTTGGCTCGGTGTCCGCTGGTGTGGAGGTGGCTGCCGCCCCGGCGGTTTCTGCCGCTTCTGGCGTCGCCGGCGGTGATTCGAGCCCTGCTGCCGGTGCTTCTGGCGCTGCTGCAGGCCCGGCGGCCGGTGATGGCTCGTAGGCGTGGGGCAGGCTCGTGGCAGGCTGCTCGCTTGCGGTGACCGGAGTGGCGGCAGGCTGCTCGGTCGCGGTAAGAGGGGTGGCGGCAGGTGGCGTCTGTGGCATGGGCCGTTCCTGCGGCTCGGGCCGTACCTGCTGCGTGGGCGCTTCTTGTGAGGGCCGTTCCTGCCGCGCGTGCTGTTCCTGTGGTTCGGGGCGGGTGTGCGGCGGCTCGTGCCACGCCTCCCGCTCCTGCGGTTCGGGGCGGGTGTGCGGTGTGGTGTCTCCGCCGGTCGTGTGGTCCTGGGCGGGTGGTCCGGGGTTCTGACGGGTGTCAGGGTGGGCAGGGGCGTAGAGGGACTCGTTGTCGCGGCCGGAGCTGAAGTCGGGCAGCCATGGCGAAGACCCGCCGCGGCGGGACGAGGTGTCGCCGGGGCGGGCATAGCCGGTCTCACGTGCCGGAGGCTCTTGGCGGAGCCCGGTCTCGCGGGACGGGGGCTCAGGTTCGCGGGGCGGGGCGGCGC
>NZ_JADOGI010000283.1 GCF_015645445.1 Nonomuraea cypriaca | reverse complement strand
GGCGGGGGCGCAGGCCGTACAGGGAGAGGAAGAACAGGAACAGGCCGCCGCCGGCCAGGGCGCCGCCCAGCAGCGCCAGCGGGTCGAACGCGAAGGCTCCCATCCTCACCAGCCCCCCAGGGTGTAGCCGTGGGCGGCGAGCTCCTCCAGGCAGGAGACCGGGGCGTGCGGGACGGCGGTGCCGTCGGGGCCCGGCGCGAACACCTCGCTCGACAGGACGCGGCCGTCGCAGCCGTTGACCTCGCGGATGCTGGAGACATAGCGACGCAGGGTGCCGCCGAGGTGGTAGTCGTTGCGCTTCTCGATGAAGACGACGAAGTCGATGGCGCCCGCGATAAGCATGTGGGTGGCGTCGATGGGGAGGCGTTCGCTGGCCTGCAGGGCGTAGGTGGAGATGCGGTTGAAGACCTCCATGCTGGAGTTGGCGTGGATGGTCGACAGGGAGCCGTCGTTGCCCTGGGTCATCGCGTTGAGCATGGTGACGATCTCGTCGCCGAGGACCTCGCCGACGATGACGCGGCTGGGGTTCATTCTGAGCGAGCGCCTGACCAGCTCGGCCATGGAGATCTCGCCCTCGCCCTCGGAGTTGGGCAGCCGTTGCTCGAAGGCGACCACGTTGGGGTGGAGCTCGGGGAACTGGTCGAGGCCGAGCTCCAGGGCGCGTTCGACGGTGATGAGCCGCTCGCCGGACGGGATCTCGTTGGCCAGGGCCCGCAGCAGGGTCGTCTTGCCGGCGTTGGTCGATCCGGCGATCATGAGGTTCTTGCGGGCGGCGACGGCTGCGCTCAGAAACCTCCCCACGTCCGGACTTATCGTGCCGTTGCCCATTAGGTCGGACATGAAGACCTTGCCGAGGCGGGCGCGGCGGATCGAGATGGCCGGCCTGACCGTGACGTCCATGACCGCGCTCAGCCGGGAGCCGTCGGGCAGGCGCAGGTCGAGCTGCGGGTTCGCGGTGTCGAACGGCCTGCTCGACAGCCCTGAGTACGCGGCCAGGATCTGGATCAATTCGATCAGCTCGTCGTCGGAGTCGGCCACCGGGTCCTGCATGGCCTCCTGGCCGTCGGCGTAGCTGACGAACACCCTGTCGCAGCCGTTGATGTCGATGTTCTCGACCTGGGCGTCGTCGAGCAGCGGCTGCAGGCGGCCGACGCCGAACAGCGCGGCGTGGATGCCGGCCGCGAGCGCCTCTTCCTCCTCGGCCGTGGGCGGGGTGCGGCCCAGGCCGATCTCGCTGCGGGCGTGCTCCTCGAGCACCTGGGAGATCAGCGCCCTGGCGAACTGGCGCTCGTCCTCTCCCGTCATCGCGGGCAGGCCGTTGGCCTGGTCGAGCCGGCGCTGGTGGGCCAGGCGGTCGCCGACCTCCTGGCGGAAGCGCTTGACCAGCGAATGATCGATCATCGGTGACTCACCAGCCTCGTCGCCAGGTCTCGGGCCGTGCGGATCAGGAGTGAGCGGTCCAGGCGGCCGCCCCACTGGCCGCGCAGGAGCTCGGCGCCTTTGGGGTCGTACGCGAGGCCGTACACGAATTGGACGGTGGGGCCGACGATCCTGCGTACGTCGTCGATCGAGGCACGGTAGTTACGCGGGTCGGCGATCACGGCGACGCCGTGGGCCTTGCTGATCTGGAGGCGTTCGCGCAGGTGGGCGACGTGGTCGAGGGTCGCCCTGGTGAGTAGTACGACCTGGTCGGCCTCGGCCATGAGGTCGTCGAGTTGCGGGTGGGCGCCGAGGCGGCCGCAGTCGGCGATGACGTCGGCGTCCTGGATGGCGGCCAGCGACCTGCCCAGCGGCCCCCAGAGCCAGGTGAGCCCCGCGGCCTGCTCGCCGTGCGTGAGGCCGACCAGCACGTCGAGCCCGCCGACGACCTTCTGCGTGTGCTGGTGGATCTGGGCGGGCTCCAGCCCGCGCCGTGCCGTGGCGCCTAGCGTGAGCAGCCCCTTGCCCGGGTTGAGCACGCCGCCGTCGGCCGCGGGCAGCCGGTAGGCGAGGTCGCCGCCCGCCGGGTCGCATTCGGCCAGCAGCACCGGCCGCGGCCACACGGCCGCCAGGGCCGTCGCCGCGGTGGTCACGCCCGGCGCGCCCTTGTCGGCGGCCAGTACGATCAGCCCCACGTCAGCGTGCCCCGGGAAGCTCGGCCACCGCGATCTCACCGCTGGAGGCGAATACCATGATCTCCGGCGCCGCCGCAGAATCGACGACCACGGTGATCTGGCCGGAATTTCCGTTTCTCGACCTGTCACCGGTGGCGAAGACGAGTGCGCTCGCGGCGAGGACGCGGCTTTGAGCCTGGCTTGACCTACTCGGCACATGGACCACCTGGACGCGGTCGCCTTCTGCGATGCCCGCCGGTATTTGTCCTGGTTTGAGGGAGAGACCGACGGTGGCCTTGCCCTCGCCGAGTTCGCTGCTGGCCCGGACGCCCATGTTGTTCGTCAGCAGGGTGCCGGGCAGGATCGTGACGGCCGCGAAGCTGTCGAGCACCTGCCCACGCTGCGACCAGCTGACGAAGTCGACGCCGGACTCCGCGGCGATCTTGACCTCTTCGAGCGCCTGAGTGGTGAACTTCTGACCTGCGCCGACCTGCTGGGAGATCCTGATGGCCGAGACGCGGTCGCCGCTGCGCAGCACGAGCAGGGTCGTGGCCAGGGCGCCGCCGAGTATGAGCAGAACGGCGAGCGCGGCCAGGGCCGGCTTGCGCTCTCTGGGTGGCACGGGGAGCTTGCGCGAGGCCGGGCCTGACAACCCCGCCGCCGCGTTGGCGGCGGGCTTTTCACTGGTCCTCATGGGTGGGGGGCTCCCAATGTGAATTGTGGAATTCACGCCATTATGTGGGGCTCTGCGGGACGGCGAAGGCGGAATGCGAGGACCCATGCTCGTTTCGCAGGTGACAGGATGTCAACCAGAAATAAACGATGCCTATTGTTTCTATCGAGTTGACGGGTGCGGATTTATTCGGGTAGCCGCCACTCAAGTAACATGCGGCACTTTATTCACATGTTCTTGGTGATTTATCCGCATGAAACCGCCCGACCTGCCCGGACGGTTATCCACAGGCGCCTGGAGCCCCATCCCTTCCCGTCCACAGTTCCGGCTTGCCATGCCATTGGCGTCAACCAACGGGCCTAGCCTCGCTCCTGGCGCTACCTTGGCGCCGAAGTCGAGCGAGGAGACGGCACCATGCGGATCATGCTCACCGTGCTCGGCGGGCAGGGCGACCGTGACGTCGTGATCGACGGCGACGACGGAGCCACAGTGGCGAGAGTGAGCGAGGCGCTCAGCGATCAAGGACCGCTGGCGGACGTCGTCCGGCTGCCCGGAACGCGCGCGCCCTACGGGCTGTCGGCCGGTGGCGCCGTGCCGCGCGTGCCTCCTCCCCGGCGGCCGGAGCGGGGGCGGCACCACTCACCGATCACCGAGCCGCGGCGGGGCCGGCCTGGCTCGCCGGCAGCCGCGCCGGGTCCGGTCCTGTGGCGCGACGGCCGCCCGCTGGACCCGCGGGCCAGGGCCGGCGCCGTGTTGCGGGACGGCGACAAGGTCACGCTCGACGCCCACCTCGCCCGCGCCACGGTGATCGAGGAGCCCGGCGGGGTGGCCGAGGTGCGGGTGGTGGGGGGTCCGGCGGCCGGCGCGGTGCACCGGCTTGGCCTCGGCGTCCACGTCATCGGCTCCGATCCGACCTGCGCGATCGCGCCCGCCGATCCGGCGCTGGCCCCGGAGGCGGTGACCGTACGCGTGATGCCGGACGGGATCACCGTCGAGTGGGCGTGGCGGCGAGGGCCGGGAGAGGCACCCAAGCTCAAGCTCAAAGGCCGGTGGGCCGACGAGGTCGCCGAGCTCACTGCGCGGGTCGCCGAGCGGGAGGCGGCCGAGTTCGACGCGGGCCACGGCGAGGTGCCCGAGCTCGACGGCAGGCCGCTCACCGAGCCGGTCGAATGGGTCGACCAGGCGGTGCTGACCTGCGGTTCGTCGGTGTTCGTGCTGACCACGATCGAGCCCAGGGACGCGCACCTGGCCCCGAGGAGCGAGGGCGGCGTGGCCTACAACCGCCCGCCCAGGCTCCGGCGCCCCGAGCCCCAGCGAAAGTTCGTCAAGCCGAAGGAGCCGAGCAGAAACGAGGGGATGCGGCTCCAACTGCTCGCCGCGTTCCTGCCCGCCGTGCTCGGGCTGACCCTCGCCATAGCGCTGAAGCAGTGGTTCTACCTGCTCGTCGCCCTCATGACCCCGGTCATCATGATCGGCCAGTGGTGGAGCGACCGCCGCCACGGCAAGAAGCAGCACAGGAAGGCGATCAAGGAGTTCAAGGAGCAGCTCCAGGCCTATGACGAGGAGGTCGAGCAGGCCAGGGTGGCAGACGAGGCGGCCCGCAGGTCCGACGCGCCCGACCCGGCCCAGGTGCTGCTCACGGCCACGGGGCCGCGCAGGCGGCTGTGGGAGCGCAGGATCCACGACACCGACGCGCTCAGACTCCGGGTGGGGCTCGCCGACCTGCCCGCCAACCTGGAGCTGTCGGAGGAGCAGGGCGGGCCCATCGACCCGCCGATCTGCCGTTCTGTGCCGGTGGCGCTGCCCATGCGCAGGCTGGGCGTGGCCGGCGTCACGGGCCCGCGCGCGGCCGCGGCCGCCCTCGCGAGCTGGCTCATCGCCCAGGCCGCGACCCTGCACAGCCCCCGTGACCTGGCCATCGTGGTCGTGTCCGCCCACCAGGACGGCGAGCGCCGCTGGGGCTGGCTGCGCTGGCTGCCGCACTGCACGCCACGGGCGGGCGAGGAGTGCGTGACGCTGATCGGCACCGATCCCGAGTCGGCCGCGCGCCGCGTCTCGGAGCTCGCCGCCCTCATCGACGAGCGCCAGAACACCACGATCCCCGAGCTGGGCAAGGTCCCCACCGGCTGGGACGACCTCGGCGGGCCGGAGAAGCCGTCCTTCTCCTCCTATGACGTACGCCCTTACGACGTGCTGGTCCTCCTGGACGGCGCCCAGGTGCTGCGCGGCCTGCCCAACATGCCGCAGGTGCTGCGCCAGGGCCCGCGTTCCGGGGTGTTCACCCTCGCCATCGACGACGACCAGCGGCTGCTGCCTGAAGAGTGCCAGACGGTCGCCGACTGCGGCGCCGACGGCCTCGTGCGCCTGCGCGGCGGCGGGCTCGACGTCATCGGCCCGGTGCTGGGCGACCTGGTGTCGTTCTCCTGGTGTGACCGCCTGGCCAGGGCCCTGTCCCCGATCCGCGACGTGAGCAGGGACGATCCCGGGGGCAACCTGCCCGGCGCGGTCCGCCTGCTGGATGTGATGAGCCTGCCCAAGCCCTCGGGCAAGGAGCTGGCCGCGCGGTGGGGTGAGCGGGGCACGACCCGTGCGCTGATCGGCATCGGCCCGGACGGCCCGTTCTCGGTCGACCTCAAGCTCGACGGCCCCCACGGCCTGATCGCCGGGACCACCGGCGCCGGCAAGTCCGAGCTGCTGCAGACGCTGATCTGCTCGCTCGCGGTGGCCAACCGGCCGGACCAGCTGACGTTCGTGCTGATCGACTACAAGGGCGGGGCCGCCTTCAAGGAGTGCGTACGCCTGCCGCACACGGTCGGCATGGTCAGCGACCTCGACGGCCACCTGACCCAACGGGCGCTCGACTCGCTGGCGGCGGAGATCCGGCGCCGTGAGCGCCTGCTGCTGGCGGCCGGGGCCAAGGACATCGACGACTACACGGGCCCGGCCCTGCCGCGCCTGGTGCTGATCATCGACGAGTTCGCCGCCCTGGTGGCCGAGCTGCCCGACTTCGTGACCGGCCTGGTCGACATCGCCCGCCGGGGCCGTTCGCTGGGCATCCACCTCATCCTGGCCACGCAGCGCCCGGCGGGCGTGGTCACGGCCGACATCCAGGCCAACACGTCGCTGCGGATCGCCCTGCGGGTCACCGAGCCTGCCGAGTCCACGGACGTCATCGACATCCCGGACGCGGCCCACATCTCCAAGTCCACACCTGGGCGGTGCTATGTGCGTTCGGGGGTGGGCGCGGCGATCGCCGTACAGACGGCGAGAGTCGGGGGCCGCAGTCCGGCGGCGCCGTCGGGGGGCCCGTTCGACCAGGCGGAGGTCAATGTCCGGGTGCTCGACGTGGACTGGCGCTCACTGGGCCGGCCCCTCCCACCGCCGCCCGAGCCGGAGGAGGACTCGACGATCAGCGATCTGACGCTCGTCGCCGACGCCCTCATCGACGCCGCCGACCTGGCCGGCGTCCCCATCCAGCCCAGCCCCTGGCTGGACCCCCTGCCCACCCATTTCGTCCTGGACGTCCCCGGCCTGGCCGGCACCTCCTCCGCGCCGACCAGCATGTCAAGTGCCTCCACCACCAGCTCGGACCCCTCCACGGCCGGCTGGGACGCCTCCACCACCGGCTCAGGCGCCTCCACGGCCGGCTCGAATGCCTCCATGGCCGGCTCGGACGCCGGGTCGGGCGCCTCCGCGGCCGGATCGGACGTCTCCGCGGCCGGCTGGCTCGACGCGGGGCGTCATGGGGGCGGCGAGGTGGCGCCGTTGCCGTTCGGCATCAGCGACCGCCCCTGGGCGCAGGACCGGCATCCGCTGGCGCTCGACCTGGCTCATGGCGGCCATCTGCTCATCGCGGGCGCCGCGCGCAGCGGCAGATCGACGGCGCTGCGGACGATCGCGGGTTCCATCGCGGCCCATGCCTCGCCGGAAGACGTGCACCTGCACGCGGTCGACTGCGGCTCGGGCGCTCTCCTGCCGCTGGTGGCCATGCCGCACTGCGGCGCGGTGGTGACCAGGGACCAGCTCGACCGGGTCGAACGCCTGCTCACCCGTCTGCGCGCCGAGATCGGCCGCCGCCAGCAGCTCCTGGCCGAAGCCGGGCACGCGTCACTGGCCGAATACCGCCAGGCCGGCCATCGGCTCCCCTGGCTGGTGTTCATGCTCGACCGCTGGGAGGGGTTCGTCGCCGCGTTCGAGAGCTACGACTACGGCCGCCTGATCGAGTCGCTGCTCCAGCTCCTGCGGGAGGGGGCGGCCGTCGGGTTCAGGGCGGTGGTCACCAGCGACCGGTCCGGCCTGCTCGGCCAGGTCTCCACGGTCTTCGACGACCGCCTGCTCCTGCGCCTGTCCGACTCCTCCGACTACGGCCTGGCCGGCTTCCCGCTCAAGGGCCTGCCCGCGTCGATGCCACCCGGCCGCGCCCTTTCCATGGGCGACCACGGCATCGTCGAGCACCACATCGCCCTGCTTTCCTCTGACCCGTCCGGTCCCGCCCAGGTAGCGGCACTCCAATCCCTCGCCCGCACGGCCACCACCCTCCCCCCAGAGAGCCGAGGCGGATGGCAGTGGGCAGGGGAGCCGCCGCTGCGGGTGGACGCGCTGCCGATGCGCATCACCGCGACCCAGGCGCTGGATCTCGATCCGACGTTCAGCCCGCCGTCGCCGCTGTGGGCGCTGGTGGGCGCGGGTGGCGACGCTCTTGCCCCGCTCGGGCTCGATCTGCTGACGCATGGGCCCGGCGCCGTCATCGCGGGACCGTCCCGCTCCGGCCGGTCGTCGGTCCTGCTGACGGCGGCGCACTCGCTGATCGCCCAAGGCACACCGGTCATCGCCGTCGCCCCTCGGCGCAGCCCGCTGAGAGAGCTGGCGGGGGCGCTGGCCGTGCTCGACGGCGACGCCACCAACCTGCCTGAGCTGGTCGCGGAACAGCACCACTACGTCGTGCTGGTGGACGACGCCGAACTGATCAATCCGGACGCGCCGCTCGGCACGGCCCTGGAAGAGGTGCTCCGGTCCGGCAGGGACGGGGATCACGGCCTGTTGATCGCGGGCGCGACAGGGGATCTCGCGGTGGCCTACCGAGGGTTCGTGGCGGAGACGCGCAAGTCCCGTACGGGTCTGCTGCTGGCCGTGCAGAGCCAGGCCGACGGCGACCTCTTCACGATCCGCCTGCCCCGCGGCACGGCCGGAGGCCCACCAGGGCGCGGCTTCCTGGTGCGAACCGGCAACATCACCCCGATCCAGGCCGCCCTCCCGGACAACGCCTGACCAACCGCCGGTCGGATCCGCCGGGTGCGGTTCAGCGGGAGCGGGCGCGTACGTGAGCGCGCTCGCCCTGGGGTCCGAACAGGATGAGCAGCTCGACCGGCGCGGTGTCAGCGGCTCCCAGCCAATGGGGGACGTGCGTGTCGAACTCGGCCGCCTCGCCGGATGTGAGGACGAGGCTCTGGCCACCGAGCACGAGCCGTAGCCGGCCGCCCAGGACGTAGAGCCACTCGTATCCCTCGTGGCGCTGCGGATCGGGCTCCGCGACGCCCGTCGCCCCAGGAATGATCAGCTTGTACGCCTGGGTGCCGCCGGCCCTGGAGGTCAGCCGGACGTAGGTCATGCCGTCGCGCCGGATCGGCCGCAGATGGACGCGGGGATCGCCGGTATACGGCGCTCCGATGAGCTCCTCCACCGGCATGCCGTGCGCCCTGGCCAGCGGGAGAAGGAGCTCGAGGTTCGGCCGCCGCCCGCCGCTCTCCAGGCGCGACAGCGTGCTCTCGGAGATGCCGGTGGCCACGGCCAGGTCCGCCAGGGTGAGGCCGCGATCGCGTCGCAGCCGCCGGAGCCTCGGTCCCATGGCGGCCAGCACAGCGTCGAGATCGTCATCCACAGGCCCACCTTGCCGAACCGGCAACCGAGATCGCAAGAGCCGCTCTCAGCAGAGGTACATCCGCTTACGTCGCATCGACGCACCGCAACGCTCGGCTTGCTGGTTCGGCAAGTTTTCTTACGTTCGCCCCGGAGCGGTCGCAGACTCGACCACGACCTCACCAGGAACAGCGCACAGGGCAGGCGCGCAGCGCCAGACCGTTCGCTGATCTCCGTAAGGGCCGCGCCGGGCACCCTCGTGCTGTTGATGTCGATCACCAGGCCCGGCCCGCAGCGCGCCCGGGCGATGACCGTGTTCGTGCTGTCCATCGGCATCGGCGCGGCGCTCGGCCTCCTCATCGGCGGTGTGCTGACCACGTCCCTGGGCTGGGAATGGGTGATGTTCGTCAACATCCCCATCGGCGTGGTCGTCCTCGTGGGGGTGCGCCTGCTGGTGCCGGAGGCGCCACGCGCGCCGGCCCGCCTCGACGTCGGCGGGGCCGTCGCGTCGACGGCCGGCATGACCGCCCTGGTCTACGGTCTCATCACCGCCGAGTCGCAGGGCTGGAGCAGCCCGCCGGTCGTCGGCTCGTTCGCGCTCGCGTTCGCCGGGCTGCTCGCCCTGGTCCTCATCGAGCGCCGCCACTCCGCCCCCGTCGTGCCGCTGGAGTTCTTCACCAGGATGCGCAGCGCGGCTCCGCTCCTGGCCATGATGCTGATCCCGGCGGGCCAGGCCGGTTTTCTCTACTTCGCCGCGCTGTTCACCCAGAACGCCCTGGGCTTCACCCCGCTGCAGACAGGGCTGTCCGTCCTTCCCTTCAGCGCCGCGCTGCTCGTCACGAACGTCCTGACCAGCCGCCTGGTGACGCGGTACGGAGAGCGGATCGTCGGTTCCCTCGGGATGCTCGGCCTGCTCACCGGGCTGTTGCGGCTGTCGCGGATCGAGGCCGCCGACACCTTCGCCGGCGGTCTGCTCGGGCCGTTCGTCCTTCTCGGGCTCGGCGCGGGGCTGACCATCGCGCCGCTCACCGCCGTCATCATGCACCAGGCACCCCCCGCCCAGGTCGGCGCCGCCTCCAGCCTCAACCAGGGCATGCAGCAACTCGGCGGCGCACTGGGCCTGGCCGTGATGACCACCGTCTACGGCAGCGGCGCAGGCGGAGTCCACGAGGCGGGGGCGATCGCGGCGGCCCTCACCACCGGGGTCGTCTTCCCCCTGCTCGCCCTGATCCTCTTCGCGACCTGGGCCCGGCCCACCGCGACCACGCACTCCTGACCGACGAACACCGCGCCTGACCGACAGACACCGCGCCTGACCGACTGACACCGCATCTGACCGACTGACACGAAGAAACCGACAGACACAACGCACAGGAGAACCACGATGAGCGACGCACACGTTCCCACCGACTACGCCCCGAGCCCACAGGAGTTCACGCGCGGCTGGCAGGAGTGGAGGGCCGGCTGGGAGCGATGGCTCACCCAGCCCTTCGGCTGGCTGGCCGCCACCTCGCATGAGTGGCTGGACGAGACGCCCCGGTCCTATCCCGGGCTGCCCGGCCTGTGGTGGCAGGCCGGGGAGGCCCTCCACATCGACCCGCAGGGCGGCGCCATGGCGTTCGGCGGTGAGGCCTTCACCACCGAACGCCGGTTCCCCCTGGCCGACGCCCCCGACGACGTCCGGGTCACCTTGGGCGAGTTGGAGGTGGGAATCACCTACCGCGGCGCGTATCTGATCGTGGCCTACGACCCGAACTCACCGGCCCGGCTCGGCTTCGACGGTGTGCCCGCGTACGAGCCGAGCCCGCGATGGGTGCTCCCTGGCCGGTTCGAACCGTTCCACGCGCCGAAGTCCATAACGCTCGACTCCGTGGGCTGGGGCACCCACTCCCATGACACCCCCGGTGTGGTCCATTTCGAGTACGCGGGCACCGAGCACACGCTCCAGGTACTCAGCTCACACGGAATGCTGAACACCGTCTTCGCCGACGCCACCAGCGGCGTCACCACTTATGGAGCGGGCCGCGCCCTCGACATCCCCAGCCCGAATGCCAACGGCGACGTGGCCCTGGACTTCAATCGCACGGTCAACCTGCCGTGCGCGTTCACCGAGCACTTTCCCATCTGCCCGGTGCCCCCACCGGCCAACCGGTTGCCGTTCGCGATCGAGGCGGGAGAGAAGGCGCCCCACTGAATGCGGCCGGCCGGGGTGGCATGGGGGCGTTCTATGCTGATCCCTGCGATACGGGGAGAGGTGACATGCAGACCCGGAAGGACCTCTACCAGGCGCATCGGCTCATGCAGCAGCGGCTGGGGATGGCGCTGTTGCAGGCGGAGCCCGATGTGCCTGAGACGCCGATGCGGCGGCACAACGTGGCCATGTTCAGCGGGGTCCTGGTCGGGGTGCTGATCGTGGCCGCGTTCGGCATCTGGGGGATGCTCAAACCCGGCGCCGCGACGAACCTGGAGGAGCCCGGCCAACTCCTCATCGAAGAGGAGACCGGCGCCAAGTACGTCTACAGCCAGGAGCAGAAGCGGCTGCTGCCCGTCGCCAACTACGTGTCCGCCCTGCTCCTGCTGGACGCGCCCGACTTCACGGTCAGGAACGTGTCCACCGCTTCCCTCGCCCAATACCCGCGCGGGCCGCTGGTGGGCATCGCGGGCGCGCCCGACTCGCTGCCCAGCAGGGACAAACTGGTCAAGGGGCCGTGGTCGGTGTGCGTGACGGAGGCACCCGACAAGACGGGCGCGAAGGTGCCGTACGTCACGCTGCTGGGCGGCAGTGAGGTCGGCGGCACGCGGCTCGGCCACGAGGCGCTGGTCGTCACGGACGGCGACGAGAAGTGGGTGGTCTGGAACGACAAGCGGATGAAGGTGGGCGACAGCGGCGTGCAGGCGCTCAACGCCCGGCCCAGGACGGTCCCCGCGACCTGGATCAACGCGATTCCGCCCGGACCGGACCTCATGGCGCCCAAGATCCCGCAACTGGGCAAGAAGGTACGCGGGCCGGACGGGAGCACAGCGGCCGTCGGGCAGGTGTACACCGTGAACGGGATGGGCGGGGGCACGGCCCGCTGGTACGTCCTGCTCGCCGACGGACTCGCGCCGATCAATCTCACCCAGGCCACGTTGCTGCTCGAAGACCCCGCCATCGCCCGCGCGTACGGCAACGAACGCGCACAACCGCTGGAGATCGACGCCGCCACGGCCAACGCCAGACCGCTCGCCCCGAGCCTCACCGTCGGCGGGCTGCCCACCAGCCTGCCCAAGGTCGTGACCACCTCCGGGCCGCTCTGCTCGGTGTACGCCAACACGCAGAACGGCTCGGCGCGGGCCGGCGTCACGGTGGGCAGCACGATCGACATCCCGGTGCCGAGCGCCCGCGGGGATCAGGAGCATTTCGATCAGGTGGTCCTGCCGGCCGGGTCGGCGACCCTCGGCGGGGTGCTGCCCGGCGACGGGAAGAAGGCGTTCGTGCAGACCTACTTCCTGATCAGCGACCAGGGCAGGAGATATCCGCTGCACTCGGCCGAGCAGATCAACAAGCTGGGATACGGCGCCGAGGACGTGGCGCCGGTGCCCAACAACCTGGTGCATCTGATCCCCGAGGGACCGGCACTCGATCCGGCGAAGGCGCTGTCACCGGTGCAGGTCACAGCGCAATAAGCGCGGACGGGTGGCCGGTCACCTCAGAACAAGGCTCTCCCGCAACCGAGGGCCCTGCGGACACGAACACCGAGGGCCCTGGGGACACAAACGTCGGGGACAGGCCCCTCACTCAGCCGAGCGTGGACGGAGTGGTGCCCTCGGGGCCGCCCCAGACATCCTCGTCCTCGACCAGCCAGGTGCTGCTCTCCCTGTCGTTCGACTCCTCTCCACCGCGGGCACCGCCGGCCATGGGCATCATCGGCATCATGCCGCCCGCCCCGGCC
>NZ_JADOGI010000282.1 GCF_015645445.1 Nonomuraea cypriaca | reverse complement strand
CCCGCGGGGGGCGGAGCCCCCCGCGGGTACATGGTGGGGGGGATGGCCAAGGGGGCTGGCATGCTGGCTCCCGCCCTGGCCACCATGCTGTGTGTCATCACCACCGACGCCGAGCTGACCAGCGAGGAGCTGGACGCGGTGCTGCGCAGGGCCACGGCCATGACGTTCGACCGGCTCGACACCGACGGCTGCATGTCGACCAACGACACCGTGCTGCTGCTGGCCAGCGGCGCCTCCGGGGTGAGGCCGGACCTCGCCGAGTTCGAGCAGAAGGTCACGGAGGTCTGCGCCGACCTGGCCAGGCAGCTCCTGGTCGACGCCGAGGGCGCCTCCAAGGCCATCGCCATCGAGGTGGTCGGCGCCGCCTCGGAGGCGGACGCGGTCAAGGTCGGTCGCTCGGTCGCCCGGTCCAACCTGCTCAAGTGCGCCGTCCACGGCGAGGACCCCAACTGGGGCCGCGTCCTGGCCGCGGCAGGCACCACCGACGCCGTCTTCGAGCCCGACCGGATCAACGTGGCGATCAACGGCATCTGGATCTGCCGGGCCGGCGCGGTCGGCGACGACCGTTCCAAGGTGGACATGCGCCCCAGAGACGTGACGATCACCGTCGACCTGTCGGCGGGCCCGCACACGGCCACCGTCCACACCACGGACCTGACCGCCGCGTACGTCCACGAGAACTCGGCGTACTCCTCATGAGGCTGAGCACCGCGCAGTCCAAGGCCGGCGCGCTGATCGAGGCGTTGCCCTGGCTGACCCGCTTCCACGGCGCCACGATCGTCATCAAGTACGGCGGCAACGCCATGACCGAGGAGACCCTCAAGGAGGGCTTCGCCGAGGACGTCGTCTTCCTGCGCCACGCCGGGCTCCACCCGGTCGTCGTGCACGGCGGCGGCCCCCAGATCAGCGGCGCCCTCGACAGGCTGGGCATCGAGTCCACGTTCACCGCCGGGCTGCGGGTCACCACGCCGGAAGCCATGCAGGTCGTCAGGATGATCCTGACGGGCCAGGTCAACCGCGACATCGTGGGCCTGGTCAACCGGCACGGCCCGTTCGCGGTCGGCATGTCGGGTGAGGACGCCCACCTGTTCACCGCCGTGCGCAAGCACGCCCTCGTCGAGGGCGAGCCCGTGGACATCGGCCAGGTCGGCGAGATCGTCCAGGTCGGGCCAGGAGCCGTGCACGCCATGATCGAGGACGGCCGTATCCCGGTCGTGTCCAGCGTGGCCAGGGGCGACGACGGGCAGATCTACAACGTGAACGCCGACACCGCCGCCGCCGCGCTGGCCGTGGCGCTCCAGGCGCAGAAACTGATCGTGCTCACCGACGTCGAGGGCCTGTACGCCAACTGGCCCGACGACACCGACGTGATCGACCAGCTCGACGCCGACGAGCTGGAGAAATTGCTGCCCACCCTGTCCAGCGGCATGGTCCCCAAGATGGAGGCCTGCCTGACGGCCGTACGCGGCGGTGTGCCCCAGGCCCACGTACTCGACGGCCGCGTCACCCACTCACTGCTGCTGGAAATCTTCACCAATGAGGGAATCGGAACGATGGTGATGCCGTGATGAGCCTGCAAGAGAGGTTCGAGAAAGCGTTCATGCCCAACTACGGGGTCCCGCCGATCGCGCTGGCGCGCGGCGAGGGCACCCGCGTCTGGGACGTGGACGGCAAGGACTACCTCGACTTCATCGGCGGCATCGCGACCAGCTCGCTCGGTCACGCCCACCCCGCCCTGGTCGAGGCCGTCACCAAGCAGGTCGCCACGATCGCGCACACCAGCAACCTGTTCCTGCACGAGCCGGAGGTGCTGCTCGCCGAGAAGCTCCTCGACCTGCTCAACGCCCCCGCCAAGATCTTCCTGGCCAACTCCGGCACCGAGGCCAACGAGGCCGCGTACAAGCTCGCCCTCAAGTACGGCCGCCGCGAGGGCCGCTCCTACTTCGTCGCCGCCGAGAACGGCTTCCACGGCCGGACGATCGGCGCCCTGTCCCTGACCGGCAAGCAGGCGATCAGGGACCAGTTCGGCCCCTTCCCGATCAACGTCCGCTTCGTCCCCTACGGCGACGAGGCCGCGCTCAAGGAGGCCGTGACCGGCGACTGCATCGCGGTGTTCCTGGAGCCCACCCAGGGCGAGGCCGGCGTGGTGCCGCCGCCCGAGGGCTACTTCGAGGCCGCCCGCGAGATCTGCGACGACACCGGCGCGCTGCTGGTGGCCGACGAGATCCAGTCGGCGATCGGGCGTACCGGACACTGGTTCGCCCACCAGGCCGACGGCGTCACCCCCGACATCCTCACCCTCGCCAAGGGCCTGGGCGGCGGCATGCCGATCGGCGCGTGCGTCGGGTTCGGCGACGCGGGCAGCTTGTTCGGCAAGGGCGACCACGGCTCGACGTTCGGCGGCAACCCGGTCTCGTGCGCGGCGGCGCTGGCCGTCCTCGACAACCTCGACCTCGACCACGTCAAGTCGGTCGCCGCCCGGCTGCGCACCGGGCTGGAGGCCGTGGACCACCCGCTGCTGCAGGGCGTGCGGGGACGCGGCCTGTGGCTGGCCACGGTGCTGCGCGAGCCGCGCTCGGCCGAGGTCCAGCAGGCGGCCGCGAACGCCGGCTTCCTGGTCAACGCACTCCAGCCGGATGCGATCCGCCTCGCCCCGCCGCTGGTCGTGACGGCGGACGAGGTGGACGCGCTCGTGACGGCGTTCCCCGCGATCCTGACGGAGGCGGCCAAGTGACGCGGCACTTCCTGCGCGACGACGACCTGTCGCCCGCCGAGCAGGCGCAGGTGCTCGAACTCGCCGCCGCGATGAAGAAGGACCGGTTCGGCTACCGCCCGTTCGAGGGGCCGCGGACCGTCGCCGTGCTGTTCGACAAGCCGTCCGCCAGGACCCGCGTCTCCTTCCACACCGGCATCGGCGAGCTCGGCGGCCTGCCGCTCGTCGTGGACAACGTCTCGGTGCTCATGGGCCGCGGCGAGCCGGTGGCCGACCTCGCCAGGGTGCTCGACCGGCAGGTCTCCGCCATCGTCTGGCGGACCACCGGGCAGGCGCTCATCGACGAGATGGCCGCCCACTCCCGGGTGCCTGTGGTCAACGCGCTCACCGACGAGTTCCACCCCTGCCAGATCCTCGCCGACCTGCAGACCGTCCACGAGCGGCTGGGCCGTACGGCCGGGGTCACGCTGACCTACCTCGGCGACGGCGCCAACAACATGGCCCACTCCTACCTGCTCGGCGGCGCCACCGCCGGCATGCACGTACGGATCGCCGGCCCGGCCGGCTACCAGCCTGACGCCGTCATCCTTGACCAGGCCGCCGCCATCGCCGCGAAGACCGGAGGCTCGGTCGTGGCGCTGTCCGACCCGGTCGCCGCCGCCCAGGGCACCCACGTGATCGCCACCGACACGTGGGTCTCGATGGGCCAGGAAGGCAAGGAGGAGCGGGTGGCCGCGCTCAGGCCGTACCAGGTGAACGGGGAGCTGCTCGAACACGCCGCGCACGACGCGATCGTGCTGCACTGCCTGCCCGCCTACCGCGGCAACGAGATCACCGCCGAGGTCCTCGAAGGCCCGCGCAGCGTCGTGTGGGACCAGGCGGAGAACCGGCTGCACGCCCAGAAGGCGCTGCTCCACTGGCTGGTGTCGGGCGGTACCGGGCGCGGCGGCCAGGGCATGGGTCCGGAGGGCTGATGACCATACCGATGACCAAGGCCGGGCGGCAGGCGAAGATCACCGACCTGCTGCAGCGCCAGGCCGTGCGCTCCCAGCCCGAGCTGGCCAAGCTGCTCGCGGAGAGCGGCGTCGAGGTCACCCAGGCCACGCTCTCGCGGGATCTCGACGAGCTCGGCGCGCTCAAGCTGCGCGCCGAGGACGGCTCGCTCGTGTACGCGCTGCCCGGCGAGGGCGGCGGCCGGATCCCGATCGCGCGGCTGGGCACCGGCGAGTCCCCGGCCGCGCGGCTGCACCGCATCGCCGAAGAGCTGCTGGTGGAAGCCGAGGCGTCGGCCAACCTGGTCATCGTGCGAACCCCTCCGGGCGCGGCCCAGTTCCTGGCCTCCGCCATCGACCACGCCGACTGGAACTCGATTCTCGGCACGGTCGCGGGCGACGACACCATCCTCGTCATCAGCCGCGACCCGGCGGGCGGGCAGGCCGTCGCGGACGCGCTGCTCAAGGCGGCCGATCGACGTAGTCAGCCCGCTCCCTGAGCGGGCCGGCCCCATCAATCAGAGACTTGAGACTTGGAGACCAAGAAATGTCCGAGAGAGTAGTGCTCGCCTATTCCGGCGGCCTCGACACCTCCGTCGCCATCCCGTACCTCGCAGAGAAGATGGACGCCGAGGTGATCTGCGTCGCCGTGGACCTCGGCCAGGGCGGCGAGGACATGGAGGTCGTGCAGAAGCGGGCCATGGACTGCGGCGCGGTCGAGTCCGTCGTGGTGGACGCCAAGGAGGAGTTCGCCGCGGACTTCTGCGTGCCCGCCCTGCAGGCCAACGCCCTCTACATGGACCGCTATCCGCTGGTCTCCGCGCTGTCGCGGCCGCTCATCGTCAAGCACCTGGTGTCGGCGGCCAAGCAGTTCGGCGGCACGATCGTCTCCCACGGCTGCACCGGCAAGGGCAACGACCAGGTCCGCTTCGAGGCCGGCCTGGCCGCGCTGGCCCCCGGCCTCCAGGTCATCGCGCCCGCCAGGGACTTCGCCTGGACCCGCGACAAGGCCATCGAGTACGCCGAGGCCAAGGGCCTGCCCATCGAGACGTCGAAGAAGAACCCGTTCTCCATCGACCAGAACCTCTGGGGCCGCGCCGTCGAGACCGGTTTCCTCGAGGACATCTGGAACGCGCCCACCGAGGAGGTCTACTCCTACACCGCCGACCCGGCCGAGCCGCGCCCGGCCGACGACGTCGTCATCACGTTCGAGCAGGGCGTGCCGGTCAAGGTCGACGGGCGGGCGCTGACGCCGTACCAGATCGTCGACGAGCTCAACCGGCGCGCCGGCGCGCAGGGCGTCGGCCGGATCGACATGGTGGAGGACCGCCTCGTCGGCATCAAGTCCCGCGAGGTGTACGAGGCGCCGGGCGCGATCGCGCTCATCGCCGCGCACATGGAGCTGGAGAACGTCACCGTCGAACGCGACCTGGCCCGCTTCAAGCGCGGCGTGGACCAGCGGTGGAGCGAGCTGGTCTACGACGGCCTGTGGTTCTCGCCGCTCAAGAGCGCCCTCGACGCGCTGATCGCCGACGCCCAGAAGCACGTCACCGGCGAGATCCGGATGACCCTGCACGCCGGCCAGGCCACCGTCACCGGCCGCCGCTCCGACGCCTCCCTGTACGACTTCTCGCTGGCCACGTACGACACGGGCGACACCTTCGACCAGTCGTTGGCCAAGGGCTTCGTCCAGCTCTTCTCCCTGCCGGCCAAGATCGCGGCCGCCCGCGACGCGAAGAAGGGCTGACGTGCACTATGGTCGCCGGGGGAAAAGCAGAGGAGATGACGGTGAGTGATGGCAAGCCGATGCGGCTGTGGGGCGGGCGTTTCGAGGGTGGCCCGGCTGACGCGCTGACCCGGCTGTCCGTGAGCGTGCACTTCGACTGGCGGCTGGTGCCGTACGACCTGGCCGCGTCCAGGGCGCACGCCCGCGTGCTGCACAAGGCGGGGCTGCTGAGCGACGAGGAGCTCGAGCGCATGATCGGCGCGCTCGACGACCTGGAACGCGCCTGCAAGGCGGGTGAGTTCCGGCCGACGGTCGCCGACGAGGACGTGCACACCGCGCTGGAACGCGGCCTGCTCGAGCGGCTCGGCTCGCTCGGCGGCAAGCTACGCGCCGGGCGCAGCCGCAACGACCAGATCGCCACCGACCTGCGCCTCTACCTGCGCGACCACGCCCGCACGATCGTCTCGCGCCTGGTCGAGCTGGAGACGGCGCTGATGACCCAGGCCGCCACGCACGCCGAGACCGCCGCGCCCGGCATGACACACCTGCAACACGCGCAGCCTGTGTCGTTCGGCCACCAGCTGCTGGCGCACGTGCACGCCTTCGCCCGCGACATCGACCGGCTCACCGACTGGGACAAGCGCGCCGCGATCTCCCCGCTCGGCGCCGGCGCGCTCGCGGGCTCGTCGCTGCCGCTCGACCCGCAGGCCGTGGCCGAGGAGCTGGGCTTCTCCGCCGCCGCACCCAACTCGATGGACGCGGTCGCCGACCGCGACTTCGCGGCGGAGTTCCTGTTCGACGCGGCCATGATCGGCGTTCACCTGTCGCGGCTCGGCGAGGAGATCGTCCTGTGGGCCTCGCAGGAGTTCCGCTGGATCGAGATGGACGACGCCTACTCCACCGGCTCGTCGATCATGCCCCAGAAGAAGAACCCCGACGTGGCCGAGCTGGCCCGCGGCAAGTCCGGGCGCCTGATCGGCAACCTGATGTCGCTGCTGACGACGCTCAAGGGCCTGCCGCTGACCTACAACCGCGACCTGCAGGAGGACAAGGAGCCGGTGTTCGACTCGGTCGACACGCTGCTGCTGGTCCTGCCCGCGATGGCCGGCCTGGTGGCGACCATGCGGGTCAACACCGCGCGCATGGAGGCGTCCGCGCCCGACGGGTTCGCGCTGGCCACCGACCTGGCGGAGCTGCTGGTGCGGCGCGGGGTGCCGTTCCGCGAGGCGCACGAGGCGGTCGGCCACCTGGTGGTCTGGTGCCAGGTCAACGACAAGGACCTGGGCGACCTCACCGACGACGAGCTGGTCAAGGT
The DNA here is from genome assembly GCF_015645445.1 of Nonomuraea cypriaca. Classification (GTDB taxonomy): domain Bacteria; phylum Actinomycetota; class Actinomycetes; order Streptosporangiales; family Streptosporangiaceae; genus Nonomuraea; species Nonomuraea cypriaca. The sequence goes on along the minus strand of NZ_JADOGI010000282.1, from coordinate 5,824 downwards.
CTCGCCGCACCTGACGCCCGACGTGCGCGGCGTGCTCAACGTGCCCGGCGCCCTGGCCGCGCGCAAGGCCCATGGCGGCACCGCTCCTGACCGCGTACGCGACCAGTTGATCGCGCTCAGGGAGGCGGTCGACGCGCAGGCGGCATGGGCCGCGGGGAGCTGAGCTCCGCCGCGCTGCCGCGGAGCTTCTTCGACCGGCCGTCCCACGAGGTGGCGCCCGACCTGCTCGGGCGCGTCCTCGTGCACGGCTCCGTCGCCGTGCGCCTGACCGAGGTCGAGGCGTACGGCGGCCCCGGCGAGGACCCGGCCGCGCACACCTACCGCGGCAGGACCCCGCGCAACGCGGTGATGTTCGGCCCACCCGGTCACCTGTACGTCTACTTCACCTACGGCATGCACTTCTGCGCGAACCTGGTGTGCCTGTCCGAGGGCTTCGGCTCGGCCGTGCTGCTGCGCGCGGGCGAGGTCGTCGCGGGCCTGGACGAGGCCAGGTCCCGCCGGTCCAAAGCGAAGGACCGCGACCTCGCGCGCGGCCCCGCCAGGCTCACCGTGGCCCTCGGCCTGCTGCGCGAGCACAACGGCCTCGACGCCGTCCGCGAGGTCTCACCCGCCGGGTGGCCCCGGCAGTCGGCCACCATGCTCGAAGGGCGGCCGGTGCTGCCCGAGGTCATCAGGTCGGGTCCGCGCACGGGCGTCTCGACGGCCAAGGAGACGCCGTGGCGGTTCTGGATCGACGGCGACCCCTCCGTCTCGCCGTACCGCGCTCACGTGCCGCGCCGCCGCAGCGTGGCGGCCACCTCGGTGGGCGAGGTGCCGAGCTCGTGAGGGCTGAAGACGTGCAGGTAGTCGCCGGTGTCGATCTCCAGCATCTCGCTACGGAGCCCCCACCGCCTGCGCACGTCCACCTTGATGTCCCAGATCGCCTCCCAGGGCACGTGCCGCCGGCCCGCGAACCCGTGGACCACGGTGATCCCGCTCTCGTCGGCCGCCAGGCGTACGGGGGCGATCAGATCACGCACCCCCATCCCGCCCACCAGGACGGCGGCGGGCACGGCCAGGATCACACCGCGCACATCGCCTGCCACCCACCAGTAAACGGCGAGCCCGGCACATACCAGACCCCCTAAGATCTTGAAAACGGCCAGCTCGCGACGGACCCTCCACATGGAGACAGAGCGTATCCAAGTGGCGGTCACCCTGGGCGATCAGGCACGCTGTAACCACCGACGCCTACTGGAAAGCCAGCATCGTGACCGACATCCTTGACGACCTCGCGTGGCGAGGCCTGATCGCCCAGTCCACCGACCTCGAGGCGCTGCGCGCGTCCATGGCGGAGGGGCCGATCACGCTGTACTCCGGTTTCGACCCGACCGCGCCGTCACTGCACATCGGTCACTTCGTGCCGCTGCTCACGTTGCGCCGCTTCCAGCTCGCCGGGCACCGCCCGATCGGTCTGGTCGGCGGCGCCACCGGCCTGATCGGCGACCCGAGCGGACGCAACACCGAGCGCTCGCTCAACGCCAGCGAGGTCGTCGAGGAGTGGGTGGAACGGCTGCGCGGGCAGGTCGGCCGCTTCCTCGACTTCGAGGCCGGGCCGAACGCCGCGCTCATGGTCAGCAACCTCGACTGGACCGGCGAGCTGACCGCCATCGACTTCCTGCGCGACATCGGCAAGCACTTCCCGGTCAACCGCATGCTGGCCAGGGAGTCCGTGTCCGCCCGCCTGGCCGGTGAGGGGCTCAGCTACACCGAGTTCAGCTACCAGATCCTGCAGTCCAACGACTACCTCGAGCTCTACCGCCGCTACGGCTGCACGCTGCAGATCGGCGGCAGCGACCAGTGGGGCAACATCATCGCGGGCGCCGACCTGATCCGCCGCGTCGAGGGCGGCCACGTCCACGTGATGACCCTGCCGCTGATCACCAAGGCCGACGGCACCAAGTTCGGCAAGACGGCGGGCGGCGCCCTCTGGCTCGACCCGGAGATGACCTCCCCGTACGCCTTCTACCAGTACTTCCTCAACTCCGACGACCGCGACGTGATCCACTACCTCAAGGTGTTCACGTTCAGGAGCCGCGAGGAGATCGAGGCCCTGGAGAAGGCCGTCGCCGAGCGCCCCTTCGCCAGGGAGGCCCAGCGGACGCTGGCCGAGGAGCTCACCGAGCTGCTGCACGGCAAGGAGGAGCTGGCCGCGGTCCAGGCGGCCTCGAAGGCGCTGTTCGGCCAGGGTGCGCTGGAGGACCTGACGGCCGCCACGCTGGCGGCGGCGCTGGCGGAGGTGCCCAAGGCGAGCGTGCCCGCGCTCGGCGCCCCCCTCGTCGACCTGATGGCGGACAGCGGCCTGGTGGAGTCCAAGTCGGCGGCCAGGCGGACGATCAAGGAGGGCGGGGCGTACCTCAACAACGTCAAGATCACTGACGAGGGCTACGTGCCGGCGGCCGCGGATCTGCTGCACGGCCGCTTCATGGTCCTGCGCCGCGGCAAGAAGTCGATCGGCGGCGTCGAGGTCGGCTGATCCCCTCACCCGAGCGGGCCCTTCCCGAAGCGGAGGGGCCCGCTTTTCCGTGCCACACCCGCCCCGCTCCCGCCGCCCCCGTCACGAGCAGTGCTCCCGCTTCACGTCGCCGTCCTGCTCCTGCCGCCCATCACCGGCAGGTGCTCCCGCCGTACGTCACCGGCAGGGGCTCCCGCCGTGCCTCACCGGCGGGTGAACAGGGCCACCGTCAGTCCCGGCAGGTCGGCGGAGTGCTTGGCGGAGCTGAGTTCGTAGCCGGCCCGCTCCACCTCGGCGACGCGCGGAACCGCGTCGCCTTCCAGGCCCGACTGCTTGGTCCCGCGCCAGACCACCCACACCCGGTCGCGCTTCTCCAACGCGGCGGCGACGTCGGTACGTTCGGGGTAGCCGAAACCGTCGGGAGAAGGCGCGTTGCCGGCCTTGAGCACGTCGACCGGCATCAGCGAATCCGCGTAGTACTCGAATCCCGTCCGCAGCTGGCTCTGCCCGTAGACGATCGCGTCATCGGGCTCGGCCCTGATCACACGCAGCGCCCATGGGATGTTCTCGAACCGCCCGTTCTCCTCCCGCACCTCCACATGGTCGGGGAAGGCCAGCGCGCAACCCAGCAGTACGACCACCACCCCGGCCGCCACCTGGAACCGGGGCAGGCAGGCGACCGCCACACCCGCCAGCAGCGCCAGCGCCGGGGCGGTCACGAAGAGGTAGCGGTCCACGTACACCGGGGTCACGAGGTGGGACACGGCGAGTAGCAACAGCGGCGGCAACACCAGCCACCCCACCAGCACGAACACCCACCGCCCAGACTCCACACCACCCTGGCCGAAATCCGCGGTCCCGCCGTCTGATGCCGCCGGGCCGAGGCGCGCGGACCTGCCGTGCCGTGGTGTCGCGCCGCGATTCCCGGCTCGCCACAACAGGACGGCCCCGGCCAGCGCCAGTGTGAACAGCAGCACGCCGAGCCCGGTGGCCCCCGCCGCCATCTTCGGAAACTTCAGCCACACCTCGGGCCCGCGCTGCGGAATCCAGCTGATCGCGTGCCGCTCTCCGTACCCCACCAGCCCCAGCACCACGGCGGGCACGCACCCGGCGGCCAGCGCCGCGAACATCGGCACCACCACGGCCCGGCGCGCCAGCACCAGGTGCGCGGGCAACACGAGCACCGCGAACAAGTGCGTGGCGCACACGAGCGCGACGGCCACCCCGTAAACCGCCCACCGCCGGCCGTCCGACCGTTCGACGGCCCGATGCAGCGCCCAGAACGAGAACACCACCGCCGCCGCGGCGAACGCGTACGACCTGGCGAAGGCCCCGTAGTAGGACACTGAGGGCAGGATCGCGAAGATGGCGGCCGCGACCACGCCGGCCCGGATGCCGTACAGCCGCCGGCCCAGATCCACCAGGAGCCAAGCCGACACGGCGATCGCCACCGCCGAAGGAAGCCGCAGCCACAGCTCCGCCGTGCCCACCTTCATCCAGAAGTGCATGAACAGGTAGTACGGCAGGAAATGGCCGTCGATGTGCTGCGCCAGCTCCCACATCCCGGACAGTGACCGCGACGCGGAGCTGATCGTGGCCAGCTCGTCGCCGTTCAGGGTGGCGGCGGTTGTTCCCGAGAACGCCGCCGCTCCGGCGATCAACGCCATCCACCAGGGGGCCGACGTGCGGAGACGTTCGGCCGGACGGGTCGGGGGAGCGAGTGTGGCGGCAGTTGTCACCGGGGAAGGATACGCGCCAGAGGCCCAGGAACACGGCAAACGTGATGGTTTCCGCGTACCGGATCTTCGTCGATCAGGTGGCGTGAGCACGATCAGAGATCAGAGCGCCGGTCAGGCGGGAGCGCCCGCGAGCACGAGCAAAGCGGCCAGGATGACGGTGAGGCGGGAGTGCTGCCGAGCACGAGGAGGGCGGCGGTCAAGCGGGAGCGCCTGTGAGCGCCCGGCAAGCGGCGGTCAGGTGGGTGGGCCCGCGAGCACGAGGAGGGCGGCCAGGGCGGCGTCCTTGTGGTCGCGTGTCCACGGGGCGCCGACCTGTGCGCGCAACCCGTCGACCCGCCCTGACACGGCCGGACCCAGTATCCGGGCCGCCGTGCCGCGCAGCTCCTTGAAGTCGTACCGGCTCACCGTGAGGCCCACCTCTCGCGCCCCGTCCATCAGCGCCTCGTGGTAGAGCTCGCCCTCGGCTCCGTGCAGGTAGTGGTGTTTCCCCAGCACTTCGCCCAGGTCGTCGGGCACCATCATCCGGCCGGCGCCGACCGCTCCCAGATCGAGCGCCACACCGAGCACGTCATGCCCGGCCAGCTCGTGCGTGGCGGAGGCGAGGGCGTCTCGGGAGGCCGTACGCGCCGACCGTTCCACGCGGCCGATCAGGTCGGCCGCCGTGTCGAGCCCCAGCCCGGCCGCGGCATGGTAGGGCTGGTCGGGCAGCGCAGGATCGTCGAGCAGCGTCACCCGCCGGCGCAGCACCACCTGCGGCGTCTCCGGCGCGCCCGCCACCGCCACCACCACCGCCCAGCCACAGTGATCGCGCACCCCGATCGCCACCGAACCCACGTCCGCTCACCTCCGTGTCTCTGGGGGAAGGCACATGTCCTCAACGGTACGGCTGTCCGCCTCGCCTTTCCCAGGGCCTTCAAGGGGACCTTGCCAGGAGCCCCCGTCCCTCGTGGTGCGTCTGCTCTTCTTCTCCTGGCATGGACTGGCAAGCAGGCCTCACGGTGACACCGCCATGTCCTGGAGGCCCAGCTCAAAGCGCCCGGACGTCGCGGTGGCCGTACAGAGGCCGGGGCGCTCCCGGCGGGGTGATTTGACGTGAGGCGGAAGGCGACCTAGTCTTTCACTTTGCCCCGGGAGTGAGCCGGACGCCGGTCAGGCGGACGGGCCCCAGGGCGAAGCCCCTTGATATGACGAGCCACTCGGTGGAGCCGCTTCGGCATGCTCCGGTACGAGTCCGTCTCCGGGCACTCGAGGATCGCCGAAAAACCGGTTGATTTGACGGGCCCTGGATGGCACGGTAAGTTGCGAGGGTTGCCCCAGAACGGGGCGCACCATATTAGAGGGATTCGATCGAGCTTCTAGCAAATCTCCGGATTTGACTTGAAACGGGCGAATCAATTAATATGAATGAAACGTGAATCACGCCTCCGGGTCGGGATCCTGAACAGGACTTCGGCAAGGATGTATGCGTCCGTTTCTTGAGAACTCAACAGTGTGTTAAAAGCCAGTGCATGTTTTACATGTATGACCCCGTCATTGGTTTGACGGATTCCTTTTGAAGGTTGGGATTTTCATTCCCTCCAGGCATTTTTTG
>NZ_JADOGI010000281.1 GCF_015645445.1 Nonomuraea cypriaca | reverse complement strand
CACGGCTCCCAGCGATCAAACTGACCTACGGACTCACCTGCGCCAAAGAGCTATCGACGTCGGCGGGCAACCAGCCCCGATTTTCCCGCATGCGCCGCGGCCCCGCAGGGGCCCAATCAACTGACCTCCTTATTCGTCCTGCCAACATAGTTAACCTAGTTGGCCTGGTTGTCAATGTGCTCTCGGTTGGCCTGGTTGCCGTTTCGTGGTGTGATGGAAGGCGATGGTCAAGAACACCGGGCAGCCCGGCTACCTGCAGATCGCCGACGATCTCCGCGCGCAGATCCGCGGCGGGTCCCTCGCGCCCGGAGCCCCTCTGCCGTCGACCGCCCAGCTGGCCCAGCGATACGACGCCTCGCTGTCCGTGGTGAAGATGGCCGTCGGCATCCTGCGCAACGAGGGCCTGGTGATCGGCCAGCAGGGCAAGGGCGTGTTCGTCAGCGATCCCGACCAGCGCCCCGCCGGCGGCGAGACGGCCGGTGAGGTGGCCGAGCTGCGCGCCGCCGTACAGGACCTGTCGGTACGGCTGTCGCGGGTCGAGGAGCAGTTGGCTACGTCCACGACACGCCGTCCCGGACGTAGCAGCCGGTGACCTTCCGGGCCAGCGCCGCTGATGCCCCGTCCGGCGCATGACGCAGGCTCAGCGCCTTGTCCTCCCGGCGGATGCCGACCAGGACCGCGATGTAGCCCGTCAGCAGCACGACGCCGAGCAGTCCGGCGATGATCAGGGGGATCGTCGTCATGACCAGATCACCCCCGCCTGCGCCAGGCCGCGAGGGGCACGCGGGGGGCGTCTGGTCTCGCCCTGACGGCGCCCGCCGCGCCTGCGCTTCCCCGCCTGCTTCTTGGTCCAGCGCTCGCGGGACCGGCACTTGAGGCAGTGGACCTCGCCCTCCTCCAGGCGGGCGCTGCACTCGCAGGTGGGCTCCGGGTAGATCTCGTCAGTCATGTGATCACCTCTCCTTTCGGATCTCGGTTTGTGCTTGCGAACCGAGAATGCGACGGAGAGTCAGGACGAGATCACTACACGACGGGACATGTTCAAGACGTCCGGCCTACGATGGCCAGGTCCCCAGACGTCCTGCTGGCAGGTGACATGGCGAACGAGAGATTGCGGGCGGCGCTGCTGCAGCGCGGCGTGAGCATCGCGCAGCTCGCGGAGGCCATCGCGGTAGACCCGAAAACGGTCGAGCGGTGGGTGACCAAGGGCCGCTCGCCATACCGAAAACACCGATATGCGGTGGCTTCGTACCTGGATACCGACGAGACGTACCTGTGGCCGTCGGCGCTGACTCGCGACCAGGTGGCCTCAGCGTCGGAGTCCGAGATCGTCACCGTGTACCCGCATCGCTGGGCGGTGCCGAGGGACGTGTGGGGACGGCTGTTCGCCTCGGCCTCCGAGGAGATCGGCGTCCTGGTCTACAGCGGGTTGTTCCTCGCCGACGACGCGGGCCTGGTCCGGATGTTCGGCGAGAAGGCCGACGCCGGGGTGAAGGTGCGCATCCTGCTGGGCGATCCGGACTGCGCCGAGGTAGCCCAGCGCGGCCGGGACGAGGGCATCGACGACGGTATGGCGGCCAAGATCCGCAACGTTCTCGTGCTGTACCGGGAGCTGATCGGGCGGGACAACGTCGAGTTCCGGCTGCATGCGACCGTGCTGTACAACTCGATCTACCAGGCCGACGATCAGTTTCTCGTCAACACGCACGTGTACGGGGTGCCGGCGGGCAATGCGCCGGTCTTCCATCTGCGCAAGGTGATCGGCGGGGACATGGTCGCCACCTACGCCGAGAGTTTCGAACGCGTCTGGGACGGCGCCCGGCCGATAGGGTCCTGAGCCATGGCCAAGCGGATCGACTACTACGACGACCCCGATGCCCCCGCGGCCAACAGCCTCGTGCCGTCCGTCAACGTGGTCGTCACCAACGACACGGGCGAGGTGCTGATGATCCGTCGCACCGACAACGGCAACTGGGCGGTTCCCGGCGGCGCGATCGACCTCGGTGAGTCCATCCCGCAGGCCGCAATGCGGGAGACGCTGGAGGAGACCGGGATCACCTGTGAGATCACCGGCCTGGTCGGCACCTACAGCGACCCCCGCCACGTCATCCTCTACACCTCCAACGGCGAGGCGCGTCAGGAGTTCTCCCTGGTTCTGACCGGCCGCGCGGTCAGCGGCGAGCCGACCCCGAGCGATGAGTCCCGTGAGGTCCGCTGGGTGTCTCGCGATCAGGTGGTCGCGTTGCGGATGGATCGCTCGATGCGGATGCGGATCGAGCATTACCTAGCCGGTACCGGCCTGCCGTACATCGGCTAGCGCCGTTTCCACCTCCCGGATGGCCGCCAGGATGCACGGTGTCGAGGCGGTGATGGAGCGGGACACCAGATGGTCGGGGCCGTACCTGGCATGGATCTCGGCGAGACGCTCGGTGACGTCCAGGTGGATGCCGTCGGGGCCGGTGGTCATGTCGCAGTAGGTCAGCGCGCGCGCCAGCTCCGGCGGTTCCTCGTCGAACTCGACGGTGAGCGCGTCGAACAGGGAGCGCTCAAGGGCCTCGTTGACGGCGCAGGAGTGATGGGCGATCAGACGGCACAACGTGTCGTCGGCGCGATGCACATCGCGGAGGTAGCGGGCTCCGTCGAGGGGATGAAAGCCGGTGACGACCAGGCGGGGGGCGTAGCCGATGTCATGCAGGTAGGCGGCGGCGGTCAAGGTGTCGGTCGCCTCGCCGAGGATCGGGGCAAGCGACACGGCCCGGGCGGCGACTCCTTGGGTGTGCGCCCAGCGCCGGGGAAGATCCGTCTCTAGCAGGTCTTTGGCCAGGTCATGAGCCCATTCAGCTTGTCCCACGGTGTCTACGATAGGCATGGGATGCCGGATGTGTGCCAGTCTGCCCGCTAGGACGTCCTAGGACGTCTCACCCTTCACGAACCGGCCCCGCCCCTGCTCGGCCACCACCAGGCCCTCCCGCTCCAGCACCGCCAGAGCCTGCCGCACCGTATTGCGCGAGGCCGCAAAGCGCTGCCGCAACGTCAGCTCACTCGGCAACGCCGCCCCCACAGCCAGCTCACCGCTCTGGATACGCTCGCGCAGCTCGCCCGCGATCCGCTGATAGCTGTACGGAGCATCCGGCGACAGGACGGAGGCCGCCGTGACGATGCGGCCCTTGGACGGCACCGTCACGATCAGCCCCTCCTCCTCCAGGATCGCCAGCCCACGCCGCACGGTGTTGCGGGCAATCCCGAACTCCCGGCACAGCGCCGCCTCCGAGGGCAGCACCTCGCCGGGCGCGTACACGCCGGAGGCGATCCGCTCCCGCAGCCGGTCCGCCACCTGCATGTAGACGCGCCCACCCGTCAGCCAGGCCCGCTCTTGCGCCATCGAAGGTCAGGCACGGTAGGCGTCGACGATACGACTCAAGTCCATCCCGAGTTCCCCCTGCTCGCCCTCGTGCCAGCCGTCCCGCGCGGCCTGCTCGATCCGCTCGACCGCCGCCGGCAGCCGCAGGCAGGTGACCCGCTCGTCCTCCCGATCACCCCAGTAGAACCAGCAGAACGCCAGATGGACGAAGACCCGCCGCGTCCGGAACCGGCCATCGGTCACGTCCAGCCCGGGCCGACCATCGGCGGCCACCACCAGCACCGCCGTGATCTGCCGCTCGACAAGCTCGTCCCGCAGCGTGGTCAGCAACCGCTGAGCGTAGGCGTGCTGCTGTTCTTTGATGCTCTTCATCGCCGAGGCGTCCTCTCGCCGTCACCGTCTGTGTACGTCGAGATTCGCCTCCAACCTGGAACCTCTACACCCCAACTCGGGGACGTCTAGGGACGTCTCGTGTTAGCTTCGCAGGCAGAACACCCCGTCCCCGCCGGAGGTGCGCCTTGAACGACAACCTTCGCCACGCCCTCGCCAACGCCCGCCTCCAGCCCGCCGACGTCGCCGCTCACCTGGCCGTCGACCCCAAGACCGTGCACCGATGGCTGAAAGGGCGCATCCCCTACCCGCGCCACCGCTGGGCCATCGCCGACCTCCTCCACGTCGACGAAGCCGACCTCTGGCCCGAGGCGACGCAGCACCACCGCGTCATCTCCGACGAGGTCCAGGCCGTCTACCCGCACCGCTGGGCCGTCCCCCAGCACACCTGGCGACACCACTTCGAGTCCGCCACCCGCGAGATCGGCATCCTCACCTACAGCGGCCTGTTCCTCGCCGAAGACACCGGCATTATTCGCCTCCTGGCCGCCCAAGCCCAGGCCGGCGTCAACGTCCGCATCTTGCTCGGCGACCCCGACGCCCCGGAAGTGGCAACCCGCGGCATCGACGAGGCCATCGGAGCACCCGTCATGGCCGCCCGCGTCAGAAACGCCCTCGCCCTTTACCGCACCGTGCTCGCAAGCGGCAAGGCAGAGATCCGGCTTCATGGGACCGTGCTCTACAACTCGATCTACCGCGCCGACGACGACCTCCTGATCAACACCCACGCTTACGGCACACCTGCAGCCCAGGCTCCCGTTATCCACCTACGAGCCACCGAACAGCAGGCGGCAGCAGAGACGTACCTGGCCAGCTTCGAACGTGTCTGGGCCGCCGCAACCTCATACACAGATGCCGTTTGACCCGCCTTCCGCAGCTCGTAGACAAACGGAAGCCGGAATATAGCGCTTGACCTGGGAGAACGGGCATTAGCGAAGGAGCGTGGCGTGTGCCTACGGTCGCCTCTCGCGTTTCCGCAGGTCAGACGCTTCTGTCGGACGCTGCAACGGCGTGTCGCCCCTGCCTTTGCTTCAAGTCCCCGATGTGTGTCCACACCAAGGAACCAACATCATTGTTCCGCCCCGGACAGGCCACAACAAGTCTTGATCTTCTCGTGCAGAGACGGCATACTTGCAGGTCAGAGGCGATCGAGGCGTCCGGCGATGCTGTAGGCACACGCCATACTGGCCAGTAACTCTATTTCGCCTGGTCAGATGCCGTTGCTGTGCTTCCGTGTGACTACCAACTGCGGAACCCGGGTTTGAACAGGCACAACATTGGGCGAGCAAGATTGTGGGCGTCACATGATGCTTGACGCTTCGGCCTCGCCTGATGCTTTGAATGATCACGACGAGGCTGACCAACCCAAGCTCTGCGTGGACTGGCCATCATGTCGCCCGGCGACACTTCCGCTCATGCCGATGAGAGGGCTTTGACGGTCAATGCCGGGGTTGCGTCAGCAGGTCAGGGCCTCTTGGCATAGTGCTATTGCGCTCTGCCTGTCATTACTCGCTGGCTTTAGCGGCGTTGGCCGCGTACCGCCAGAAGTCCCGCATCCACTCGGGCGGGCTCGGGCTGTCGGCCGCCACTTGGGTGAGCAGGATGGCCACCGTGCTGGTGGACGGGATGATGTGCGCCGAGGTTCCGGTGCCGCCGACCCAGCCGTAGCGTCCCGGCACGTTCCACGGATCGATGGTCGCGATGTCGACCGAGCCGCCGAAACCCCAGCCCTGGCCCTCCAGAAACAACTTGCCGATCTCGCGTTGGGCCTGGGTGGTGTGGTCGCTGGTCATCAAGCGCACCGAATCGGCCGACAGCAGTCGGCGGCCGTCGACGGTGGTGCCTTCGCCCAGCAGCATCCGGCCGAACACAAGCCAGTCGTCAGCGGTTGCGACCAACCCGCCGGAGCCCAACGCAAACGCGGGCAGGGTGCTCCACTGCCCGTCCGGCCCGTCGGCCAGCTCCAGACTTCCCGCTGGGCCGGTTCGGTAGTAGCTGGTGAACCGCTCGAGCTTGTCGGCCGGCACCTCGAACCCGGAGTCGACCATGCCCAGCGGCTCGAACACTCGCTCAGCCATGAATTCGGGCAGCAGTTGGCGGGAGACCCTGGCGATCAGCACGCCCTGCAGGGCGGAGCAGGTGTCGTACAACCACGCCTGTCCCGGCTGGTAGAGCAGCGGAACCTGGGAAAGCTCAGCCATCCATACGTCCGGTGCCGGGAAGCTCTGCGGCTCGCGGCCGTCCTTCTGTACCGGGAACAACCGCTGCACAGCCGGCAGCGTGAAGTCGGATGGGAAGCCGTACCCCGCACGGGAGCTGAGCAGGTCGAATACGGTGATCGGCCGGACCGCCGGGACCGCATCATCGACCGCACTGTCAGGTGTGCGGACGACGGTTGGTTTCGCCAGCTCGGGCAGCCACTGGTCGACCGGGTCGTCGAGCGCGATCCGGCCGTCCTCGACCAGCATCATGACCGCGGCGGCGGTGATGGGCTTGGTGATCGAAGCGATGCGGAAGATCGAATCCCTGGCCATCGGGGTGCCGTCGACGGTGACAGAACCGACGACCGCTATCTCGGCCCGGTCACCGCGAGCCACCAGGCCCACCGCTCCCGGCACCGATCCGTCGCGGACGTACGCCTCCAGGGTGTCATGCAGGTCGTTCATCGATCCACCTTCTGTCGTGTGCGGTCGAAGGGTGGACCACCGACGCGGCCAGGACTCATCGGTCCGACGCGCAGAGCGACGCGGCTCGGCTTCCGCACCTGATCTGTCGACCGGCCCATACGCGGTCAACGTCCGCTCATGCCGCGAGTCGCACCCTCGGCACGACTCCGGATTGATCATGTCAACCATCAAGCGAGACAGGACAATGGGCGAGCAAGATCAGAAAGCAACTTATCTACACGTGATCAAGGGCAGCCCGCCTACGGCGGCCTGCCGTGCGTCGGGCAGTCGCTGGCCGCGCTGCGGCTCTCCGGCCGGTCGCGGCCAGCGCCGCCCACGCGCTGACAACTCAGCGACATGGTTCAGTCCTCGAGGCTGCAACGACGAAGTGCTCCAAATGCAGGTACGCTGCGACCTTCGACGTAGGGCCTTTAGGTCGAACACTTTCTTCTTTTTAAGCTCGCCGCAATTGTGAAGGTTTTATCAATGCCAGTCCCTTATTGGCTCATCACCGACTGACAGTAGCGATCCCGTTCGCCATCGCGTATGCTCGCAAAACGCGTGCTCCGTCACAACGATGGAAGGGTATACGGTGGATACACTCCTGAAGTTGGTCGAGGGGGCGCTACCTCGCTTAGAAAATCCTCCTATCCTTGAGAGCAACGCCCCTGCCGCCTTGCTTATCATAGGCAGTCCTCCTAGCCGGTATATCTGGCCCAACCTAGCGGACTGGGATGCTCCGGACGGATCTAAGGTGCTCCTGATCGAAGCCGCGGGCGCTGTCGGAAAGACGGCTGCAGCCGAAGCCTTAGCGAGCACGTTGAAGTGGCCATTAGTAAATGCATCAAAAGCACAGGTCGGATCATACTCTCTGTCGGGCCTCATTCAAGATGCATTAGGCTTCAATTCTCCATTCATTGGAGATGTCGTGTCTGGCAGGGCAGGAGTAATTATCGACGCTCTCGATGAAGCTCATTTGAAGGCAGGAACTGCCAACTTCCTTGCCTTTCTTGAAAATATCAGGAAGCTTTCCGGAACTCCTGGCAATGGGTTGCCCAGCATTGTTCTGCTGTCGCGCGCAGATACGGCGATCCTTGTCAAAGAATCCTTTGCAGAGGCAAGCTGTCCGTTAACCACGGGCAGGATCGACTTTTTCAGTCATCAGCAAGCGCAGAGCTATATTAGATCATACATGTCTCAGCAGCACACGAAGTTTCCTGATCGACACTACGATGCGCCGGTACGGCACCCCCAACCCTTTGCCGAACTCCTTGACCAGCGACTAAGTGAGATTGCTCGAACGCTGCTCTCAAACCCTAATGCACGCGCAGTGAATAACTGGGAAGAAGCGAAAGGCTTTCTAGGCTACGCACCTGTACTGTCGGTGCTTGGCGAGTTCCTTGCTGTCGCTAACCCCTATGCCGAACGTCATGCTCTAGAAGCACCTTCAAGCCACGCACGAAGCATCCTGCTGACGATAATATCAAACCTTTTGGAACGCGAGCAGATTAAGTTCCAGAATCAAGTCCGAGAGAGGCTCCGGGCTACCCTACCCGCGAATCTCGACTGGGATAACTTCGACGAGATATACGGTCCTTCCGAGCAGAGTGTTCGACTAGTAGGAAAAGTACTCCATCTAGAATCAATAGTCCCCATTCCGCCAAGTATGCCAGATGCCATCAGAGAAAACTACGAACGTGATGCCAGACAGTTCACCTCCGACCACCCCTTCGTGGCTGGAGTGGGCGCCGTCAACGTTGTTTTCTCTGACTTCATCATGGCGAAGGCAGCAGTAGATAGGACGTGCAGGCTTGCACTGGCGCCAGATCCTAGGGGCGCTCTTGGATCTGTTGGCCCTTTCTTCTATCAATTCGTTCATGAATTTGGCCGCAATGAGGTTTCGCCTAATGCAGAGCACGCACCAGAAGTCGCTGTAATTACGGAAGACTTGATTCCTATAGTCCTCGACTCGCAGTCTCAGTCTGCTCGTCCCGATGATTGGAAAAGATTCATCTTCGTCCAACAAGGAAACGAAGGTGCTCTGCTGTTGCATGACATGCTCACCAAATCTGAGCGTACATTAGATTTTTCAGTGACAGAGCTATCGGGTGGGCTTCACTTGCCACGCCGGCTTTCTAGAGGATTGATCGTTACCGACTCAGGCGTGATTCTTGGTAGCCGAGAAAGTCGTTTTGTGCTTGGCCCTGCCAGCATGATCATAGCTGATGAAGTTGTAATCGAAGCTGAAATCCTCTCCATTGATCCAGGGAAGGAAAAGTCGCTCGCTTCGGTCATTTCATCCGAGAATATTAGCGTGAGCGGACGACTTTCCGTCGAATGTCCGGACCAAAGGTCGTTGATAATCTACTCGGGCAGTTCTATCCCCGCCTTTAGGCCTTATGTGCGACCGCAGGGCGAACGATCGTTTTTCGCCGACTATGGAAAGCTAGTAGATCTTAGAGCACTCATGCTTGCATTTCGCGGAGGCCTAGGTGAGAGCCCAGGCGTCTTCGGGGAATTGATGGAGAAGCGCATTATAAAAAATAACCTAATCCGCCAGAAGTATCTTCGTCGCCTGCGAGAGCTAGGGCTAGTGTTCACAAAGGATGCGCATTATTACCTCAATACTAGCCAGCTGGCCGGCCATGGGATCACCTTCAGTGATTTATATAAGGGAGAGCCGACCGAGCAAATATTGGCGTTCCTCAAGCTCCTGGACGCGGAATGATAACCCCTGACTGAGGTCTCGGTACGAGAGCAAGGTAGCAGGGTTACGGCTGTTCATAAGTGGGTGCTATGCGCCCGCAAGTTCCATGTCCAAGGCAGATCAGGAACTCCTCCCTTGATTGGGCCTGACACCGGGTGACAATGGTTGAGGTGACAGCAGTGCTGACAGCAACGTCCCACATATCGACGCACCCGTCACACCGTACGGAGGCACCTGTCCGCGTTTCTCGACCAGTCGACCAAGGTGGTTGCTCCGTCTGAAAGCGAGAGGCTGGGCTGCCGCGCGGCTTCCGTTCCTCGGGCCTGGCGGCCCTGCGGTACGGGTCCACTTGCCACCGGGCACCCCACCTTCTCGCCGCATCCAGACCTTGGGGTCAGCAGCCCATTCCTGGAACTGATCCGCTTCCTGCCCTCCTCGGCAACAGCCCCATCGCCGTCAACGAGGAGCAGGTCAACGTGAAGCGCCCGGAGCGAAGCGAGGACGCACGACGTTGACGGGCGAGGAGTGACGGTGGGGCCAAGAATTCCGGCAAGGGGTTGACTCAGGGAACTGCCGCAGCCCCGTCGTCGGGACTCGGCACCGGGTGACCATGGCTGCACCTTACAGATGTAGCAGGCGGGCCACCGCTGGTCGATCAAGCACAACTACCATCCAGGCGACAGCGACAAAGGACACTGTGCCGATCCCCGACTTCCAAACACTCATCGACGAGTACAAGCCATACCCGATTCTGCCCGCGGTCCGGTGCGTTGATATTCCGGCCAGTCCATCATTCTAGAAAGGATAACGTTTTGAGCGACTCTCTCCGCGCCTTCGACATCGAGGGTGAATGGTGGTTGCCCGAGCACGAAGACCGAAAGGTGGCCGGAAGACTCCGCTTCGACCCAAACTCCAGTGCGGAACTGCGACTGATCGGGACCTTCCGCTCGATGTTCGAGGAAGGGGACCGCTCGCTGCAGTCGGACGGTACCGCAATCATCGAAGTCTCCAAGGACACGATCGAGAGGGACGGAACCTACCCGCGCATCCACGGGCTGGCGAACGGCAAGCAATACACGCTGGAAGACTGTTTCCGCTCTCGCACGACTCGGCATCTCATCGGTGGCGGCGGAACAGAGACTGTCCACGTCAACCAAATCTTCCAAGGTGCCTACTTCGAGAAGGATGAGGCGCTGGCCGCGGATGGCGTGTCGGTGGAGTTGCGCTACCTCACCCACTGGATCTGCCACACCGGGATCAAGGAGACGCACGCATTCCCGGTCGCCGACCTCCCGCTGAATGGGCCAGAAATCACACTGGAGGCTCGGGCGCTGGATGACGCCATCGTTACTCTGCC
Source organism: Nonomuraea cypriaca (assembly GCF_015645445.1). GTDB lineage: Bacteria > Actinomycetota > Actinomycetes > Streptosporangiales > Streptosporangiaceae > Nonomuraea > Nonomuraea cypriaca. Next base: position 2,092 of record NZ_JADOGI010000281.1, on the reverse strand, counting down.
GGACGGTGACACACTGCGACTCAAGCACTCGGTCACTATCAACGGCGACCGGATCACTACGCGAGAGCTTTCACAGAAGTTCTTCTTCCGCCTCTATACATCGTCGCTCCGCCCCGTTCCGGAACTCGTGGAACGCGCCAGCGACTTGCAGGACCTGGTCTCCATCGCGACAGGCCGTACGGCGGAGTTCGACGGTATGCGGTTTTGGCACCCCGACGTGACCTGGGAGGGCGGTGACCGCCAGGAGAGGGAGCCGATCGAGTTTTTCGTGCCATGGAACTCCAAGGACAAGAGCAAGACCCCCGGCAAGCTGTCTCTCCACGAGATGTTCTTCACCTACGCCGAGTTCGGCGGCATCGACGGCGTCGGCCGATGGCTAGAGAGCGTCGCCCGCCACCGGGAGGCGCTCGGGAGGGTCATGGCCAGTAAGTACGCGAAGAGTATGTTCGTCTCCGACCGCCTGCTCAACCGCGCGGCTGCCCTGGAAGCTTTCGACCGCGCGGCGTCCGGACACTCGCAGAGCAAGTTCAAGACCCGGCTTACGCGATGCGCGGACCTGGCGGGAAACCTCTTCGTCTGGCTTGTTGGAGACGTGGGCATCTGGGCGGAGGCGGTCAGAAGGGATCGCGATGACATCGCTCACCACCTCGGCACGCGGGTGAAGCAGACGCCTTCTGCGCAGCTTTTCCTGGCCGATTCGCTGTATTGGCTCTTCGTCCTGTGCATGCTGCGAGATGCCAGGGCGCCGGAGGAAGTGTTCGACCGGATCGAGAAGCACCCCGAACTCGAATGGCTCGGACCGAAGATCCGAGCTGGCCTCTGAAGCACTGCGTGCGTTAACCGTTACTACTCTGGAAGCGGCGACTGGTCGGAAGACGACGCCCCTGGAGCCCCTATTCACTTCAGGGTAAGCCGTTCGTCGCCAAGCATCCCTTTTAATGCTTCTGTATTATTCACGGCTCTAGAGGTGAGTTATGGGCGCTTAGTCATTTTTGTGAGAACAAGCTCCTTTGGTCCTGCTTGCCACAGAAGATCAACTTGTTAGACAATGTGCGCCTATCGGAGTAAAACCAGGATTGGTGCTCCTTCGTGCTGGGCGAAAGGTCGCGGGCGTGATCGCAGATATCGCGGAGCAGTTCTTGGACGATGTCGACGCCCGTGACTTGCAGTGGAACCAACCAGACGGCGTACTAGGAGGGCTGACCACCGAGCGGATTCTGTTCGGCAACGGAGACGCGCCCCTAGAAGTAGCGATTGCCTTCAGCGAGGCCGGCGAACCCAAGGCAGAGAGTCTCCGTCGTCTGTGGAAGCTTCGGCATGGGAACCGCCCGTCTCCGGTTCTGCTCGTGGTTCTGTACAGCGACGCAGGCACGACCAAGGCAGCGGCCTGTGGAAACGATGGCGATCCGATCACCGAGCTGACCGTGGACCAGCTTGGCAGGATCTGCTGTACGGTGCTCGCTGAACCGGACCGGCACATTGCCCTCCGCACCCTAGATCGGCTTCTGACCACCGCTAAAGAGCAGCTCACTCCGGGGCTGACCAACCAGGGCTTATTCGCCACTCACGAGCTCCGCAATGGAGTCCCACGCCGCGCCGACTGGGCCGACGCTGCTGCGATCGCCCGTCCGCTGCTGGGTCTCAGCGGGCTTCCGCTGATCCAGGCACTCGGATACGGCACGACTGTCCGAGGGTCAGCCGCGCTGCTTCTCACACACCAGGGCACCTCCCGCTCGATCGCCGTTCTGTTGGATCACGACGAGCTCTTCGATCGTCCTTCCCCCCGGTTCGGGGCGGTCTCTCCGGTCTCGCATGCGATTTCCGTTGCCGCCCGGGAGAGCCTGCCCTGGGTGATTGTGCTACGCGGCAACCAGATACGGCTGCACCCGGTCAACCCAACCATCGGCGTCGGCCGCAAAAGCCAGGGCGAGACTTTCACCGAACTCGACCTGACACTGCTTTCCGATACACCGGTTGAATTCGTAGAGTCGGTCATGGTTTTGCCGGGGTGTCGAGGGTGAGACCGGTCTGGGTCAGGCAGCCGGTGAGCAGGTGGGGCCGGTACTGGATCTTCTTCAGCTTGCGTTTGATG
>NZ_JADOGI010000280.1 GCF_015645445.1 Nonomuraea cypriaca | reverse complement strand
GGGCGGCGGGTGGTCGTGGTGGGCGGTGGCGCCTCAGCCATGCACGTTCTTTCCGAGGTCACCGGCGTCGCCGCGAGCACGGCGTGGGTGACCCGGCGGCCGCCCGTCTTCAGGGAGGACGAGTTCGGCGAGGAGGCCAGGCGTGAGGCCGTCGCCATGGTCGAGGAACGCGTCCGTGCCGGTCTGCCGCCGCAGAGCGTCGTCAGCGTCACCGGCCTGGTGTACACCCAGGTGGTCACGGAGGCGCTGGTGAAGGGAGCGCTGGATCGCCTGCCGATGTTCGACCACGTCACGCCGTACGGTGTCGCCTGGCGCGAAGGGCGGCGTCTGGACGCGGACACGATCATCTGGGCCACCGGCTTCCGTTCGGCCCTCGACCACCTCGCGCCCCTGCGGCTCAGGGAGCCGGGCGGCGGCATCATGGTGGACGGCACCCAGGTCGTCAAGGAGCCCGCGCTCCAACTCGTCGGCCACGGTCCTTCCGCCAGCACGATCGGCGCGAACCGGGCCGGCCGCGCCGCCGCCGCGAACGTCCGCACCCACCTGACCTCCCGCGCCGCCGCCTGACTCCCCGCGCCACCTGCCTCCCGCGCCGCCGCCGGACCGCCCGCCACGGCCTCCCGTCAGGGCCTGACGCCCGTGGCCCTGACCCCCTCGGCCTGACGCCGGTGGCCCTGACCCCCTCGGCCTGACGCCGGTGGCGCTGACGCTCTCGGCCTGACGCCGGTGGCGCTGACGCCCGCGACCCTGACGCCCCGGGCCGGACTCCGGCGGCGGCTGGGTTACTTTTCGGCGATGCCGAAGGCGGTCCAGCCATGGTTCGGGAAGCCGGCGGCCGTGGCCACAGAGGACGAGGCGAGGTTCGTGAACGAGTGCAGGTATGTCGGCACCGCCCCCTCGTCCAGCACCCGCCGCGCCGCCTGCGCCACCAGTCGCCTGGCCAGCCCCCTGCGGCGCGCCGCAGGGGTCGTGACGACCGACAGCTCGTGCCCGTACGCGTCGTGCCGCTTGATGCCCACCCCGGCCAGGTGCTCGCCCGTGTCCGGGTCGACGGCCACCAGCGCGTCGCCGCCGAACGGGTGGAGCCACTCCGGGACCTCCGGCGCGGTGGCGGGGACCCAGTGGCCCGCGTCCGCCAGCGGAGCGGGGCTGGTCGTCCAGCGGTAGACGGCCTCGAACCAGCCGCGTTCCGCGTACCCCACCAGCTTCGGGACCTCTCCCAGCGTCCGTGCCGCGGCGACGCGGGCGACGTGCTCAGGCGGCACCGACAGGACCGCGCCGTCCGGGCAGCCGACCCCGAGGGCCGGGTGAACACGGCCGTCCCAGCCCGGTCTGGTACGCCGATCCGAGCCCGTGACGTGCATTTTCTCCGTCGGCGGCCAGGCGCCGAGCCACTGCCGCAAGTGATCCGTGAGTGACACAAAACTACTATAGAAAGTAGTAAAAATATCGATTACGGCAGGGGCGCAGTCACTCCCGCGAAGAGGGTCGACACACCGCGTGACTCGGGTTAGCTTCCTGACATAAGGATCTTTATCCGGTCGGGAGGGGCTGCCATGGAGGTTCCCGGTTACACGGAGCTCCGGGAACTAGGACACGGCGGCACAGGCCGGGTGATGCTCGCCGTACGGGATGCCGACGGTTTGTCCGTCGCGATCAAGCACCTGTCACCGACGCTGCGGGCGGACGCGGAGTTCGTGGCGCGGTTCCGGGCCGAGGCACAGGTCATCCGGGAGATCGACAGCCCCCACACCGCCCGCCTCCTGGAGTACGTCGAAGCAGCCGATGACGCCGTCATCGTGATGGAGCTCGTCGACGGCGTCACGCTGCGGCGGCTGCTGCAGCACGAGGGCCGGACGGGCCCGGAGGCCGCGCTGGCGGTGCTGAAGGGCGCGCTGCTCGGGCTCGCCGAGGCGCACCGGCGCGGGGTGGTGCATCGCGACTTCAAACCCGAGAACGTGATGGTCACCGAGGAGGGCGACAGCAAGCTCGTCGACTTCGGCGTGGCGGCCCACACCGGGGAGACGGCCGAGCTCGTCGGCACCCCTTCGTACATGGCGCCCGAGCAGTGGGACGACGCCCCGGCGAGCCCGGCGACCGACGTGTACGCCGCCACGCTCGTCTTCTTCGAATGCCTGACAGGGCACCGTGCCTTCCACGGCGAGAACGTGGCCGCCCTCGCCTACCAGCACCAGAACGCGCCGCCCCCGCTGGAGAACGTCGACGAGCCGCTTCGACCGCTCGTCGAACACGGCCTGGCCAAGGACCCGATCGCGCGGCCCGAGTCGGCGGAGGCGTTCCTGACCGAACTGGAGAGCGTCGCGCTCGACGCGTACGGCGAGGAGTGGGAGACACGCGGGCGGAGCGGGCTCGGGATCCTGCTGCTGCCCCTCGCCGCGCTGCTGCCCCGGCCGCAACCGGTCGCGGACGGCGGCACCACGAGCATGTTCCACAGCACGCTCACGCCCACGGGCAAGCTCGCGGTGACGGGCGGGCTGGTGGTGGCGACCGCCGTGGCCGTGGTGTCGACGTTCGTGATCTTCAGTGACCCGCCGGGGAGCGGCGCCGCCCTCCCGCCCGCCGCCTCGTCCCCGCCAGCGGCGGTGGTGCCCGCCTCGCCGACGTCCGGCCCTCCGACTTCTCTCACCCCGATTCCGACGGACTCCGGTACGGACACGTACACCCCTGAGCCGACCGCTCCACCCACGGTCGGACCTGGTCCGGTCACGCGCGAGCCCACCTCCGGGCCGCCCCCGGTCACGCGCGAGCCGACGCGCCAGCCGACGGCTTCGCAACGGCCGGAGCCGAGCACCCGGCCGCCCACGACAGCCCCGCCCACCTCAGAGCCGCCTGCCACCGAACCCCCGGACGACGAGCCGCCGCCGGCCGAGGAACCGCCGGACACCGACCCGCCGGACAGCGACCCACCGGACGACGATCCGCCCGCTACCCAACCGCCGACGACGAGCGCGCCCGATCCTGGCGCGCCGCCGCCCGCGCCGCCCGTGAACAGGGAGCCGCTCCTGTCGATCTCCGTCGGGGTGTCGGCCGGCCTGCCGCTGCTCGGCGGGGAGGGGGACGGGTTGCTGGACGCCGAGGTCGGCGTGGGGCTGGGGTCCAGACTGCTGGACGGCGAGCTCGACCTGGGGGTCGGCTTGCTGGGGATGGTCGTGGTGCCGGGCTCGGTGTTCCTGGGTCGGCACATCGTGGCCCGCAGAGTACGGCGGCCGCGCGGCTCCTCCCCGTCCTGGGACCTCCAAAAGCCGGACGACCTCCCGGACGGCGACCTCCCGGACGGCGACCTCCCAGGCACCGACCTCCCGGACGCGGACCTCGCGGACGCGGACCGGCCGGACGACCTCCCGGACAAGAAGGAAAAGCCGTAAGTCGCATGCCGGGACCCGCGATCCCCTACTATCAGCGTCGGATAGAGGGCGTCCCCGGGCCTGAACGACTCCTGACCGGAACATGCCCTGAAGTTCGGGGTTAGGAGAAGAGTGGCGGTTGCGTCCCCCGCCGACCGGCAGCACGGCCCATCTCCGGCGGAGGCTCTCCTCGCCGTCCTCGCCGTCCTCGCCGCCGCGGTCCTGGTGGCCGTTCCGGCGGCGGTGCGGGCCGATCCCAAACCGACGGCGAAGCAGCTGAGGAAGGATCTGGCGGCGCTGCAGAAGGAGTCGGACAAGCTCATCACCGACTACTACAGCAGCCGCGTCTCCCACCAGAACGCGGAAAAGGCGGAGAAGGCAGCGCGGGAGAAGCTGGCCGCCGCCCAGGAGGCCTTCGACCTGCATTCCGGCGAGCTGCGCGCCATGGCCATGGCCCGGTACGTCGGCGGCGAGCCCAGCCGGTTCGCCCTGCTCACCGGCGGGGGGGACCCGTCCGGGCTGCTCGGCGGGATGGCGCTCACCCAGCATCTCATCGATGCGCAGGCCGCCAGGCTCAGCGGGTACGCGCGGGTCAGGGACTCACACCAGCGGGCGAAGGACGAGTCCTCGGCGCGCGCCGAGGAGCTCGCCGAGACGGTGGAGGACCTGGAGGAGCGCAGGAAGAAGGCCGAGAAGCAGATCGAGCGGATCAGGGACAAGATCGACCAGCTCTACACGGCGCCCGGGATACGGCGTCCCGACGGCACGTGGGTCCTGCAGCTTCCCGACGGCTCGGACAACGTCACGCCCAGGATGCGGCTGGTCAAGAAGCTCATCGACGATCGGTTCGACGTGCCGTACGGGATCGGGTGTTATCGGGCGATCCAGGACGGTGGCGAGCATCCGCTCGGGCGGGCCTGTGACTTCATGCTGAGCCGGGGCGGGGCGATGCCCTCCGGGGAGGAGCTCAAGCGCGGCGATCAGATCGCCGCCTGGGCGATCAAGAACGCCAAGCGGCTGGGGATCATGTACGTCATCTACCGGCAGCGGATCTGGCACGCCGGGACGGGCGGGTGGCGCACCATGTCCGACCGGGGCGGCACGACGGCCAACCATTACGACCACCCGCACATCTCCGTCTACTGAGGCACCGGCGGTGGTCAGTCCTTGGCGAGGGCGGACAGCAGGCGGTCCTCCGTGACCTCGAAGCCGGTCAGCTGCTCCGTGATCGCCCCGTCCCTGAGCACCACCACGCTGTCGCAGTTCGCCACCAGCTCCGCCACGTCCGACGAGATCAGCAGGATGGCCAGCCCGTCCACCGCCAGCTCGTCCAGCAGCGCCTGCATCTCCAGCTTGGTCGCCACGTCCACGCCCCTGGTCGGCTCGTCCAGCAGCAGCACCTTGGGGTGCATGGCCAGCCAGCGCGCCAGCAGCACCTTCTGCTGGTTGCCCCCTGACAGCTCCCCGGCGGGCTGGCGCGGCGAGACGGCCTTGATGCCCAGCCGCTTCATGAACGTCGCCACGATGCCGTCCACCTGCGCGTCCGACACGATCCCGGCCCGCGACAGCCGGGGCAGGGCGGCCAGCGCGATGTTGTCGCGTACCGACAGGGTGGGCACGATGCCCTCGGTACGCCGGTTCTCAGGGACCAGGCCGACCCCGGCGCGTACGGCGTTCCTGATCGACCACTTGCGGGCCGCCGCACCCGCGACCGTCACCTGCCCCGCGTCCACCGGCAGCGCGCCCGCGATGGCCCTGGCCGTCTCGCTGCGCCCGGCCCCGAGCAGCCCGCCGAGGCCGACCACCTCGCCGGCCCGCATCGCCAGTGACACCCCGTCCAGCATGTGCTGCCTGGTCAGGCCCTTGGCCTCGAGCACGGGCAGGTCGGCGGGCGGGTCCGGCTCGCCCGCAGGCAGCGGGGGCTCCACCGGGTGGAACGGCCGTCCCAGCATGAGCGCGACCAGCCGCAGCCGGTCGAGCCCGGCCAGCGGCCCCGTGTGCACGACCCGGCCGTCGCGCAGCACCGTGACGCGGTCGCAGACGCCGTACAGCTCCTCCAGCCGGTGGGTGACGTAGACGACCGAGCGGCCCTCCTCGCGCAGCCGGCTGACGGCGCCGAACAGGATCTCCAGCTCGGCGTGCTCCAGCGCCGACGTGGGCTCGTCCATGATGACCAGGCGGGCGTCCGCCGAGGCGGCCCTGGCCAGGGCGACGAGCTGGCGGGCGCCCTCGCCCAGCGACCCGAGCGGGCGGCGCACGTCGGCCCGCAGCCCGTACGCGGCCAGCACCTCCTCCGCGCGGGCGTGCACGGCCGCCGCGTCGATCAAGCCGAACCGCCCCCGAGGCTCCCTGCCCAGCAGCAGGTTACGGGCGATGCTCATGGTCGGTACGAGGTTCGTCTCCTGATGGATCGTGGCGATCCCGGCCCGCTTGGCGTCCGCTGGGCCGGCGAACCTGACCGGCTCCCCGAGGAACCGCAGCTCGCCCGCGTCCGGCTGGTGGACACCGGAGAGCACCTTCACCAGGGTGGACTTGCCGGCGCCGTTGCCGCCGATCAGGGCGTGAGTCTCGCCGGGGCGTACGGACAGGGTGACGTGGTCGAGGGCGGTGACGCCCTGGAAGGTCTTGAGAACGCCTGCCACCTGTAGCACGGTTGCCTCCGCCTCGATCGTGGTCGAGGAAGGAAACGTTCCAGTAACGGGATTGTCACATTCGATCAGAACTGGGCGACGTGCAGGCGGACGCCACGCCCGCTCAGCTCGTCGAGCACGTCGCGCGGCGCGGCGTCGTCGGTGACCAGGTGGTCGATGCGTTCGGCGGGGACGGTCTGCACCATCGTGTCCACGCCGATCTTGGTGTGGTCGGCCAGCACCACGACCTCCTCCGCCGCGCCCGCCAGCGCCCGGTCGACGCCCGCCACCTGCATGTTGGGCGTCGACAGTCCGCGATCGGCGCTCAGCCCGTTGCCCGAGATGAACGCCCTGCGCACCCGCAGCCCGGCCAGCGACCGCTCGGCGGCGCTGCCGACCAGCGCCAGGATCGGGCCGCGCAGCGTGCCGCCGGTCAGCATCACCTCGACCCGCGGCGAGCCGGCGAGCACCTGGGCGACCAGCAGCGAGTTGGTCACCACCGCGAGCTCGGCGTGCCTGGCCAGCCGCCGCGCGAACTCCTGTGTGGTGGTGCCTGGCCCGATGACGATGGCGTCGCCGTCCTCGACCAGGGCGGCGGCCAGGTCGGCGATGGCGGCCTTCTCCGCGGACTCCAGGGAGACCTTGTGGGCGTAGCCGGCCTCGCGGGACAGCTCGCCGGGCAGCGTGGCGCCGCCGTGGTGCCGGTTGAGCAGGCCCTCGGACTCCAGCGCGCGCAGGTCGCGGCGGACGGTCACCTCGGAGGAGTGGACGGCCTGGGCGAGCTCGCGCAGCGACACCGCGCCGTTGGCACGCACCAATTCGAGGATGCGCTGCCGGCGTTCGGCGGCGAACACGGGCCGGCGTCCGTCGCTCTGCGTGTCGCTCACGCTCCCGATCATAGACGAACAGTCAACATGGGTTCGCCTCTGACCGAATGGGAACGAATTTGATCGGAAATCTTGACCGGCTCGGTCCGCCGGTGCTTACTTTGGAGCAAGTCAGGGTCAAAAGCTGTCCGAACCTGATCGGCCCTCGTGTCGAAAGGACCCCCCGTGCGCAAGCGCCTCGCGTTGTTGCTGGCCGTACTGATGTCCGTGTACTGGCAGACGCCGTTATCCGCCTCCGCCGCTTCCGTTGACTCCTCCTCCTCCGGCGCCGTGGCCGAGCGGAACGGGTTGCGCGGCGACTACTACCTCGCCTCGGGAGCGGGGACACTCGACTTCGGCGAGCTCAAGGCGAGCGTCGTCGACCCGAACCTGGAGTTTCCCGACCTGAATCCGACGCTCACGCTGCTGACCGGCAGGGAGGACGACGCCACCGTACGGTGGACCGGGCAGATCCAGGCGGAGCACTCCGAGACCTACACCTTCTCCATGTTCGGGGACAACGGCTTCCGCCTCTGGGTGGACGGCAAGCCGATCATCGACCACTGGGTGGACGACTGGGACCGCGAGCAGATCGGCACCCCGATCGCCCTCGAAGCGGGCAGGAAGTACGACATCAAGGTCGAGTACTTCGAGCACTTCGGCGGCGCGCACCTGCGGCTGCGCTGGCAGAGCCCGAGCCAGCCGAAGGCGATCGTGCCCACGGAGGCGTTCACCTTGCCGGCGGACTTCCAGCCTCCTGGACCCGCGGACGCCCGGCTGAGCGAGGCCGGCGACGTCGCGACGCTCACGTTCCCCGAGCCGCTGGCCGCGCTGCCCGCGACCGCGGCGAGCAAGCTCGCCATGAAGGTCGGAGCCGCCGACTGGCCGGTGACCGCCGCGGTGCTGAAGAGTCCGGAGACCGTCGAGCTCAAGCTGAAGCACCCGGTCCCGGCGAAGGCGGGCAGCACCGTCCGCGCCTCCTACGACGGCGAGGGCGGCATCACCCACGCCGACGGCACGCCGCTGGCCGCGTACGCGCACGCCTACGTGGTCAACGCCTCCGCCTACGTGCTGCGTACGAAGTGGGCGGATGACGTGAACCCGGCCAATCCGCTCCCCGAGTACCCGAGGCCGCAGCTGGCCAGGGACCGCTGGCGCAGCCTCAACGGCACCTGGCAGTTCGCCCCGGCGAAGGCGGGAGAGGCCGCGCCGATCGGCCGCGACCTGCGCGAGCGCATCGTCGTGCCGTTCCCGGTCGAGTCGCAGCTGTCCGGCATAGGCCGGCACGAGGAGCGCATGTGGTACCGGCGGACGTTCGAGGTGCCGCGCACCTGGCGCGGCGAGCGGCTCCTGCTGCACCTCGACGCCGTCGACTGGCAGTCCACCGTGTACGTCAACGGCAAGCAGGTCGCCACCCACAAGGGCGGCTACGACCGGATCACCGCGGACGTGACCGACGCGCTCAGCCGTGGCGGCCGCCAGGAGCTGGTCGTCGGCGTGTACGACCCCACCGACACCGGCACCCAGGCCATCGGCAAGCAGCGGCTCGACCCGAGCGGCATCTGGTACACCGCCGTCTCCGGCATCTGGCAGACCGTCTGGATCGAGCCGGTCGCCAGGGACCACATCGACCGCGTGGACAGCACGCCGGACGTGCGCGGCCAGGCCCTCTACGTCACCGTGCACGGCTCCGCGGGCACCGCGACCGTCGTGGCCAGGGACGGCAGGCGCGTGGTCGGCACGGTACGCGGCGCGGTAGGCAAGGAGCTCAGACTCCCGGTGCCCAACCCCAAGCTGTGGTCCCCGGACGACCCGCACCTGTACGACCTGGAGGTCAGACTCAAGCAGGACAAGGTCGAGTCGTACTTCGGGATGCGCTCGATCTCGCTGGCCGGCAACCGGATGCTGCTGAACGGTCAGCCGGTCTTCCAGATCGGCCCCCTGGACCAGGGCTTCTGGCCCGACGGCATCTACACGGCGCCGACCGACGAGGCCCTGCGCTACGACCTGAAGCGGACCAAGGACCTTGGCTTCAACGCCGTGCGCAAGCACGTCAAGGTGGAGCCCGACCGCTGGTACCACCACGCCGACAAGCTGGGCCTGCTGGTCTGGCAGGACATGCCGGCCGCCTTCCGCACGGATGACAAACCGCAGTACGAGGCCGAGCTGCGCGAGATGGTCGACCAGCACCGCAGCAGCCCGTCGATCGTGATGTGGGTGCCGTTCAACGAGGGCTGGGGGCAGTACGACCAGGCGCGCATCGCCGACCTGGTCAAGGGCTGGGACCCCTCGCGCCTGGTGAACAACATGAGCGGGATCAACTGCTGCGGCGCCGTGGACGGGGGCAACGGCGACATCAAGGACTTCCACATCTACCCGGGCCCCGGAAACCCCGGCAAACCCACCGGCACCAGGGCGAACGTGCTCGGCGAGTACGGCGGGCTGGCCCTGCCCGTGGTCGGCCACACCTGGTCGGGCGGCGGCTGGGGCTACGCGGTCGAACCCGACCCGGAGGCCCTCACCACCCGCTACGTCAGCATGGTCAAGGAGCTCGAGCGGTTGCACGCCTGTGAGGGGCTCAGCGCCGCGATCTACACCCAGACGACCGACGTCGAGACCGAGATCAACGGACTGATGACGTACGACCGGGCGATCACCAAGCCCGACGTCAAGCGGGTCCACGACGCTCACAAGGCTCTCACGAGCGCGATCAACCCACCCTGCGCCTGACGGCCGCGCACGCCCGGGTCACCGGCACAGCCCCGTGACCCGGGCGTCGCGCCCGGGTCACGTCTGACGGGACCCGGGCGTCGCGCCCTGATAGGAAGGAATCGCCATGACCCCCCATCTCCGGACAGCCGCGCTGGCCCTGGCCGTGCTTCTCACGGCGGCGGCCTGCGCCAAGGCCGAGGCGCCGCAGAGCGCGCCCGCGCCGACCGGGACCGCCGGGCAGCAGGTCGTCCAGAGCCCCGCGGGAACGGCCGGGCCGACGTGCACGCTGGAGCAGTTCGGCGGCACGAAGTTCGACCTCAAGACGGCCACGGTCGGCTTCTCCCAGTCCGAGAAGGAAGCCAACCCGTTCCGCATCGCGGAGACCAAGTCGATCAGGGACGAGGCGGACCGGCTCGGCATCACGGACCTCAAGGTCACCAACGCCCAGTCGCAGTTCTCCAAGCAGATCACCGACGTCCAGCAGCTCATCGCCCAGGGCGTGCGGCTCCTCGTCATCGCCCCGCTGAACTCCGACGGCTGGGAGCCGGTCCTCCAGCAGGCCGCGGCCAAGAAGATCCCGATCATCACGGTCGACAGGAAGATCAACGCCAAGGCGTGCAGCGACTACCTGACGTTCATCGGCTCGGACTTCTACGAACAGGGCAAGCGGGCCGCCGACCGCATGATCGACGCGGTGGGCGGCAAGGGCAAGGTCGCCATCCTCCTCGGCGCCCCCGGCAACAACGTGACAACCGAGCGGACGAACGGCTTCAAGGACCGCGTCAAGGAGCAGGCCCCCGGGATCACGATCTCGTTCGAGCAGACCGGCGAGTTCGCCAGGGAGAAGGGGCAGCAGGTCACCGAGCAGCTCATCCAGTCCAACCCCGACATCAACGGCATCTACGCGGAGAACGACGAGATGGCGCTGGGCGCGGTCACCGCGCTGAAGGGCGCGGGCAAGGAGCCGGGCGACATCAAGATCGTGTCGGTGGACGGCACCCGCAGCGCCGTCCAGAGCATCGCCGACGGCTGGCTGCACGCGGTCATCGAGTCGAACCCGCGCTTCGGGCCGCTCGCCTTCGAGACCGCCCAGAAGTTCCTGGACGGCGAGCCCATCCCGGACAAGGTGATCATCTCCGACCGCGACTACGACACGGCCAACGCCAAGGACTCCCTCGGTGAGGCGTACTGACTTGGAACCGGTTCTCGAGGCCAGGGAGATCAGCAAGCGTTTCCCCGGCGTGCTCGCTCTCGACGGCGTGGCCCTCGCCCTGCGCGCGGGCGAGGTGCACGCCCTCGTGGGCGAGAACGGCGCGGGCAAGTCCACCCTGATCAAGGTCTTCACCGGCGTGTACCAGCCGGACGGCGGCGAGCTGCGCCACCGGGGCGGCCCCGCCGTCTTCGGCACCCCCATGGACGCGCAGCGCGCCGGCATCTCCACCATCTACCAGGAGGTCAACCTCGTCCCGATGATGAGCGTGGCCCGCAACCTGCTGCTCGGGCGCGAGCCACGAGGCCGCTTCGGCGTGATCGACGCGGCCGCGATGTACGGCGAGGCGGAACGCGTTCTCGCCGGATACGGCGTCGAGACCGACGTACGGCGGCCGCTGCGCACGCTCGGCGTCGGCGCGCAGCAGATGGTCGCCCTGGCCAGGGCCGTCTCCATCGACGCGCGGGTGGTCATCATGGACGAGCCCACGTCCTCGCTGGAGCCGCGTGAGGTCGAGACGCTGTTCGGGGTGATCAGGCGGCTGCGCGACGCCGGGATCGCGGTCATGTACGTCAGCCACCGGCTCGACGAGCTCTACCAGGTGTGCGACCGGGTCACCGTGCTGCGTGACGGGCGGCTGGCGCACACCGGGCCGCTCGACGGGCTGGACCGGCTCCAGCTCATCTCCCTCATGCTCGGCCGCGACCTGAACGAGGTCCGCACGAAGGGCCTGACCCGCTTCACCCGCCGTAATGATCAGGGCGACGGGCAGGCGCCGGTCGTCGAGGCGCGCGGCCTGACCAGGCGGCACGTCCTGGCCGGCGTGGACGTCTCCGTCCGCCCCGGTGAGGTCGTCGGTCTCGGGGGACTGCTGGGCGCGGGCCGTACCGAGACCGCGAAGGCCATCGTCGGCGCGTTGCCGCTGGACGGCGGACAGGTGCTCGTGGCCGGGCTGCCCCTGCGCGGCGGCTCCACCACGGCGGCGATCCGGGCGGGCGTCAGCCTGCTGCCCGAGGATCGCAAGGCCGAGGGCATCATCCCGACCCTGTCGGTCCGCGAGAACATCGCGCTGGCCGCCCTGCCCTCGCTCGGCCGGGCGGGCGTGGTGTCGGACACGAAGATCGACCGGGTGGTCGAGATCTTCATGCGGCGGCTGCGGATCAAGGCCGCCTCGCCCCACCAGCTCGTGTCGGAGCTGTCCGGCGGCAACCAGCAGAAGGTGCTGCTCGCCCGCTGGCTGGCCGTACGGCCCAAGGTGCTGCTGCTGGACGAGCCCACACGCGGCATCGACGTGGGCGCCAAGGCCGAGGTGCAGGCGCTGATCGACGAGCTGGCCGAGGAGGGACTGGGCGTGCTGCTGATCTCCTCCGACCTGGAGGAGCTGGTCGAGGGCGCCGACCGGATCCTCGTGCTGCGCGAGGGCGCCGTGGCCGGCGAGTTGTCGGGCGACGAGGTGACCGAGGAGAGGATCATGGCGACGATCGCGGAGCAGTCCGATGGCTGAGCTCACCTCAGGGCGCGTCGCGGTGCTCAAACCGCGGGTCTTCGCGTGGGTGCAGGACTACGGCGTGTACGCGGCCGTGCTGGTGTTGCTGCTGTTCAACGTGTTGTTCACGCCGCACTTCCTGGACGCGTCGAACTTCCGCACCCAGCTCGTCCAGGTCACCCCCATCGTGATCGTCTCGCTCGGGATGGCGCTGGTGATCGGCACGCAGGGCATCGACCTGGGCGTCGGCTCGGTGATGGCGCTGGCCGCCGCGCTGGTCGTGCTCTACCTCGGGTACGGCTGGT